>PMNG01000087.1 GCA_003162615.1 Methanothrix sp. | reverse complement strand
CTATCCAGCTAAACACGTACTTTCTCTGAATTAAAAGATACTTGGCTAAAAAAAATCAAACGCAGCAGTGTTTTAAGGCATAAAACCAGGATTGGCACTTTGCTCAAGAAGATGGTGGAAGACGAGCTTGTAATAGCCATTCCAAAAGAGTCTGGTCGGGAGAATTATTACGAAATAAATCCGAAAATCATCCAGTCTACGGTTAGAGACGGAACTGATTCTAGGCGCGATGTTTCTACTTTCGAAATTCCGAGAGAAATGGTAGAAAGATTTCTTCTCTGGTCTACGGAAAGCAACGAAGAAGATAAATCAAGGGATAGAACATTCAAAAACTCGCTGTCTCCTGATACAGTTGATTATTTTACATTCCTGTTTTTTCTTGAAACTGAAGCTGTTAGATGGCATATTTGGATGGCTTTAGAACATGATCCCTTCGCAAGAAAATGGGACCCAACCCTTTACAAACTGGTTTCAGAATACATCAAGGAGTTGAAGGAACTGCCCAATAGTAATTTTGACCCCTATGTAGAACATAGGCTTCGAACCATGCCGCATGACTTAACCATAGCGCAAACCAATGAAGCCTCATGTCTAAATGCAAGAAGGCCAGGAACTTTATGAAATGATTGTCTATTCGAATTTGGTTTCGAGACATCCTCTCACGCATCAAAGAAAGAGTATCAGACCCCCAACTGTGGTATATGCGCCAGATAGCTCTCCCTCAGCTCCTTCTTGTCGATGTGGATATAGATGTCGATGGCATCGCCCCTGACGTCGCCTCTGAGTTCTTTAACGAAGTCTCTGGACATGCCCGCCCTTATTAAGTGAGTTGTAAACCAGTGACGGCAACAGTGTGGAGTGAAATGGCTATCTGTTCTTTTCGATCTGGGGTCATGAAGTCCCACCTTCTCAGCACGTTTCTCTACCATCCTTTCTACTCCGGAGATTTCGGGTCGGGTTCCTCTGATGGTCAGAAATAGTGCTGATGACCCGTACTTGTTCCGGTTTTCCCTTGCTTTTAGCCACCTCGACAACACATCCGCAGTTTCCTGGTCTATGTAGACTATCCTATTGCTCCTCTTCGGGGTCGGTTTCAATCGGATGGTCATTTCCGTGAGATCCAGATCTTGAATGTCCAGACTCAGCAGTTCGTTGCACCTAATCCCGGTTTTGAGCAGAAGAAGAATTACGGCTTTGTCCCTCGTGTCAAGGACAGAGTTAACCAGCATGGAGGCCTCTTCCACCGAGATGAGTTGCTTGTCTTGGGACTCGTTTGTTTGCTTGTAAGAACGCAGATACTTGGTCATCGATCTAACTGGGTTGGAATTAACCAATTTTTCGTCCTCCAGGAAATCGTAGAAAGAAGACAAGGATGTGAATATGCACTGGATGGATTTCTTCTTGAGACTCCTGTCGTTTCTCAGATAGCCAAGATATGACTTTAGATTTTCCCTATCAACGATCCTCAGGTCTCCATGCAGAAAGTTGGCAAATTCAGCGACCCTTTGCGGATAAATCCGGCATGTGATAGAAGATAGCTCTCGAAGCTTGAGGTCTCTTCTGAACATATCTATTAGGTCTACCGGCGTATCTGGGCTTCGTGGCTGGATGCTCATTTGACCCACCTCCAACCTTGCGGTCCCTCTTCCACAAGGCCGAAATCCTGTAACACATTCAGCTGTTTGGAGACTATTCGAATTGCTTCACTATCTCTTGGGTCTATGTTCGATGCAGCTAGAATGTCCTGGCCTCTCCAAGATCCGCCCTGACGTAGTATGTCAACTAGGTCTTGATTGAACTGTCTTGGACCCTGGAAATTGGGCTGGACGAATGACTCATTCCGAAGCCTGAAAATTTCAGTCTCCTTCTTTTCGAGCATCAGAGATTTGAGTCTGACCTCTTCACGCAGTTTCCGGATTTCTTCTCGAAACTGCGATAGCTCTTTGGTCATATCACTTCGAGGTTTAGCCTGCTCACTATCGAGGTGCAACTCCACAGTCTCATAGACGAATTTTGACAAGGAAATGCCTGCCTTCTCGGCAAGTTCTTCCCATCTCACCAGGTCTTTCTCTGATGGAAGATAGATGTCACAATGTCTGTTCTTGAATTTGGTAGCTACCATCCACACACCAATCTATAATTAGAGCTGTGAGGATATAAACGTACCGGTATAAAATCTAGATATCAGCTACTATCATGAGTCTGATATGGTCTTTCGAAAGTATAGAAGACTTTTGAACTGTCTTTTCCATCCATCTTTGCTTTTACCTTCACTTATTCATCGTTGCATTTTTTGTCTTACCTATAATTCCGAACATCCGATGCTATGCGTTTCAATGATGCGATTGGGTCTTCTGAAGATGTTACGGACCTGCCCACAATTAAGTAGTCCGCACCAGCTTCAAGTGCAGCTCTTGCAGATCCACCCTGGACGCCCACTCCGGGAGATATTATGATCTTGTCGCCCACGATTGACCTGATCAGCTTGATCCTCTCCGGCCTCGTAGCAGGAGCCACCACTCCGTCCGCTCTGGCATCAACCGCAAGGCTAGCCAGCTTCTCCGCAAGAGGAGCCATGAACTCCTCCGCTCCCGGATGGCTCATCTCAGTGACCGCGAAGACTTTTGCACCGTAGCAGGCTGCAGAGTCCACACATGCTCTCAGGGAGTCGCTGCCCGGAAAGGCATGGGCTATGATGCCCTCCGCGCCCGCCCTAAGCGCCGCTTCACATATCAACCTGTTTGTGTTCGGTATATCGGCAATCTTAAGATCGGCGATGACAGGCGCATAAGTCGAGGTCTCCCTCACAATTTCCAGACCAGCGGCTAGAATCAGAGGATAGCCGACCTTAATGGCATCAAAATAGTTTTCCAGCAATTTGACTAGAGACAATGCTCTTTCCCTGGATGTGACATCAAGAGCCAGGATCAGCCGGGTATCCTTTTTCATGAAAAGAGAAATAGCTCGATTATATTTATCCTTTTCATGAAGCAGCAAAGAGGTTCAGCGAGTGGACTTTAGGCAAAGTTGTCTATTAGCTCGACAGCCTCTCGAAGGTCGCCCACTACCTCGCTGCCACTCCTCATCCCTTTGCGGTCAAGGAAAAGAGCATCCAAACCCGCATCCAGCGGAGACTCGTAATCGTAGCTGTAGTGATCCCCAATGTGCATGACCTCAATGGGCTTGGCCTTTAGCTGTCTGCAGACCGCACCATAAACCAGGGGCGACTTTTTGACCTCTCGGAAGTCGCTGGTGGCAGAGAACGTCTCGGAAAAGTAGTCCGCTAGGCCGTCCAGCTCCATCTCTATGAACTCTCTGGCAGCGTTAGATGTGACCACTAGCTCGTAGTTCTCAGAGAGGCGGTCCAGGGCTTCAGTGACTTCCGGATAAGGCTCAATATGGTCCTCGAACCTCTCCAGAAGGCTCTCCGGGCTGGCTTTTAGCTCAAACTTGTCCAGCCAGTACTGAAGGTTGTACCACTCCAGGTTGTCGCTGCCTATCTTCATGTACTCGCCGACGACCAGTTCCTTCGCTGCCTTGAAATCCAAACCGTGCTTCTCCGCGTACAGCTCTGGCATCCCCTGCATCCACACCAGGTCCACGAACCTGGAGTTGACCAGGGTTCCATCCATGTCCAGGGATATGAAACGAATCATCTTATTCTCCGGTTGAAGGGATCTAAGTCTGCCTATTGGTTATTATGCTTTTTGGGACGAAAAAGACAGAACAGAATCATTTTCATTCGATATTATCAAGAATCTGATATTAGCTGCTATCGATTTTTTAACGACAGCCGCAAAATTTATATTCGTTGAATGTCGAGTACGTCGCATGCCGTAAATAGGAACGGCACATTGGTAGGGAAGAGTGGGGGCTCATTGCCCCAGTTATCTGGCTTCGGTCGCTTCTACGTGTACCGAAGATAAAGGAGAGTGATTTCATTAAACGAAATAATAAGTTGGCGAAAGCCAGGTTCGCCTTTACGTTGATTGCCCTGGCAGCTATGTGCGTTTCTGCCGTGGCGCAGGAGATGAGTGCGAGCGATTGGTTCAAAAAGAGCCAGGATCTCGACAGAAACGGATCTTACAATGAATCCGTCCAGGCATATTATAAAGCGCTTAATTTAACCAATGAAACTTTGAAGAAGAATCCTAATGACGCAGACGCCTGGCAAACTAAAGGTCTGATTTTGGAAAGGCTTTATAGGACCGATGATGCGGCCATTGCTTTCGGCAGAGCCACTGATTTGAATCCAAAGTTTGCCGAGGCCTGGTTGCATAAGGGCAAGGTCCTGGATCTGGTAGCAAACAGGTTACAAGGGCAAGAACGCACCAATACTTTTGAAGCAGCCATCAGAGCTTATGATAAGGCCATCGAAATAAATCCCAATTATGGTGAGGCCTGGGAAGACAAAGGCTATTCTCTTAGTTCCCTGGCCACTTTCAACAAGAACCTCAGCAAGTACAACGAGTCTCTGAATGCTTTTGACAAAGCTATCGAGCTGATACCGGCCAACGATACCAGGAACCTTGCTCTGGCCTGGGATGGCAGGGCCAATACTCTGGTCGGCTTGGGCAACACCCTCAACGATTCTGGAAAGCGAGACGAGGCCAGAGGTAAGCTAGAGGAAGCAATAAACGACTACAGCAAGGCTATAGAACTTGATCCAAATTTCACAGGCCTGGAGGCCCGGCTGTATAGTGTCGGCGTCCTCGGTGACCTAGGCAGATATAACGAATCCGTCGCAGCCTACGATAAGGTCATCGAGACTATGCCTGCCAACGACACCATATACGCTGCCATAGTCTGGGGAGCTAAGGGCAGCGTTCTCGAAAAGATGGGTGAACATGAAGAAGCACTCAAGGCTTTTGACAAAGCCCTAGAACTTAACCCATCTGATACGATCGCCGTACAGGGCAAAGACAATGCTCTTAAGGCTCCCGGCCAACAGGCTGAGGCAGATGCCTCCTTTGCAATGGCAAAGGAGCTAGGCTACAGTACATCAGTTGCGACGCAGGACAATACCGCAGAGGATTGGTTCAACAGAGGCCAAGAGTTGTTCAGGAACGGGTCTAAGGAAGAGGCAGTTAAGCATACGATAAGGCCATAGAGCTGAATCCCCAGTACGGTATGGCCTGGGGAGGAAAGGCCACAACTTTATCAATTCTGGGAAGGTACAACGAGTCCCTCGATGCTTTTGACAAGGCCATTGAGACATGGCAGGCTAACGATACAGAGAGGATATCAGAACTCTGGGTATTCAAGGGCAATACCCTTCAAATGGCAGGAAGGCCAAAAGAAGCCTTCAAGGCATATGATGAAGCCATTCGGATGTATCCTCAAAACTTCGATGCCTGGATATGGAAGGGCGACTCCCTCAAGAATCTGGCCCAGTACAACGAGTCTCTACAGGCATATGACAAGGCCATCGAGGCAGTTCCCCCAAAGATGCCGGAAGCCGAAGCAGACGCCAGAGTAGCCAAAGCGGATGTCCTGTTGAAAATGGGCAGATATGATGAGGCCTACAATGTCTATAACAAAACGAGTGAGCTGGACTCTTTAAATGACATTGGCAGATTCTATTCCGCCTGGTCCTGGCGAGGTATGGGAAGTGCTCTGGCCGGGCTTGGACGGTATAATGAGTCGCTGCAAGCTTTTAACAAATCCATGGAGATGGACCCAGCGAGTGCTTTCCAGTCATGGAGCGATGAAGGCAATGCCCTCAAGGATATGGGAAAATACGAGGAAGCCGTCGGAGCCAATAACAAGTCCATTGAAATGGCGCCATCAGAATTCGCATCAGCCAAAGCATGGATTGGAAAAGGCAAAGCGCTTGATGAGATGGCCAAGCATGACGAAGCTGCCAAGGCATATGATGCAGCAATCAATAATCTCGACAAGACCCTCCAGCAGTCCCCATTGGATGCAGAAACCTGGTACCTCAAAGGCAATGCGCTGAAAGCTTTGGGGAATAACTCCAAAGCAGATGATGCCTTTGCTAAGGCCAAGGAGCTGGGATATAATGGTTAGCATCTTAAATATTTTTTGAGTTTATCTAGGAAGTTTGTAAATGAAAGCAAGATTTACCGTCGCATTGTTAGCTATAGCTATGCTCTGTGTCTCTGCTATGGCGCAGGAGAACACCGTAAATGGTTGGCTGAAAAGGGCTATGAAATGATGGGAAATGGATCTTACGAAGAGGCTGCAAAGGCCATCCAAAAGTCCATTGATCTGAGCCCGAGCCCAACGAACGCAACTCTCTGGGATGCAAAAGCATCAAGCCTCGCCTTGGCGGCGAGCCTTTCCGGCAATCACAGTGAATACAACGAATCCCTCAAGGCCCAGGATAAAGCCATTGAGCTGGACCCCAAGAACTCAACATTATTGGTTCATAAGGGCTTTCTCATCGCCAACCTGGCCGATGTGTTCGGACATCAAAACGAAAACATATACGAGGATGCTGTCAAGGAGTTCGACAAGGCAATCCTGCTAGACCCACAGAATAAGGATGCCTGGAACTGGAAAGGCATGGTTCTCGATTCTCGTCTGAATAGATACGATAAGGCCCTTACAGCCTATGACAAAGCCATCGAGATCGGTGGTACAAATGCCAGCGATAATGTCTTGCTGAGCAATGCATGGATGGCCAAGGGCGGTGCTCTTGTCAAGCTTGGAAGGTATAACGAGTCCTTCGATGCTTTTAATAAATCCATCAAGCTGAACCCCCAAAATGCAGCCACCGTTTGGTATCAGAAGGGAGTGGCCCTCAATGCCGCTGGAAGGTACAATGACGCCGCAAAGGCATATGATAAGGTAGTCGAGATGTCTGAAGATAAAGGCATCAATGCCGCTCTGGCCTATGAGGGCAAAGGCGCTGCGCTCTTCAAGATCGGCAAGGATGATGATGCAGTCATTGCCTACGATAGAGCCATCGAGCTGTTTCCGTTGGAGGCGAGCGGGCCAACCTGGTACAAGAAAAGCATTGCTCTGAAGGCGCTGGGACGCACTCTCGAGGCGGATGCTGCCTTTGAAAAAGCTAAGAAGCTGGGGTATGAAGGCTAACCCCAGCGTTATCTTTTTAACACCTCAAGGTTTGCCGCGCATGGATTAGGTTAAGCGAATTTTAATTCCGAAAGAAGCTTGTACTCCCCCTTCCTTCCTGATCTCATGCGCACCTTCATCGTAGTAGGACATAAGGCCACCACCACTCCCGATTTTTCTCTGGAGGACATCCCAGGAACCTCCGGACGCCTCGACATCCTCTGCCGGTGCATCAACGCGGCTTTCGTCATCTCTCACGGAATCAGGCACGATGTTCGCATTCTTCTCGTCCTGTGCGGCGGCGAACCACACAAGACCGTATGCCTCAGAGGCGAAGATCTGCGCCACCTGAACCCGGACGAAAGGACCACAGCAGCTCTTCTAAAGAAGGCATTGGCAATTGTGGCATGGCCGGAGTGGTCCATGTCCACTTCAGGCATATTTGTGCGCACAGGCGGGCTGGGCGAGGTCCTGTCTGATCTTAAGGCAAAAGGCATTAAGCCCGCGTATCTGAGGGAGGATGGTATGGATGTTCACGAGGCCGATTGCAATCTTTCGGGCGACGCTGTCTTCATTCTGGGAGACCACCTGGGAATGACACCGGAGGAAGAAACACAGATCCTGCAAGCTGGGGCGGAAGTGATCTCCATCGGACCGGCCTGCCTGCATGCTGACCACTGCATTGTCCTCGTAAACTGGATGCTGGACACGGGTATGCTTGGAGATCAAACCATAATTCGACCGATTAGCTAGGACGACCAAACCGACACCAAACCGGCATCAATCAGTCGTTCGTTAATCTGTTTGTTGGGCCTTTTTTCGAGCCAGTTTTACTGTCTGTTTTGCGATCTTCATCACTCTCACGATAAAGTCTGTTTTGCCCTTTGTATAGGCCATGCGGTCATTCGGGTATACGGCTGCCAGACGCATCTTCAATCTCTGGTACTCCTCAGCCACATCAGGATGCTCAGTTAGATAGTCCCGAAAGAGGAGGCGCTCCCAGTGTTCAAAATGGCTTTCGACCATGTGAATGTGATGAGTCCGTTTGCCGCTGGAGTCTCGCTTGATAAACCAAGCATAGAATGGCGGAGTGTCATCGCCCCACGTAGGCCTCCAGAAGTAGTCGTACCCCTGTGATTCCAGAAGAGGGACGATCCTGCGCCTTGCCTCCTCAAGAGATGTGACTTCTACCAGCATGTCGACGATCGGCTTTGCCGCCAGGCCCGGCACAGCGGTGCTGCCGAAGTGCTCAATCCTACCGATGAATTCGCGGGGCAGACATGCCAACAGGTGCTCTTTCTCTTCGAGGAACAGCCTGGGCCACTCAGGGTCATATGGGACAATGGATACATCCTCATGCACTGCTCTATGAATTCGCTCATCGAGGGTCTTTGCCATCAATTATCCTGCCGATCCAAGGTCTAAATTTCCTTCTCAACATTGGAAATTTTCATCTCAGCTTTCCAGGATTATCGTAATGATGTTCTCCATGGTGTACTTTCTGGATAATTTCGGTGTAGAATACATCCTCCTTCTCTAGATCACGGGTTAAATATCCCATGTCAATAAGCGTTTTCGTAAACGCCATAGAAGAATTAATGTATTCAATGGGAAGGCTGGCGCAGTACTTGGGTGAGACCCTAAACACCTCCATGGCAAAATCCTCATCGATGAGATCAAAGGCCCGATGAACAAGTGTTGCCGCCTCTTCCGGCCTTTCTCTCAAGAGATTAGAAGCGTCCTCGTGTAGCTTCAGAAAACTTTCAAGTGCAGACTGCGAATCTCGAATCATGCTCTCTGTCGCCACTATGCCGTAGCTCGGGTTGAACGGCCACATAGCCGACGGTGAAATTAGCATCTTCGCATTCATTTGATGCATGGCAAGGACTGCCAGTGGAGGCGTGCCGCAGCCTCCATCGATCTCGCCGTCTATCATAGCATCCAGGATAAAATCCGCCCAGTCATAGTTCTTGACGGTGATATCATCGGTGAGGCCTGAATCTTTTATCAGCGTTCTGAGGATCACATCATGGATCGAGCCCGACTTCGGGGTGCCGATGGATTTGCCTTTGAACTGGAGAAGAGCCTCCCTTGGAGTTCTCGATGCCTGAAAGTCTTGGCCGCCTATGAGTACGGTCCCCTCTACATGCCCACCTGCAATGCATTTGATTTCTAGGCCCCGCCCAATTCCGATCATTACTGGAGGCATGCCGATGTATCCCATATCGAGCTCTTTCCTTTGGAAGGCGTCCATCATCGCCGGACCATTGGGAAATAACTTCCAGGAAGCTTTAATTCCCTGAGGCTCAATGAGATTAGAACCGATAAGAATGAAGCTGGTATGATACAACGTTGTCAGATAGCCGATTCTAATATCCACTGCCATGCTAGTCTGCTTTTAGGCTATGCTCATTTATAAGAGGAGGCCTAGA
>PMNG01000207.1 GCA_003162615.1 Methanothrix sp. | reverse complement strand
GCTCTGGACCAGAAAGAGAGGAGCATCGGCATCATCTTCTCCGGAATGGGATCGGACGGCACGTTAGGGTTGAAAGCCATCAAAGAGAACCTAGGCATGGTCATGGTGCAGGATGCAAACTCGGCCAAGTACGACGGAATGCCCCGGAGCGCCATAAACACTGGTCCGGTCGATTTTGTCGCCTCAGCGAACGAGCTGCCTGCCAAGCTGCTTGGATATGCGAATCACTTCTACAAGATGGCCAGAGAGCTACCTCCCGCTGAGATGAAAACCGCCAGCGCAATGCAAAAGATATCCGCCCTTATCCGGGCTCAAACCGGAAATGACTTCAGCCTCTACAAGACGAGTACCGTTCGCCGCCGTATTGAGCGGCGGATGAATGTTCATCAAATTAATAATATAAATCAGTACGTCCGCTACCTTCAGGAGAATTCAAATGAAATCGATCTGCTTTTCAAAGAGCTTCTGATCGGCGTAACAAACTTTTTCAGGGAACCGGATGCATTTGCTGTCCTGAAAGAGAATGTCATTCCGCTGTTGTTGAAGACGAAAAAAGGGAGAGACCCCATCCGCATCTGGGTCGTTGGCTGCTCCACCGGTGAGGAGGCGTATTCCATTGCCATCGTTCTCAGAGAGTGCCTGGATGATCTCAAGCCCAAGGGTAATTTCAAGATCCAGATCTATGCAACCGATATAGACAAAAATGCCATTGACTTAGCTCGCCAGGGTACTTACCCTGCCAACATCGCCGCAGATGTGTCCGCTGAGCGGTTGGNNCAAAAGAAGCTCCTGCCACTCTTCCATTACTCCCTCGGTCCGGGAGGATTTCTCTTCCTCGGCTCTTCCGAGTCCATAGGAGGTTCCACCGATCTCTTCTCCCCACTGGACAACAAATGGAAGGTCTTCAAGCGGAGGGAGACGCCAATCACTCGAAATAAACTGACCGAATTCCCCACATCGCAGCGGCCCTTTGAAGTCCGGACGGAAGGCATCGTAAGCACACAAAAAGAATCCGATGGCAGCGTCACCGAAATGGCCCAGACGCTAATCCTCCAGACAATCGCTCCTCCGGTGGTGCTCATCAATAACAAAGGAGACATCCTATACCTCACCAGGCGTACGGACAAATACCTGGAACCTCCTGTTGGAAAAGCGAATTTGAACATCTATGCCATGGCGCGAGAAGGCTTGAGGTTGGAGCTGGGAATCCTCATCCGTAAAGCGATGACCGAGAAGATGAAGGCAACCACGAAAGGGCTGCGAGTCAAGACAAACGGGTCCGAGCAAGTGGTCAACCTCACTGTGAGTCCTTTAGAGGAGCCGGAGGTGATGCGCGGGCTCATGATGGTCCAGTTTGAGGACATGGAGACGCTCGCTGAGGAGGCTATATCCACCAAGAAAAAATCGAAATCTGCTTCCAGGCTTGAGACTATCAACAGTGAGCTAGAGAATGAGCTGCACTCCACGAAAGAAAGACTTCAGACCATCGTCGAAGAGATGGAGACCTCCCAGGAAGAGCTGAAATCCGCGAACGAGGAGCTGCAATCGATCAACGAGGAGCTGCAGAGCACCAACGAGGAGATGATAACATCCAAAGAGGAGCTTCAATCCCTCAACGAGGAGCTGATAACCCTCAATGCTGAGCTGCAGTCCAAGAATGAAGAGTTGTCTGAGGCCAGCAACGACATGAAGAACCTTCTCGACAGCATGCAAATTCCAACCATATTTCTGGACAATAACCTGTTGATCAGACGGTTCACGCCCTATGCGACGAAGATCGCTAACCTAATCGCTAGCGACGTAGGTCGTCCGATCACGGATATCGTATCCAACCTTGGGTACGAAGATCTGGTCAGAGATGTGAAGGATGTGCTGCAGACTCTGGTGTTCAAGGAAATAGAGGTGCAGACCAGAGATGGGGCCTGGTATCTGATGCGCATCATCCCCTATCGAACGGCTAATAACGTCATCGATGGAGTTGCGATCACCTTCGCCGACATTTCCGATTTAAAAAAGGTGCAGGGGCAAATGGCAGATCGGACCGAGTATGCAGAGGGAATTATCCGCACAGTTAGGGAACCGCTGGTTGTGCTTAACAGCGACCTGAAAATTGTTTCGGCCAATCCCTCATTCTACAGGACATTCGAGGTGACGCCCCAGGAAATCGAAGGGCATCTCCTTTACGATCTGGGAAACCGGCAGTGGGACATTCCCGCCTTGAAGCAGCTTATAGATGAGCTACTTACTAAGAAGGCCGAGGTTGAGGATTTTCTGATGGAGCATGAATTCCCAAGGATTGGTCGCAAGAGGATGCTCCTCAATGCCCGGCGGATAGAGCATAAGGGCGACCGCATGCAGCTAATTCTGCTTGCAATAGAAGACATAACGAATCGCAAAGAGCTGTCCTGAATAGCAAGGGGATTATGAAGAACGAGAAGGCAGAATCGAACCTGAACGATGACCTGCGCCACCATGCAGAAGAACGGTTGAAGGACTGTAGAAGCGACCTGGTCGGTTCCACAAAGGATGATAGTAAAGATGCCCTGGCTCTGGTTCACGAGCTTCAGGTCCACCAGATTGAGCTGGAGATGCAGAACGAAGAGCTGAAGCGCGCCAAGCTGGAGACGGAAGAAGCTCTGACAAAGTATTCCGATCTCTACGACTTTGCGCCCATTGGTCTTTTCACTTTCGATACACAAGGACTGATCCAGGAGGTCAACCTGGTTGGAGCCTCGCTCCTTGGCGTGGAGAGGCGCAACCTGATGAACAGGCATTTTTGGCTGTTCGTTGCGCCCAAAGACCGTCCTTATTTTGATGAATTCTGCAAATCGGCGTTTGAGACCGGCATCAAGCAAATGTGCGAACTGAATCTCCTCAGGGATGGAGAGCCTATAGTTCATGCCCGCATCGACGGCATAGCGACCGATGATGGCTCGCTGAACGGTAGACAATGCCGGATCGCAGTTATCGATACAACCGAACGCAAACTAGCTGAGGAAAAACTGGTACAGCATGACGCGGTGCTGAAAGCAGTAATCGAAAGCTCGAAGGGGCCGATCTTCTCAGTAGACCGCGACTACCGATACACGAGCTTCAACTCGCGTCACGCTGATATAATGAAGGCGCTATTTGGCGCAGATATCGAGATCGGGCATAGCGTTCTTGATTACTATACGGACCTCGATAACCGAATTAACACCCAGATGAACATCGACCGTGCACTTTGCGGTGAATCGTTTACTCAGGAAGCTTTTGCAGGCGATGATGCTCTATCGCGGCGTTACTTCGAGATATCACATAACCCGGTTCTGGATTGGCATGGAAAAATCGCTGGTGCCGCCGTTTACGCAAGAGACATCACCGAGCGCAAGAAGATGGAGCAAGAGCTGCGCAAGGCCCGGGACGATCTGGAGTTGAGGGTTCAGGAGAGGACTGCCGAACTCCAGGATTCTTTGGAGGCTGCAAAAGAGTCGGTCAAGGCCAAAGCAGCATTCTTGGCCAATATGAGCCATGAGCTTCGCACGCCGATGAACGCGGTGATCGGCTTCTCAAGCCTCCTCCTGGATGATAACCTTACACAGGAGCATAGGGAGTACATTGAAGCTATCCGGAAAGGTGGCGAAGCTCAGCTGGCCATCATCGACGATATCCTGGACTACTCCAGAGTGGAAAAGTATAAGGTAGTGCTGGAGCATCAGCCGTTCAGCCTCAAGCACTTGATCGGTGAGTCCCTCGAAATGGTAGCAACTCAAGCCAGCAAGAGGGGGTTGAACCTGTCCCACACTATCAACTACGGCACACCGGACACTATCATAGGAGATCATGGGAGGCTCAGGCAGATCCTGGTCAACCTGCTCAGCAACGCTGTCAAATTCACAGACAAAGGGGACGTATCCGTGTCAGTCTCATCCAAATCAGTCGATGGTGATAGGCACCAGATATTCTTCGCGGTCAAAGATACCGGCATCGGCATACCCCAGGACAAGATGAACCAGCTCTTCCAGCCCTTTACTCAGCTAGAACGTACCTTAAGCCGCAAACGTGACGGTGTTGGTCTGGGCCTCGCTATAACCAAGAATCTAGTTGAACTGATGGGAGGAAAGATCTGGGCTGAGAGTACCCCTCAGGGTACGGTCTTTAATTTCACAATCCAAGCCGAGACCATCCCTGGCAAGCAGTTGGATTTCGGAAAAATGGATAGCGGAATCGCTACAGCTAGATTCCAAGGGCTCAAGCCCATGCGCATACTCGTGGCTGAAGATTACCCTTCGAACCAGAGAGTGCTAGTGGAGATGCTGAAAAGACTGGGCTACAGGGCTGACGCTGTGGCTGACGGCAAAGAAGTCGTCCAGGCTCTCGAACGCCAGGATTATGATCTGGTGCTTATGGATATCAAGATGCCCGAAATGGATGGGATCACAGCAACTCAGGTGATACGGAAACTGCGGCCTGAGAATGGGCCGAAGATCGTTGCCATCACTGCTTTCGCTCTTGAGGGCGACCGTGAAAAGTGTCTTGAAGCCGGAATGGACGGCTACATTGCAAAACCGGTGCAGATGAGAGAGCTGGCTGAAATGTTGAAGAAGTGTGCCGATGAGGCCAGTAAGGATACGGCAGACAGGCCATTATAGAGGTGCATTGACCCTTTTGGTACGTCCTGGCACGTAATTCCTTCAAGCCGCTTCTCTTTGCCCTTTGTCGTACCTGGCGGACCTTGCTGCCAATACATTATTCATCGACACAGCCAATACATAGAGGATACAAAAAATGGCAATGTCCCCCAATTGAGGAAAAACCCTCTGCGTAGATCTTTGTATCCCAGACCGATTAGTGTCCATTAGAGGGCTACATCTTCCGCTCACCCTTGAGACCAAGCACATGATAGGTGCCTCTGAGCTGGCCAATGAACCCAACTTCCATTCTGACCAATACTGGAAGGGGCAAAATAATAGATGAGAATGCTCTATGGAGGGGCTCCGGGCGAAGAAGATCGCGGGAGCGGGACTTAATGTCTTCGAGAAAGAGCCACTGCCTTTGAAATCTATAGACGAGTGCACCTATATTTGTGTGGATAGCGTGGAGATGTTCGCGAAGGGCAAACTCGAAATGTCGTTAAACCTTCTGTATTAGCGGACTAAAGAGGATTCGATAATCTTCACTAAATAATCAATATTTAAAAAAGTATCCTTGTTATAAACATTAACATTTTTAGCGCTACCTGTTCGGTGGTAGCACTAGCATTCATATTAGCCTTAGCAGCACGATGATCAAGATGATCAGAACCACAAGGCCAATTAATCCGCCACCGTAAATGCTTTCCATAAAATTTCACCCTGCATATATATGCTTTTTGAGTATTTAACTATTTCGTGCTCCGCCTATAAGAGTTTTAATTGTTAAGAATAATAATTTATACTGTTGTGTTTTCAACGAAACGCATTACTATCAGGTCGCTTCTTGCTAGAGGCGGCGTGGATTCACGTAAGAGTAACTTTTAAAGGTAAATAAAGAATTAGACGAACTGGAAAGGCCTGTAGTACATTGCTGTAGCGATTCAGAGGACGATTAAATTGGAAAATATTCATCCGCATATGTGAATACTTCGTAAACGCGATAGGACTCACACCAGGATTCTGAACCGGCTCAAATCATAGGAATGATTGTCACGACCTTAGCGAAAAGAACCTCACCTTTCCTCGTGTCTCCAACGAGATCTTGTTCTCGCGGCCAAGCCAACCCAATGCACCATAGATCTCCTCTGGATTTAAAGCTGTAGCCTTAACGATGTCATCAATACTCATCGGACCATTTAGATTGAGCGCTTTCCAGACATTGCCGGAATTAACGCCAAATATAGATTCAACCGTATCCCTCGCCTCTTCTGCATAACCCTTTGCATCAGCCTTTTTCTTCTCTGAATCAGGCCTCGCTCCAGTATCTGCATCAGTGTCCAAGATTCTGGTTGCATCAGCTTTATGCCCTAAATTGGACTTCACCTTCTCTACGTCAGCCTTTGCGCGGGACACTATATTCCCAATTTCAGACACCAGCTTCTTAGCATCGGCCTTTATTCCGTGAGCAGTTTCCTGATGAATACGTGCAAGCTCAATGACCTCATCATCGGTCTTTGCCCGAACCCGGAAACCGCATTCTTTGCCGTTATATTCTTCTCGACAGAGAAATTCGCTATAATCTTCTTCGGCCTTAAGCTCAAGCTCAGAGTCACTTTTATCGGCCTTTGCCTGCTCTTCAGTTACATTTTTCATTTCTTCCTATCTTCCTTTTTGCTTTGTAACTCTTAATACGATTTCTTCAAATAAAAGTTTTTTTGATTCAGCACAATGTGAAGATTGAGAAGTAACCACGCAAGCGAACTAGAGAGAGGCGCACGCGATGGCTCGACGCAAGTACCAGCCATCACAGGCTACCGCCCTTCTTCGCGCTCTCCTCCTACCGGATCTCGTTCTCATCGACCCAGTCCTCTCCTCCAGTCTTTTTGGTATTTCCTCTACTCAATAGGACCCGGCAGATGCTTGAGTAGTGTTGGATAACAGTGCATGACACTTTAGAATTTAAGACTGCCTTTAAATAGCTCTTCAAGCCATTCAATAGAGATACTATGAATAATATTCTGGGATGGGATGGGCCTCTGCAAAAATCGGGTCGAGATCAGACATGTTATTNNATGTTTATAAAGGTAAAAGGTTCTAATTTTTCGGGGGGAGTTCTTTTCATGCCGGATATAGGAGAATTGCTTCCTAGAACAGCGGAAAAATTGAAAGGCCCATGGGAAGTAATCCTCGAATCTGGAAAATGGGTACGATATGACTTAGATCTCGCTATTGTGAATGGCGATTTAGTCATTGAG
>PMNG01000178.1 GCA_003162615.1 Methanothrix sp. | reverse complement strand
ATGATAACATCCAAAGAGGAGCTGCAATCCCTCAATGAGGAGCTGACAACTCTCAATGCCGAGCTGCAGTCCAAGAATGAAGAGCTGTCTGAGGTCAACAACGATATGAAAAACCTCCTCGACAGCACGCAAATTCCCACCATATTTCTGGACAACAACCTTAAGATCAGACGGTTCACGCCCTATGCGACGAAGATCGCCAACCTCATTCAGAGCGACGTAGGACGTCCGATCACGGATATCGTATCCAACCTTGGGTACGAAGATCTGGTCCGAGATGTAAAGGATGTGCTCCAGACTCTGGTGTTCAAGGAAATAGAGGTGCAGACCAGAGATGGGGCCTGGTATCTGATGCGCATCATCCCCTATCGAACGGCTAATAACGTCATCGATGGAGTTGCGATCACCTTCGCCGACATTACAGATTTCAAGAAAATGCAGGAACTGATGGCAGAGCGCACCGAATATGCAGAGGGCATTGTTCGTACAGTCAGGGAACCACTGCTTATGCTTAACGACGACCTGAGAGTCGTTTCCGCCAATCCCTCTTTCTACAGAACCTTCGAGGTGACATCCCAGGAGATCGAAGGGCAGCTCCTTTACGATCTGGGAAACCGGCAGTGGGACATTCCCGCTCTCCGGCAACTCTTAGAGGAGATACTTCCTAAAAACACTCAAGTTGAGGATTTCCAGGTGGAGCATGAATTCCCAAGGATCGGTCGCAAGCGGATGCTCCTCAATGCCCGGCGGATAGAGCGGGAGAAAGGCCACAAGCAGCTGATTCTGCTCGCAATAGAAGATGCCACAAATCGCAAAGATCGATCATGAATCGCTAGAGGAAAAATGAAGGATGAGATGGTCGAATCGAACTTGAACGGCGACCTGCGTCGCCAGGCAGAAGAACGTTTGAAGGACAGCCAAAGCCGTCCAGTCGGTTCCAAGGAAGCGGACGGCGGAGATACATTGGCTCTGGTTCACGAACTGCAAGTCCACCAGATTGAACTGGAGATGCAGAACGAAGAGCTAAAGCGCGCCAAGCTGGAGACTGAAGATGCTTTGACGAAATACTCCGATCTCTACGACTTTGCGCCCATTGGGCTTTTCTCTTTGGATCTGCAGGGAATGATCCAGGAGGTCAACCTCGTAGGAGCTGCGCTTTTGGGCGCTGAGAGGCGCAACCTGATGAACAGGCCTTTCCATCGGTTCGTTGCCCCCAAGGACCGTCCTTCTTTTGATGAATTCTNNGGCCACAGTTTATGCCCGCATCGAGGGCATAATGGCTGAGGATGACTCGCTGAAAGGTAGACAGTGCCGGATCGCAGTCATTGATACAACCGAACGCAAGCTAGCTGAGGAAAAACTGGTAGAGCATGACGCAGTGCTTAAAGCAGTAATCGAAAGCTCGAAAGGGCCGATCTTCTCAGCAGACCGCGACTACCGATACACGAGCTTCAACTCGCGTCACGCTGATATAATGAAGGAGATATTTGGCGCAGATATCGAAATCGGGCATAACATTCTTGATTACTATACGGACCTCGATAACCGAATTAGCACCCAGATGAACATCGACCGTGCACTTTGCGGTGAATCGTTTACTCAGGAAGCTTTTGCAGGCGATGATGCTCTATCGCGGCGTTACTTCGAGATATCACATAACCCGGTTCTGGATTGGCATGGAAAAATCGCTGGTGCCGCCGTTTACGCAAGAGACATCACCGAGCGCAAGAAGATGGAGCAAGAGCTGCGCAAGGCCCGGGACGATCTGGAGTTGAGGGTTCAGGAGAGGACTGCCGAACTCCAGGATTCTTTGGAGGCAGCAAACGAGTCAGTCAAGGCCAAAGCAGCGTTTCTGGCTAACATGAGCCATGAGCTTCGCACGCCGATGAACGCGGTGATCGGCTTCTCAAGCCTCCTCCTGGATGATGACCTTACACAGGAGCATAGGGAGTACATTGAAGCTATCCGGAAAGGTGGCGAAGCTCAGCTTGCCATCATCGACGATATCCTGGACTACTCCAGAGCGGAAAGGGATAAGGTAGAGCTGGAGCATCAGCCGTTCAGCCTCAAGCGCTTGATCGATGAGTCCCTCGAAATGGTAGCAACTCAAGCCAGCAAGAGGGGGTTGAACCTGTCCCACACTATCAACTACGGCACACCAGACACAATCATCGGAGACCATGGAAGGCTCAGGCAGATCCTGGTCAACCTGCTCAGCAACTCAGTCAAATTCACAGACAAAGGGGATGTATCTTTGTCTGTCTCGTCCAAAGTCATCAAAGGCAATGAGTACCAGATATCCTTCTTGGTCAAGGACACAGGTATTGGCATATCCCAGGACAAGATGAACCAGCTCTTCCAGCCCTTTACTCAGCTTGAACGTACCTTAAGCCGCAAACGTGATGGGGTTGGCCTAGGGCTCGCTATAACCAAGAATCTAGTTGAACTGATGGGAGGAAAGATTTGGGCTGATAGCATCCCAGGCCAGGGCACGACCTTCCACGTTATGATTCCGGCCGAGACCATCCATGGCAAGCAGTTGGATTTCGGAAGGATGGATAGCGGAATCGCTTCAGAAAGCTTCCCAGGGTTGAAGCCAATGCGAATACTCGTGGCCGAAGATAACCCTTCGAACCAGAGGGTGCTCGTCGAGATGCTGAAAAGATTGGGCTACAGGGCCGACGCCGTGGCAGACGGTCGGGAAGTCATACAGGCCCTAGAACGCCAGGATTACGACCTGGTGTTAATGGATATCAAAATGCCCGAAATGGATGGTATTACAGCAACCCAAGTTATACGCAAATTGCAGCCTGAGAATGGGCCTAAGATCATTGCCATTACTGCATTTACTCTAGAGGGCGACCGTGAAAAGTGTCTTGAAGCCGGAATGGACGACTACATTGCAAAGCCAGTTCAGATTGGAGAACTGGTTGAGGTATTGAAAAAATTTCAACCGTCCCGGGTTGGCTCATGAAAAGTCATTGGCCCTAGCGGATAGGCATATGACATTGAGGGGCGTTGTTTACCCACCTCCTGACACCCTTTTTGAGCATAAGAATTACCAATACCGGATTTTTATATACTATTAGTACGTATATTAGAGTGGGGAGTTAATTGGTAGAAAACCTCGCCAGTGTTAGGCATACGCGTATCTTAATAGCGGAGGATAACGAATTAAATCAAAAGGTAATTCTGGCTATGCTCAAACACCTGGGATACAGAGCTGATACAGCACTAAATGGCATTGAAGTGTTGGTTGCCCTTAAGCACAATTGGTATGACCTAATCCTGATGAACGTAGGCCTGCCAGAAATGGATGGATTAGAAGCTACCAGGCAGATTCGCAAACTCTTCCAGAATGGGCCAAAAATAATAGCCGTCACCGCTTATGCTCTTCCCGGTATGAAGCAGAAATGTCTCGAAGCAGGCATGGACGATTTCATCCTAAAACCCATTAGGATTGATGAGTTTGGCGCAATCTTGAGAAATTATCAGCGATCTCATTTTCGGACATGAAAAATGTGGCCAAAGTGTTCTTCGCCCTATCCCCTTGGTGCTTTGGCAACTGGCTGACCTGGCGACGATCTCTTGGCAACTTGGCCCAGTGGGACGGATGTCAATCGTAAAGCAGATTAGCTGAATGAGGCAGGGTTTATGTTGACCAGATCCTTCACACAGCGGCCCATTCCGAACTATGCCACATCGCAAGGGAGACTTCGCCCTAGCTGTCAGCCCACATCAAGGTACAGTAGTCTCTTGGGTCAGACTAAGTGTGATGCAATTCTTTCTCAGGTAGCAACCTGGCCTAGCAAGCACAAATAGTGTATGCAAGTGATGGCAGAAAGCCCCAGGGGCCTGACTGAAGCTTCAGGCAGAAGTTCCTGAGACTGCGATAATGCTATCTTCACCCGAGAGCGGAAAGCAGGATAAAGAACTGTCAGCGCACAGCACGGATGCCTGCAAAGATCTGGAAACCCAATGTCAAGAAGGTCGGTATTGAGAAGCTTGAAGAGATTGATTTAGTGGCAAGAAGTTCTAAAGTCCGTAACTCTGGTCATCCATAAAAATTTATACTTTGATTACTCGTTACGATCATAGTCTGCCCATCGCGGGCCCAGGTTATTTTCAGTAAGCTATCTACCGATCCGTGAGCGAGACTATTCCAGAGGGTGACTTAGTGCATACATTGTCGTCTATTGAGATCGAAGAGTTTGCATCGCGTCGTGGAGCGCATGAAAAGGATGTTGAATCCTTCCTGTACACGGTTGGGCAGCCCGGCACTGAAGAAGGTGCGCTGTTGAATCTGTACTACGATGCACGTCTTTATGATTGGAATATTTCGACTGTAAGAGCTATAGAAGCAGGCATACAGTTAGCTTATGCAGAAAAAGCGGCGGATTTAGAGGCTACCTATGATGGAATATCAACGCCTCTTCCTGGTGCAGCTTACTCATTTTGGCCTTACTCTAATCGATGAAATAAGGCCAGGACGTATCTCACCTGGCTACCGTCTTATTTCCTTTATGGAATCATGCTTTCACCGGTAGGCGGTCGAGATTCTGCCCTACATTGATCTGCCTGTCAAGAGCAACCGGCTATGCCCCCACTTAAATGAAACGTGTGACTTCACCGCCCGAAGTCGAGGCCTCAGGATCTCTATGCCTTATGCCTGACCTGTCCCGAGTGTACAGACCTTGTACGGAGTTAACCGCGATCATTCCCGATATACGGAGTATAATACTGTTTTCAGTCGATAATAATTAGGATAACCAAATTCCTACACGGTGTGGGGATAGAATAGGCCTAAGGAACTTCTTATTTTCTCAGTTACTCAGTTACAGGTCAAAATAAGTTAAAATAATTCGTCATTAGGCAGAAAGGACCATCATTTGGTGTAACTTGGTCTTAACTAAAGGTAATTAGGCTTTCATGACCTTGAAACCGATTTAAAAATTATTTGAGACGATATTCTGATATCTGCGTCCCTGCAGAGTTCAACAATTCGACATCGCGAGTACCATTCCAGATGAAATTACTACCAAATAGATCGTTTGGCGTATTTTCTCCTTTTTGGGTATGGAGGCTAACAACGGATTTTGGTTGCAAGGTAAAATCCGGGAATGTATATGTTGTGTTGGTTTCATTATTCAGCGCAAGTCTCCAGCTCGTAAGATTCGTCGCAGAAGACGTTCCATTGCCTTCCACTTTAACCAGCATGCCGTCGCCTTCTTTAGTGACTCCAGATACCATCACTGTATTAACAACAACTGATCCCCCTTTGATTGCAGGAGTTTCTGGAGGTGCTTGACTAATTCCAGCTTGGTCTGCTGATTGCGTTGGAGTTCCTAGCGACGTTGGGGCTAATCCAATTTCGTAGGCCGATTGCGTTGGAGTCTGGGTCCCTGATGACGAATTTAAGCCAATTTCAAATACTTGTTGCGAGGGAGTTTCAGCAGGTGTCGTTGTTTGAAAACCGCTATCTCCAAAGATACCTTGCGTGGGGGTTTCCGATACGTCGGTTAACTGTGCTAAGGAGTTAGTTATCGAAAAAGTAAATACAACCCAGAAGGCCAAATAGATCAACTTCAATTGTTTCACCCATCCATTTTTCATTCTCTACTTTGGGCTTTATTGCATTAAACGTATTTAAACGGATGAGTTTGTACAAAATTCATGCGGGACCTTCGTTCAACTGCATATACTGCTCTCTGGTCATCTCTCCCTTTGCATACCTCTAAGACAAATACCCTTGGCGCTTCCGTAACTGGCTGGCTCGGGATCACATCCAAATAACGATTCAAGGAGAGAGGCAAAAGTCAATTTGCGAAGGATAGGAGTGGACGCACGACTTGCCTGACTAATTTTCTCGCCTAGTAAATATTTTCAGATACTGGAGTCCATACACCATCATTTGCATAGTCGAATGGGGTCAATATTCCAGATTTATTTAGCGTATAACCAATCGGACTACCACACCAATTTTTATCTGGAAGGCGTTGTATCTCCCAGTTAATCTGTAGATTCTGCCTCAATTTTTTATTCATCGCGAGGCAGTCAGGGATCTGGACTTTGATGGATTAGATATTCCCAGCTAACAGAATCGATATGCTCAGAGCGAGGGAGGGAAGCGAAGTTTCGAGCCGAGCTTAGGACCCTGTCACGAAGGTGTTCGCGGGTTCGACTCCCACCCCCCCGCACCAATTACCTTTATGATAGCTATTTCTGAATACACGTTCTTTCCAGTCATCTATTCAAGATCCTATAAGAAAATTCTCGATACATTAGCTACAACCCTGTCACCTTAGATATCTGAGTTACGCTGCGATAAAGCACATTGGACGATATACAAAGCGCTCCTGCACAATTCGCTGGCCCTATTAATATTAGAGTCGAGATCTCCTATGATTGACCTTTACCCTTGGGCCAAAGGCAGTGTAAAGCATACCGTGCATCCTTTTCCTAAGCCAGACTCGATCCAGATCTTTCCGCCATGAACCTCTATGATCCTCTTGATGATAGCCAAACCAGCACCTATCCCTTCGGTTTTATTGTCCACTTTATAGAACAGCTCGAAGACTTTATCGTGCTGGCTCGGATCTATTCCAATGCCGTTGTCCCTGACGAAGAAAATTTTCTGTCCTTCATCAGACCGGTAACCTATCTCTATGCGTGGATGAGGCTGGTCACCCATATACTTAACACTGTTTTCTATCAGGTTTACCAGCACTTCCACGATCCTCATCTTATCGACACGAACTAGCGGCAGGCCATCGGCCATAGAGACATTCACACCTTTGGCCTTGATACTCGCTCCAGTCTGATCCAGGGCCTCTGAGGCGATCTCATTAAAAGAGACATCTTCTGGCGGGTTCACAATGCGACCGATTCGGGACAGCTCCAGAGTTTCGCCCAGAAGTTGATCCATTCTGGTGAGAGCATCCCCGATCAACCTCAAGTCAGTCTCAATTCGCTGTGCATCTTTATTCTCTAGATCTTTTTCCAGGAAACCCACAATGCCACCAACTGAGATGAGGGGAGACCTCAGTTCGTGGGAAACAGTGTAAACGAATCGCTCCATCTCTGCGTTCCTGGACTCCAGCTCAGTGGTCCTCTCTTTCACCCTCTGATCCAGCTCGTCATGGGCCTTTTGGAGAGATGCCTCTGCCTGCTTGCGCAGCTCGATCTCTGCGAGTGTTGTTGTCAGCAATTGGTTGTTATCATCTAACGTTATCTTCTGCCGGATTGCCATCAGCCCGACAAAGACACAAATGGATCCTGCCAAGATAGAAAAGGGAACGTGAAGAGAGTGGTCATAACCCCAGACGAGAAGGATAGCAGCCGCTCCTATCCCCAGGTATGGCAGGTATGGAGCCCATATAGTCCTCCTGTTGTGAAAGACGCTCAGAGCTGTTGAATGATCAATAGGCGAAGAGCTAGCTTGTAGCACCCCAGCCAGTCCGAGCAACATGTGGCTCACCAGCCAGCCGGTATCTAAGAGGCTGCCGGAGACGTAAACTCCGTCTCGAATCTGGATGCTAAAGATGACAT
>PMNG01000040.1:418-9227 GCA_003162615.1 Methanothrix sp. | reverse complement strand
TGTTCATCAGTTTCTGAATAATCCGCTCCTGCTGGGCGGCAGATTGATCCGACATTATTGTTAAGCGTTGGTAATCAAGAGGATCAGGGACCTTGTAATTGGCACACTCATATCGCCATGTCTCTGACGGGTCCAGGATATTGTTTCCATTGTCGCCACTAACGTACTCAGGAGTGCATCCCGGTCCCCATTCTGGAACGTCTGTAACCAAAACGTCCTTGAGCGGCAGGTCTCCCGTGTTTGTGACGTTGTAGACGTAAGTGACAAGATCCCCTACGCGGGCTGGGGACTTGGGCTCACAATTCTTAATTATTCGGATGCTGGAACTACCGGGGTAAACCGTCATTTTGAACTCGCTGCCTGCCCTGCAGCCAGTTTCTACGCAAATTACTCTTACCGTAATGATAACCTCTTTCGGGGAGGTCACCTCGGGAGTCTTCCAGACGAAGACCTTGTTTGTGGAATTGTCTGGGGTTCCGTCTGAGGCGGTCCAATTATACTCGTAAGTTATTCCCACCGGCGGTGGCGGGATCTGAAAGGAATAGCTCATTCCCGAGTAGGCATGGTCAATTTGAGCCAATGAAACAGGACATATTAGTAACAATAAAAAAGTTACAGCCGTTACGACGAGTGCTCCTCTTCCGGCGATCTCCCCTTTGCTTTGTGGATTGGACATTATGGATTATCCCATGCCTTTCTTGAGAGCAATGGGTACTCCAGCCTTTGTTCTGCCTTGTCAGCTTCTCCAATCCTTGCCATCATATTTACACTCATTAAATTAAATGGAAGGCATCATAGGCTTGCTCTGATGCCCAATGCTACTATTCGATGCTCTTTAGGACGGACTGATGGTTGTGACTGGGCTAGGCAAAACCGTCACAGAGTAGGTACACGGAGTTCCAAGCACGGTGGTCGATTTTATACTGTGGACTTCCACAGTTATGGTATGAGTTTGTGCTATAGTCCCGCCTGTCGTCCAGGCTTTCGTCCAATCCACAGTGCACTTGCCTACGGCATCGGTGCCAAGTGGTGTCACAGTGGTAGCATCCACCTTCCAAACCAGGTAGGCCGATTTCGCGTCACCGGAAATTCCAGCATTTCCCGTGTAGGAATATTGTTCTCCACTATCAGTCTGGCAAACAGAACTTGCCCCGCTTATTCCGCACGTATTGGTTAATTGAACATTGATAAGCAGGCAGCTTGTCAGAATACAACCCGTTATTTGTCCCGTGCCAACTCCTGATCCAACGCTCAGTGTGGCGACGTAATAGTTCGTAGGGCTTGTCGTAGGGATCGTGAATGTAGCAGTCTGAGTTCCAGAATTCTGAACTGTTGTCATTGTGTTGCCACCTGCATCGACGACAGTCCACCCGTAGGTGTATGTCACACCTGTCGGTTGATCGGGACCTTTCAAGGTGAAAGTATCTCCAGGAACTGCATATTTTGTCACCGCGCAGGTTGGGGGGGTTCCTGCCATACTTAGGTTCATAAACAACACCATAGCTGAGAGGACCAGTGCCAATTTTAACTTCGCCATATGTTTTTACCTCATCGTTTTTAATTAGTTTAGACACTAAGATATCTAAATTAAGGACCATATTTACTTACTTAAGATATTTAATGCTTTCCTTTATGTTTCAAATAAATTGATTATAGAATCAATGATATTTAACAATCTGCTACATTTAATCAATTTGACTGATGTGTGAATCGAGGATATAATCTAAATGAATTATAATCAAAAATTATTTGTTCATATTTAGTGATATTTTTTCGCATCAAGTTGGTTTATTTATGCATAGATTCATATAATAAATCTTTTGCTTCCGGTTCTTCTTCATTCTTTGGAACAGGAATTAACTACCGAAAGTTTAATACGTTATAAAAATTGTATCTACCTAAGATACGTACTTCAATTAAGTACTGCTGCCACAAGAATTGTAGCTGGGGATAATATGTGTTCAAATAAATGGGTTCATTTTGGCTGTTTGGCCTTAGTCATGTTGTTAGTACTGCCAGGAAGTTCGCTCTCTAAAGAAGTCATAATTAACGCAATGATCGATTTTGATTCGCCGGCTTCTCCTACTCCCGATCAGGTTACTCAAGCCTTCAATTCCATCGTCAACTTGACTAATCCGATGGATTCTAGAGGGTTGAATGCTACGATATTCGCATCCAGCGATGTGGTTACCTCCCAGAAGTTATTTGTCACCATTCTCGGGCAAAAGACAAACCACGAGCTGGCATTAAACGGAAACCCAGAAGATGAAAAGCTCTCGTCCATGCCTTACTCCAAACAACTGGAGCTGTTGACAACTGCGCAAAAGAACATCAACAGCGCTCATGTCTGCGGCGGTAAGGTCGTTTCTATTGGGGGCTTCAGGCCGCAATCCTTCGACCAGAACAACAATACCCTCAAGGTCCTGGAAAGCCTGGGATTCTTGTACGATGCTGGATTTGTGGTCGGAACTTTCTACCTGCCCGGTCACAAGAACGATACATGGCCTTATCCCATCATGGGATACAACCTCTATGCAGTGCCTGTGAGCAGCTACAATTCATCAGGAGTTAGGGTTAATCTATCTGATCGTTACGCCAAGGAAGAGTTGGGCATCAGCGGCTCGAAATGGTACGACATTCTGGCGGCCAAGTTTGATGAGGCTGCCATAAATGGAGATCCCATGGTTGTAGTCTTCAGCAACCAGGTTTCGGGTTCAGGCGATTACTTAGATGCTTACAAGAATTTCGTCAACTATGCCACCTCCAAGAACGCCAAATTCGTCACCACCACGGAGCTTATCAACATGACCGAAGTGAAGAATGCATCAGGCAAGCTTCCGGTTCTTTCAGCTTCAGGCGTTAAACCATCTGTTTGCCCTACCTGCGGACAAAATAATGAAAGCAAAGGCAGCTTAGCCATAGGAGTAACCGTAACACACCAAGGAAACTGCACTGATTGCAATAAAACCTCAACAAACGTTACGAAACCCAAATGAGACTTGGCAGTCCTGGCCAATTTAGCTATCAGTGGTACAATTGCGGTGGAGCTATCTTAGGCGTTACATCGGCAGACTATTGTTCTGCCGATACATATTACCTCAAAGTTGCCAATACAAGTAGAACCTGTTGTCAGCATGAACTCGAATTCTAGGTCGAGTGAGGGATTCATGTTAGCTGTTAGGAGCCTGAGAATTCAACTATTGGGGATAACTAGTTGGGTAGGCAATGAATAAAATTAATATAATAATACTAATATTAACATTATTGGTCTTGCTAACGCCATTAGTTGTAGGAGTAACATGTCCCACAATAACCACTCAGCCATTATCTCAGACGGTTTGCGCTAGTAGTACGGCAACCTTTACCGTAGTTGCAACCGGAAGCAGCCTGACCTACCAATGGTATCAAAGCACTAATAGCGGCACGACCTGGACAAGTCTCTCGGGCAAGACCACAGCCACCCTGACTCTCACTAATGTGGCTACAGGCATGAGCGGTTATCAATACCATGTAGTAATTAAACGTAGTGGCTGTTCAGACGTAACCTCAAGTGCCGCAACTCTAACTGTTGTTACCACAGCTACATCGATAACCACTCAGCCATCATCTCAGACGGTTTGCGCTGGCAGTACGGCTACCTTTACCGTAGCTGCAACTGGAAGTAGCCTGACTTACCAATGGCAACAAAGCACTAATAGCGGCACGACCTGGTCAGGTCTATCTGGCCAGACAGCAACCACCCTGACTCTCACCAGTGTGACTACAGGCATGAGCGGTTATCAGTACCATGTTGTAGTTACAGGCACCTGTGGATCAGTCACCTCGAATGCTGCAACTCTAACAGTTAACCCTACTACATCGATAACCACTCAACCATCATCTCAGACGGTTTGCGTTGGCAGTACGACTACCTTTACCGTAGCTGCAACTGGAAGTAGCCTGACTTACCAATGGCAACAAAGCACTAATAGCGGCACGAGCTGGTCAAGTCTAGCTGGCCAGACCACAGCCATCCTGACTCTCACCAGTGTGACTACAGGCATGAGCAGTTATCAGTACCGTGTTGTAGTTACAGGCACCTGTGGATCAGTTACCTCAAATGCTGCAACTCTAGTTGTTAACCAACCACCCACGGCAGACTTCACGGCAACATCAACAAGCGGTTGTGCACCACTAACCGTGATATTTACTGACGCATCGAATGGAAATGGCCGAGACATAAACGGCTGGACCTGGGACTTCGGAGACACAACGACCTACAGCGGCCAGACTCCTCTTGCTCACATATATTCTAGCCCTGGGACTTACACGGTCAGACTGACTGTGACCACGGCCTGCGGGACGAATACTATGACCAAGACCGGCTACATTACAGCCTATGGACCTCCCACAGCCAACTTCACGGCTACACCGATCAGTGGCTGCCCCCCCATGACAGTGACCTTTGCAAACACATCAAACGGCAACGGAAGAACTATAACCAGCTGGGCATGGAACTTCGGAGACTCAACGAACTACAACGGCCAAACGCCTCCTGCTCACATATACTCTAACAAGGGAACCTATACGGTCAAACTGACTGTGACCTCTGCCTGCGGAACGGACACCAAGACTGCGTATGTTATCGTCTCTCAACCCGTTGTCGTTCCAGGTAGCTACGGACCAGCGTGTGTTAGCGGCAGTAGTATCACGTTGGTCGGTTCTCCTGGAGGAGGAACCTGGTTCGGAGATGGAGTTTTGGGAAATATCTTCAATCCTGCAGTGTCAGGACCTGGGAACCACGTTTTGACGTACCAGTATACTAGTGGCAGCAGTTGTTCTTTCTCCAATACGACCACACTGACGGTAGTTCCTCTGCCTCAGACTACAATCACAGTTGGATAGGATTTGACAACGGTGAGAATCGTTATGTTTGAACTCGATATTTCCAAAGATAACGAAACACAGCAGGGAGCAGATGAGACAAGACGCGCTGAAAGGCGGTTGATGTTTTCCTTTCAAAAGGTGCTAGAGCTTAATCTTCACACCGAACAGCTTCTCGAACTTCTCGTATTTCGCCCTGGCTCGGTAGAGGTTCTGCCTTGTATAGGGCTGGCCAGTCTCGCAGGCTTCCAGAGTCCTCACTTCGGCTGCGGTAAAGACTGCTTCAAGCTGCTCTCTTGGCAGAGAGGATATGCTCTTGAATTCAGGGACACTTTCCAGCTCCGAATCTCCCAGCCAGTTCCAGTCGTTGTTGTATAGAAGTAGCACGAGGTGTTGGTTCTGACATTGAGCCGAAACCATCCAGCCTTTGTCGGATCGATGATAGGCAACGCTCACCAGATCGTCCTCGCATTTGGAGCAGAACCCTACAACGTTCTTCTCCAAGGATACTGGCTGTAGCCTCTTACCATCAGTAAAAAGAGCAAAGCTGCCCTGTTCTAGCCTATTCATCTCTCTCTCTCGGCTTTCTTCTATTATCCCAGGACGTCCGACATGTTGTACACGCCTGGATTGGCCTTGACTACCCATCTGGCAGCTCTTACCGCACCGCTGGCGAAAGCCGACCTACTGTGGGCCTGGTGCTTGATTTCCAGCCGCTCTCCGGGTCCGGCGAAGAGGACTGTATGGTCTCCGACGATGTCTCCGGCTCTGACGGCGTGAACTCCTATCTCCTTTCCCCTCAGGGTCATCCCTTTCCTGCCGTGAACGACCTGTGTGATGCCTGTGGCATTCTTCAGGACGTCGACGGCAGCCAAAGCAGTTCCGCTGGGCGCGTCTTTCTTCTGGTTGTGGTGAGCCTCTATCACCTCAATGTCGTAATCTTTCAAAGTCGTTGCCGCTTCCGCCAGCAACCTCCAGAAGACATTGACACCTATGCTGAAGTTGGGAGAGATAACAGCAGCGACATGGCCATTGATGGCTCTCTTCATCTGGTCGAGTTGGCCTTCTGAAAAGCCGGTGGTGCCCACCACCAGATTAACCCCCGTCTCGGCTGCGCTGGTCACAGTCCCCACAGCCGCAGAAGCTGAGGTGAAGTCGATCAGCACATCGGGCCTTATGCGTGTCAGCACTTTCTCCAGATCGATCGCTTCGGAGACATGTACATCTCCTAAAAGTGGCTTGCCTGCACCACGGATGTCGAAGCCTGCCACTAGCTCCATGTCCCCAGACTTCTTTATCTCCTCGATAACCAAGCTGCCCATTCGTCCAAGGGCACCGGTAACAGCTACCTTGATCATCTGAACTCGCCCAGCTTGTCGATCCAGTCCTTCAGGACTTTTTCCTTCTCCGGAGCCATGGAAGCCAGGGGAAGGCGCAGGGGGCCAGCTGCCAGTCCCATGATTCTGTAGGCAGTCTTCACGGGTATAGGGTTGGTCTCCAGGAACATGGACCTAACCAGAGGTGCCAGCTCATAGTGCAGCCTTCTGGCCTTGGTGAGGTCCCCGCTAGCCATGGCGCTGACCATCTCGACGGTCTTTCGGGGAGCAACGTTTGCGACAACCGAGACAACGCCAATGCCTCCCAGAGACATTATTGGCAGGGTCAAGTCGTCGTCTCCCGATAAAATGAAAAAGCCAGTCCCTCGGGTAAGCTCGATGATCTGGGACGCCTGAGAAAGGCTGCCGCTGGCCTCCTTTACACCGGCAATGTTTTTCACCCGGGCAAGCCTTGCCATAAGCTCTGGCTTGAGGTCAATGCCTGTTCTCTTTGGAATATTATAGATGATAATTGGAATATCGCACTTTTCGGCGATGAGACGATAATGCTCAAACATGCCCCGGTCGTTGGGCTTGTTGTAGTAGGGCGTTATCAGCAGGGCAGCCGCAGCGCCGGTATCTGCTGCATGCTTGGTTAGCTCTATGGCCTCTGCGGTGTTATTCGACCCTGTGCCAGCAATAACAGGCACCTTCGAGCAGTCCACCGCAATCTCGATAACGCGTTTATGTTCCTCGTGGGTCAGAGTCGCGGACTCGCCCGTGGTACCGCAAGGGACTATTCCAACAATGCCCGACTCATCAAGAAACTCGATGTTTCTCCTTAATCCCTCCTCGTCAAGGCTGTAGTCTTCTTTGAACGGCGTGATTATTGCAGGCAGGACGCCTTCAAATGACATCCGCCTCGACCCCGATCCCGGCCCTTCTGCGTTCTCCTCTCTGCCTCAGAACCCGAGATATGTATCCGGCTACGCGGTTGCGAATNNGTCTTGCATCAGCCTTCGATTTATATCTTACCATCAAACCGATGAAACCATAGATGGACATTTTTGCCAGGATTGACTTCAAAGAGGCCATCAGTCTATATTGCCTCAGCTAATGATAATTCCATCACGAGGATCTCAGCAGCCTTTTTCTTTCAATAGAGCCTCGACCTTGCTGGCTTCTTCTCTAATATTGCCAGCCTGGTCCACAGGTCCGACTCCACGGCCGACGTCCATGCTCCAGGAGATGGCCTGGGCCGCGAACTGCTTGGCTTTGGCCGCAGCCTCAATGAGGGGCAGGCCAATGGCGAGGAATGCAGTTAGAGATGCAGAATATGTGCACCCAACTCCGTGGTTGCCTCCCGTCACCCGCTCGCCTTCGAGCAGATAGATCTTGTCGTCTTCGAGTACGAGATCTGTGCAGTCCAGGTGCCCTCCTTTTATAATAACTGCCCTTGCTCCAAGGTCTGCGATCCTGCGGGCTGCAATCTCGGCGCTGTCAACATCCTTCACTTCTACACCAGCAATCGCTCTGGCTTCGAAGATGTTGGGGGTCACCACCATTGATAGAGGAAGCAAGCTCTTCATAAGAGCCGCAACCGCCTCAGGCCGCAGTAGCCTGCTTCCAGCTTCCGCCTCAATCACCGGGTCGACTACAAGAGGTATTCCTGTCTCTTCGATGTGTTTTGCAACAGCAGAAACGATCTCCTCCGAGTAAAGCATTCCAGTCTTTGCATAAGCAACGTGCAAATCGTCTGTGATGGAGCGGAGCTGGGCAGTCACAACCTCTGGCTCCAGGCCAAATACATGCTGGACGCCAAGTGTGTTCTGTGCAGTGATCGCAGTTATGGCCGATGTACCGTGCACGCCCAAGACTGAGAAGGTCTTTATGTCTGCCTGGATTCCGGCTCCTCCGCCGGAGTCGGATCCTCCAATGGTGAGAACTACTAGCTTATTTTTCGTCCGCTGTATTCCCATTCAACCAGAAATTGCAATTGGTTGTTGATATATATTTTCGTGCTACAGGAATAACCTTTATGTGGCATAATATGATATAATTAATATTATAATTTATGTAATCTGATAGGACTAAACGTTGGGAAGTAGAGTTATTGAGTAAAAGGACGGTCAATGTTGTCGATTTTTATATTCTTAAGGCATCTATATATTCTAGTAATAGATATAATTAATTGGTATGTTTAGGATGTGGCAAACCTATGGAGGCCATAAACATAAAGCTACCTTGGGCGGTGAGATACATGAAAAAAATACACGTTAGTTGTATAATTTTGTCTGTTCTGACTTTATTGAATTTCGGAATTATAGGCGGTTTGTCCGCTGCCAGTTCAACCTCATGCCCGAGAGACACGACCCTCTGCGAAAATGGGACACACTGTGCCAATTTAAAGTCTGATGAAGCGGAATGCGGTTCATGCGGAAAAGTCTGCTCCCCAGGGCTCTCCTGCTTTAACGGCACGTGCGGCTGTCTGCAAGGTGAAACACTCTGTGGTGGAAGGTTTTGTTGATACAAGCTTCGATATCAGTGACTTCCTCCCTATCCCTTAAGGGGTAGGGCTTCCTGCTTCAACGGCCGAACGCTTACTTAGACGTATGCCCAAGCCGGAGGTT
>PMNG01000040.1:0-247 GCA_003162615.1 Methanothrix sp. | reverse complement strand
CTTTTCCCGATCCTGGAAAGAGCGATCTGAGCTTTCTTGCGATTCTGAGAACCTTTCTTGCGTCGGTTTAAGGTCTTTTCAGCAGCTCGATTCTTCTTTTCGGCCTGAACGTAATATTTCGGGTAATCGAAAACAGTGCCTCGCGAAGTTACGGCTGCATGAGATATGCCCAGGTCTACGCCTATCGTCGTGTTGGATTCCAGCTTAACAGGATCTTCTCGGTAAGTCGTGAATATGACAAACCAAC
>PMNG01000162.1 GCA_003162615.1 Methanothrix sp. | reverse complement strand
AAAAAGATGCCGTCGAAAACGCCTGCCCCGCCTATGGACATGACAAGCGGTCTCACTGCATGGTATCCTGGTGGCGAAAGAGCCGGCAGGACACCAGGCGTGATCAGGTTGAAAATGTCGGCGCCTAGCAAGGTTCCCATGGAACCGCTGATGTACGCCAGGGCGGGAGCCTTGCCGTAACCCCTGCCCAAGACCAGGCCGCAAACGGCTGCCAGTGCAGGCGACAGCCAGAAGGGCAGAACTATGCCCTCGTTTGCTACCGGCATGGCGTAGTAGTAAGTTATTCCGGTTACAATCGCGATGCCCAGGACAGACTTTGAGACGGACGCTCGTCCTCGCCGCAAAAGGTCCAGGGAGACGGCTAGAGGAATCAGGCACCCTCCAAGGTTGACTGCCAGGTTGAATGGATGAAAGGCGGTGGCAAAGTCCAGACCCGCGGCACTTGCCACGGATACATACCATCCGGGGTAAGAGCTTATGGGTCCAGAACTAAGTGGTAGGTCGAAAAAGCTTCCTATGACGGAGCCAAAAACCGCCAGGGAGGCATGCCAGTGGTCGAAACCCACCTGCTCGAAGGCAGTCTCCGATAGCCTGAGGAAGAGGTAGATGAAGATAATCGGTATGGCCAGGATCAGGAGAAGTACAACCAGGAATATGGGCAGGAGGAAGATCTCGAACAACTTTGCACCTTAGAAATAGTTGGTTGGATAGTTAATAGCTCTTTCTAGAGATCAGGAGACTAGAACGGGCTACACTACCCCAACCCCTGCCTGACGGTCTCAACAAGAATCGCAAACCTCATCTGTCCATGGCATCAAACCCAAACAAATCACATTCACCAGCAGTCCTATAAACAATGAGCTGACCGTAGAGATAGAAGAGTAACTATGAGCATCGAGAATTCTGAGGAAGGCATTCTAGCGACGGCGTGCAAGATATTGACACTGGGGCCCATCTGCGACAACTGTCTCGGCCGCCAGTTTGCCATGCTGTCCACAGGCCTGACAAACGCAGAGCGCGGGCGGTCCATCAAGACCGTGCTTGTCATGCAGGCCGCTTCTGCTGATGAAGTAGGCCTCCTGGAAGAGCTGGCCCCCAGCTTTCGCAGCGCGCGGCTCAAGCTGGGCCGCAAGGACGAAGAGGATGCCCGGTGCTCGGTCTGTCTAGGGGAGATGAGGTCGGAGAATCTAGGCCGATGGGCTGATAGAGCAGCAGAAGCCCTGCAGGACTGGGAGTACACCACATTCCTTGTCGGAACCAAGATGAGCGGCCTTCTGGCGGAGAACGAGGAGCTGCTGCTGGCGGATGGCGGTTCGACCCACGCAGAGCCCTTCAAGTCTGAGTTGAACAGAGAGGTGGGAAAGCTCGTTGCGGCCAAGACCGGTAAACAGGTCGAACTAAAGAAGCCCGATGTGGTGGTCCACCTGAACCTGGGCAAGAGCGAGGTGGAACTGCAGGTAGCCTCGATCTACATCTACGGACGGTACAGGAAATTGATACGCGGCATCCCGCAGACCAGATGGCCGTGTCGAGTCTGTAAGGGGAAGGGCTGTGAGCGATGTGAAGGTACGGGCAGGATGTATCGGGAGTCTGTGGACGAGCTGATCAAGCCAGCGGTAATGGAGGCCGCACTGGCAGAGGACACTACCTTCCACGGTGCAGGTAGGGAGGACATAGACGCAAGGATGCTTGGCACAGGGCGGCCCTTCATCGTCGAGGCGGTCAGGCCGAAAAGAAGGACTATTGACCTGGATAACCTCCGGGAGGAGATAAACAGGCAGGCCGCTGGAAAAGTGGAAGTGGGCGAGCTTGAAACGGTCAGCGGAGATCTTGTCGAAAAGATCAAGGAGGCAGCCTTCGAGAAGACTTACCAGGCTTTTGTCAGGCTCGGATCTGAGGTGCCAGAAGAAAAGCTTAAATCAGTCCTGAAAGAATTGGTTGGGTTGATTGATCAGCGCACGCCAACTCGCGTCTCTCACAGAAGAGCAGATAAGTTCAGAGCAAGGAACGTGTACAGCGCAGATCTAACAGAGGTATCCGGCAGATCCATCAGGGTAACCATAAGAGGCGATAGCGGCCTCTACATCAAGGAGCTCATATCCGGAGATGGCGGCAGGACCAAGCCAAGCCTCGCAGAATCCCTTGGAGTTGACGCGGTCGTAGAAGAGTTGGATGTAATAAATGTAGGTGGAGAATCAGATGGCTCATCATCATGGAATGCGAAAGAAGACAAGAGATAAGCTGAGCAAGACGGTAAGGACTAGAGGTATCTCACCCGTTGTCAGGGCGATCCAGGACTTCAATATAGGCGACAAAGTCCATGTGATCATTGACCCGAGCAAGCACAAGGGCATGCCTCACCCCAAGTTCCACGGCAGGACTGGCGAGGTAGTGGGCAAGAGAGGCAGGGCTTTCGTCCTGAAGGTCACAGACGGCAATGCATCCAAGACCGTGATTGCAATTCCCGAACACCTAACTGCACAAAAGTAAATGATTGTCAAGAACATTTTGAAAGAGGAGCTGTTGACCCTGGCTGAGGTCAGAACCATCCTCGATGAGATCCGGACCAGAAGAGCCAGCGAAGAGGAGCTAGGGTACGAGCTCCGTCGGGCCATAAGGCATGCCGAGCTCTTCGCCAAGGGCACTGCCGAGGAGAGCAGGCTCATGGTAGATGAGCTTACCAAGCTGGAGAAGATGAATCCGGAGATAGCTATAAAGATAGCCGATATCAGGCCCAAGACCAGGGACGAGCTCAGGGCCATTTACGCAAAAGAGCGGTATAACCTCAGCGAAGAAGAGCTCGACGCAATTCTAGATATAGCATTCAGGGGGTAAAGTGAAATGCCAGAAGGGAGACCTCCTAAGAGGGAAGAAATAGCTCGGATTCTCGATTACCTCCCCTATGGCCGGACTCCTGATTCTAGAAGCTATCAGAAGCAGCCTTTAGTCCAGGCGGTTGGCGAGACCAACTTCGTTTTGATGGAGATGACACCTAAGGAGGGCGTAGTTCCCCACGTCGGCGATAAGGTCTACATCGGCAGCGGAGACCGGGATGTGATAGACCACGTCAACCGCAGGATCGATTACAGTGAGCTGTCAAACAGCGCCAAGCTGGAGTTGCCCTTTGAGATCCAGAAAATCGTCCTGGAGAGCGAGCCGAGGTTCATACGGTTCTTCAACGACGCAGAGCCCTTGACAACAAGAATGCACACCCTTGAGCTTCTTCCTGGCATAGGCAAGAAGCTGATGTGGGCAATCCTGAACGAAAGGAAGAAAGGTGCCTTCAAGGGCTTCAAGGACCTAACCGACCGAGTGAAAGGCCTGCACTACCCAGAGAAGCTCATTGACAACAGGGTCGAGGATGAGCTCCTGGACGACAAGATCAAGTACAGAATCTTCACCACTGAGCCGCGTCGACTGCCTGAATCCCGTAGAAGATGAGACGGATTGGCCAGAACTTTTTGGTGGATCGCGACGTTCTTTCGAGGATAGCCGATTATGCAGAGCTGAATCCGGGCGACAGCGTTCTGGAGATAGGAGCAGGCACAGGCAATCTGACTGAGGTTCTGTCGCGAAGAGCGGGGCGGGTATATGCTGTCGAGGTGGACGGCGGCTTGGCAGCGGGATTGAAGGGCAGGTTCGCCAATGTCAAGGTCATCGATGGGGATGCCCTCAAGGTCGAGCTTCCCGATTACAACAAAGTCGTTTCTAACTTACCCTACCAGATATCCTCAAAGATAACCTATCGACTTTTGAGCAAGCCTTTCGATCTGGCAGTCCTCATGTACCAGAAGGAGTTTGCCAAGAAATTGATCGCCGCGCCGGGAACCGAGGACTACGGAAGGCTGTCCATGGTGACCGGCCACTACGCCAGGGCCGAGATCCTGGAGTACGTTTCGAGAACTGCTTTTCGGCCAAACCCTCGAGTCGGGTCCGCCATAGTCCGTCTGCGGCCCAGGTCGGATAGGCTGAGTGTGAATCATGAAAGCTTCATGAGACTTGCCGCAGGCTTGTTCAGCCATCGCAGGAAGAAGCTCGGGCCGGCGCTGGAGGCTATGGGAGTCTCCAGGGAAGAGTTTGCAGAATTGGATGGATTCATTTTGGACCACCGGGCTGAGGAGATCGACTCTGAAATGGCAGCATGGCTGTCTGAGAAATTATACTCAATATAAATTCAGGAGTTTTGAGAGATGTCTTGTTTTTCACAGTAATTTGCACTGTTGTTTTATTCCTTCAGCTAAGTCCGGGTAGATCTATTCCGATACAAGAAATCCTCGTTGCCAAGTATTCTGAATTCCTGCACATCTGTCGATATGATTGTCACCCAAAAGTTTTTTGTCTAGTACTATAATCACTGACTTATGTTAAGGAGGGATGCTGTTTATCGGATATTTAATGATGACGTGATGATCGGACTTGTAGCAGTTCTAGCCCTTGCAGTGATTTTCCCGCTTTTCGATCATAATTTATCAGAGGGAATGAAAGCAATCCTGAATTATGTGAACTACATCGTTATTGCAGCATTTATTGCTGAATACGTCTTGAAGTTATACGTAGAAGACAAGTCTAGAATTTCATTCATCACCGATCCATTGCATGTCCTCGACCTTTTTATAATCGTCATCGCACTATTGGACTTATCCCCATTAACTTTGGGTCTCCCAATAATATCAAACAGTGGTGAGTTGTCGCCTATGTTGCGACTGCTTCGTGTACCGCTTCGCGGACTGTTGGTGTTAGCTCTGGCAGGTAAGGGGAAGACAATAGAAGATAGTAAGAAGAAGCCTGATAAACCCGCACCTGAAAAGCAATTGAAGATTTCCACACTTAACGAAGAAGGCAACACTCAAGAATATTCAAAGGGAGATCTTTCATTTGGGAAAGAAGGTAAGCCAATCTGGATCGATTTTCAGGATATAACAGAAAGAGATCTTGTTTATATTGAAGAAACCACCGGAATTTCGGGCGAGGAAATCAGAAAGAAACTTATTGAAGGATCTTTTCCGAGAATCGACCACATTGGAGAGATCCCCTCGATTCTCCTATGGGACTCCCGAATTAAGGACCAACATTATCTTACCTCCGAGATCACCTCACCACGNNGAATTATTTTCCAGAACCGATCACCCGAAAGATAAATTAAATAAAGGAGATTTTATTGTTGAAGTCCTTTATTCGCTGCTTCAATTGAAGATAAACGATTATGGAAAGATCGTACATGAAATCGAGAGCAAGATCAATGAATTCGAAAGAATTCCTATTGACAAGACTTCTCCAGAATTCCTTCATAAAACCTTCCTTTTTAAGAAGGAGATTCAGCAAGTTAGCGACAACCTCTGGCATTTCCATCAAGTCTTAGACCAAATAATAAACAAAGAAGACTTGCTCCATTTAGGAATCGATGATACCCATCGTCGCAATTTCAATAGCCTCCATTCTGAATCAAAATACATTTGTGGAACTGCTCGCAATGTCAGGGAAAGCCTAAGCTCCCTCATCGAGTTGCATATAAATACAGTGTCATATGACCTGAACCGGGTTATGAAGGTAATTGCCGTCATTACTTGTCTTGCAATCATTCCGTCTGTAATCGGTGGGCTACTTGGTGTTAATCTCGTGACGGAAAGTGGAAACTCAATTGGATTTCAATTATACATACCAGAAATCGTCTTTCTCGTGTGTTCCTCCATGCTTTTAGGTCTTTATGCATTCTACAAAATGGGATGGTTAAGGTAGTCATTTATACTGATGGAGCTTTGTTTCTCATGTAAGACAAGCTGTCGTAATCTTGCAGGTCATAGGTTTTACAGGCATCATGAGCTTGCTACATCATCGAATATTTCTGGATACTCCTTCCGGCCTGCTTCGACGTATTTCATACTTCCTGCAGATACATTCGTTCAATTTGCAGCTCCGACAACAGCTCAATCCATCACCCAAATAATCGACGTTGTCGCGTCAATAACTCCCGCTTTGCTTTGGCTCTTCTGCGACGCGCAAGACTATCTTTCCTCGAGTATGACCATTCTCGCTCATTTCTTGTGCCCTTCTAGCTTCAGCAAGGGGAAACACTGTAGTCACGATTGGTTTGATGCGTCTTTCATCGACGATCGCTGCGATTCGAGCGAGATCTTTTCCGCTCGATTGGCTCATGATATGTTTTGCGCGCACACCATGAGATTTTGCGGCCCCTTCAGGAACATTGGCTACGGTAGTCACCAGGAATCCACCAGGCTTCAAAGTGCCCCATGACCTTTCGAAGGTATCCTCTCCGATGGTGTCCAGTACCACGTCCACATCATGTACGACATCTTCGAACTGCTGGGTCTTGTAGTCTATGACTTCATCAGCGCCTATGCTCCTCAAGAACTCCGCATTGCCGGCGGAGGCTGTGCCGATGACGTGTGCTCCCTTCCATCTGGCGAACTGAACTGCGAAGCTTCCGACTCCACCGGCGGCACCGTGGATTAGAACCGATTGCCCCTTTTCGAGTCCTGCTACATCGAAGAGCGATTGCCAGGCTGTGAGCCCAGCAGTTGGAATCGCAGCGGCTTCAACAAACCCAATGCTTTTGGGCTTAAGCGCTGCGTGTGAAACATCGACCAAAGTGTACTCGGCATATCCGCCATGCGGCGGAGCTACTTTAGCATAGACGCTACCCCCGGGATGAAAGCCGCCATCGTCCGACCCCACAGCATTCACGATGCCTGCTACATCAAAGCCCAAGGTCATCGGCAAGGGGAGCTTCATACCTCCTCTTCGTATCTTCCAATCAACCGGATTTACGCCCGCCGCAATAACCCGAACCTGAATCTCATTCGGACCTGGCTGCGGTTCCGGAATGTCTTCGTACTTCAGAACGTCCGGTCCGCCGAACTCATGAATCCTAATTGCCTTCATGTTTAACCTTCATTAAAGCTTTCTTCGATAAGAATCAGAGAATACACATTCTCAATTCAAGTCGCCTGTCGGTTACAAGCCACCCCCAGCAGCGATCTGAGGGCAGTGGAATTTCTCTGTGCGACTTGTTTCTATATTACTTATTTGCGACTATGATATTTAGTATTTTCGAACAGTGAGTCTGCAGAGCCGATTGAAGGTCGATTCACAATTCAATGTTTGATCTTTACTTCAGGATTAAAAACATAGACCTGCTCAGCGGCCAATACTTAACTGCTTAACCTTAGGGCTGATGTAACTCAATTTCTTTTTTCTCCGAAAGGCTTTTTTACTTCGAGTGTATAATAAAAGATCAAAATTATAAACATGTCGGGGGAGAAAGCAATGAAGACTGCAATAGTTATGGCTTTGATGCCAATGCTGCTGGCGGCAACTGCATATGCTGCAGGCGCTGGTTTAGGAGATGTGGATATCGTCGGGAGTAAATTGTCCAATATACAGATTGTCTCGCCCCATGCTGGAGCGGGCGACTTTGAGAATAAGCTAGACGTCGTTGGTAGCAATCTGGACAAAATTGAGATCTTTTCAGATGACGCTAATTTCGGGGACACCGAATTCGTTGGGAGTACAGTAACCAACGTTAAGATCTCTCCACTTCCAAAGCCCCAAAAGAAATGTCTGCAGGAAAAATCTCGATGCGACGACGTAAAATGTTATTGGGACTCGTCTTGTATAGACTATCCGCACGATAAGCCAAGCGTCACTTGCACAAACAATCATCTTGGCGTCGATGCATGGTATGGAAAATACTGGTTCAACAATCAAATCTACACGCCGAAATGGCCGCAGATGTACTAAGCAGGCCAAGGTCGATACTGTAATATCTGGCCTGAACTCCTTTTTAATTCGCTAAAAAATACTCGGCCTGGTGTCGGCGATAATGGGACTAAAGAATGAATCTGGCCATCTGTTGCTTCTGTTCATCCTTTGCGCTTCAATAATGCTGACTATATCATGGCCCGTCATGGGAAGCCATGATAAGAAAGCGAATTCAACAAGCACTGGTGCCGGACCTGAATTTCCGGATGCTCCTTTGGCCATCACAGACCGTAATCTCGGCTCAGCTCTTGAGAAATACTAACCTTTTGGTTCTGGACTGCTGGGAGAAAGGATGCAGGCCTTGCCATAGTATCGACCGAAAGATCGATGAAATGGCTGCGGATCTAAAGGGTCAGGTGGTCTTTGGAAAAAGCTGAACATAAACCAGAATTCCAAGACAACGAAAAAGTACAAAGTCTTCAATTACCCTACAATCCTGATCTTCAAAGATGGCGCTCTTGTCTACAGGCACATCGGAGACATTCCCAAGGACAAGCTGGATAACTTGATCTTAAGTAAGCTGTGCATCAAGTGAAAGGAGATTCGGTAGCGAGCCTGTACTGCCTGCTAACCTTTGTACGCTCCACCAACCAGCTCGCGGACCCTCTCAGCGATCTTTGGCCCAACCAGCTCCACCTGCTGCAGCTCCTCCTTTGATGCTGTCATTATTCTCTCGATCGTGCCGAAATGCTTGAGCAGGTTGCGAGCCACCGCAGGACCAACGCTAGGTATAGCAGAGATCAGATACTCCTGCTGCTCTTTGAGCGTCCTTGCAGTTTTGTGGCCGTGAACTTTGAGCTCGTGCCCCTCTTTCTGCTCGCGTCTGGCGAGCATGGCTATTACGGCCGCTGTTTCTTTCTGGTCTTCCGTAGGAATGATGGGAACGCCGTAATCCACAGCGATGGATGCCATTGCGCCTCGTATAGCATTGGGATTGACCTGCCTGGTGTAAAAGTCCCTGCCTTCCAGTATCAAGACAGGCTTATCATAGCTTCTTGCCAGGTCGGAGATCTGCCGAAAAAGGTTGCGCTTTGGATCGATTATCGAAGCCACAAAATCCTGGGCGGTCTTTCGCTCCACAGCTACGCGATCGCTCACGACGTAATCCCCTACCTCCAGGACCTTCATGGTGATCTCTGCGCCCAGAGCCTCCAATAGCTTCCCCATGTCCCTCTCTCTGGGGTCTACATAGACCTGACATGATTCCTCCTTTGCCTCCTCCGTGACATCAGTGATCTGCATCTGCCCCGGATGGAACTCTATGGCTGTTTGGGCAAAACCTGCATTGGATTTGCCGGAGAGGCCCCGGATCTGCTTTTGCATTGTTTTTTCTTTCCGGTCGCTGATCCAGTAGTAGGCTTCGTCTCGTGTGCCCTTGGCCATGAGCACCACTACCCTTCCCGCTCGGGCCCGGCCCGTCCTGCCCTTTCGTTGGATGCTGCGGATCTCTGAGGGGACCGGCTCGTAAAACAAGACCATGTCTGTTGCCGGGATGTCGATGCCTTCTTCGCCTACAGACGTGGCGATGAGGACATTGTGCTCGCCGTTGCGGAACTTTTCCAGGATCTGAGCCTGCTTCTTCTGGGTGAGGCCCGGGTCGTCCTGGTGGCTTGACTGGCCAACGAACCGAACAGCTCGAACGGTCTCCTCATGCTCTAGGGACTTCAATAGGGCCGAAGCCGTGTCTCTGTAGTTGGTAAAGACAATGATCCTAGAGTCAGGCTTGGAAGCCAATTGCTCCTTTAGAATCTCCTCTGCAATGGCCAGCTTGGGATGCTCGATGGTCGTGGCGGCCAGAGCGTCTATGGTCTTACGAATTCTGGGGTCATCCATCAGCCGACGAGAGGCCTTGGACCCGCTCCTGGACATTGCCTCGCTCTCCAGTCTAGAGAAGTATCGGGAAAGGGCATCCGTCCCTTGGGTTTCGGCCAGCTCGACGGCGTGGTGCAGCTTGAGCACCTCGGCCATGATGGATATACCTTTGAAGAGCGACGGATTGGGCTGCCTGGCAGCCGATGACCTCATGCGGGCCTGGAGTTCCAGCAGCTCCCTCTTGGATGCCCGGGGATCGATCCTGGCCTGCGAAAAGCCCATAGACTGTCCGACCTGGCAAAGTCTGTTGATGTCTTCTATTCTGTCCTTCAGGACGTCCTCGATGAGCGCCCGAAGCTCGAGGATCTCCTCGGGAACCTTGACTTTTACCCACTCGATCTCCCGGTGGTGGACGAATGGCGCAACATCGAGGTCCTGGTCGGTTCTTGTCTGGATGTTGGCAAACCCGAGGTTGGTGCAGATCTCCTCGATCTTGTCGCTCTGGCTGCCCGGACTGGCTGTGATCCCCAGTGCCAGAGGGCTTGTGGCCTCGCGGCCGTACCTTTCGGCTATGTAGACATAGGCGTAGTTCCCCACGCCACGGTGGGCCTCATCGAATATCACTAGGGCAACGTCTTTCAGGTCGATCCTCCTTGAGAGGAGGTCGTTTTCGATTACCTGAGGTGTTGATGCGATTATCCTCGCCTTGCTCCAGATCTCAGCCCTCTCCTTTGGAGGCATCTCGCCTGTCATGCAGGCGACAACGCTCCCGTCTAAGAGGACGTTTTCCAAAAAACGGGCGTGCTGCTCCACTAGGGGCTTGGTGGGTGCCAGGAAAAGGGCTTTGCCCTTGTCCAGACGGGCCAGCAGGACTATCAAGGCAATCACCGTCTTGCCCAGGCCGGTCGGAACCACCACCAGCGTTGAATCCTTCAAAGCTTTGGAGGCCAGGTCGAGCTGGAAGAGACGCTTCTCTACAAAACAGGGCTTGAGGAGGGGATGCTCCAGATAGGAGGTCATCGTGGGATGGTTGGATCTCTATTCTATTTAAGGCATAAAGATATTGGACATGGTGAATCGCATTTCCAGCCAGTTTGTGTCTGAGACCTTAAAGACATATCTAAAATGGTACTGTTCTTGGGAGATTCTAGTCCAAGAAGATACGAAATAATTCATATCTCTCTATCGTAATCTTTATGACAAATGACCACAGATAAAGGCAATGGGGTAACGACAATGTCCAAGAAGCACGATAGCAGCTTGTACAATGCACCTCGCACAATAGAAGATATCGATACTCTTGCATCGGATGACTCTATTAGGATCGACAGGAGAGCAAAGAAAAGGCTACTGGGACGACTAAGGAACAAGACGTTCAGGTGGTAAGCTTGACTGATAAGAATTTTGACGCCGATGGCAAGATTCGGACCCGTGTGGTTTCAACTATGACCCTGGTTAAGAATCTGGAGGGTTACCGTGGTAAAACTTTCCAAGTTCGCGAAGTGTGAGCAGATCTTGAAGAACTCCGTGGCTTCCGAGGAGAATGCTATCGAAAAGGTATTTCCGATAAAGGACCGGACGGCGGCGAGGAAGATGGTGTGGTTGAGAATGCCTGTGGTAAAATGGATTGTAGGCTTCTGATTCTGCTCTTGTTATATAGCGTTTTTTAAGTAATTCGCTTACATATGTAATAGAATATCACATTCACCAACACTGTTTGTTGCTCGATGGCTATTATACAATCACTAGGATTCAGCCAAACGTTCAGTTTACTTACAATTCCGAGAACTCTCGAGAATCAACATTTGTTGCTACCTTCTCGAAACTCGATGTAAGATAGTGTTATATTCGTATAATGATCGAGTAACAATCCCATGCCAGCCAAAGTCTCTCGTAGTTATGCGTTCCGGGGTTCCGAGAAACCACTCATTGGAAAGACCATCGGCGATATGTTCGATGAAATTGCGGAAACCTATCCGGAAAACGACGCAATTGTCTCGCTTCACCAGGGACTCCGATACACGTACCGCCAGCTCCAACGCGAGGTCGATAGGGCAGCCAAGGGATTCGTCGGCCTGGGGCTCAAAAAAGGCGATCGTCTGGCAATATGGGCCACCAATATAGCGGAATGGGTCATCACCCAGTTCGCCACTGCGAAAGCGGGAATAATTCTCGTGAATATCAACCCTGCCTACAGGACCCACGAGCTGGAGTATTCTCTCAGGCAATCGGAGGCTCAAGGGCTTCTTCTGATGGATCGGTTCAAGACATCGGACTATGTCAAGATGTTCTACGAGGTCTGTCCCGAAGCAAAGGAGAGCAAGCCGGGACAAATTCACTCCGAGAAGCTGCCCTTCTTGAGGACGGCCGTTCTGATCCGAGGCGAAAAGCAGCCGGGGATGTACTCCTGGGATGAAGTCATGATGATGGGAGAAGAGATGCCCGACGATATATTACTCGATATCCAGGAGGATCTGGACTTCGACGACCCCGTGAACATCCAGTACACCTCGGGAACTACCGGATTTCCAAAGGGAGTCGTGCTCACCCATCACAACCTGGTTAACAACGGCTACTTCATCGGTGAGTGCATGAAGTTCACTGAGAAGGACAGGCTCTGCATACCTGTTCCCTTCTACCACTGCTTCGGCATGGTGCTGTCCAACATGGCTTGTGTGACCCACGGCGCTGCAATGGTCTTGCCGGCAGAGTATTTTGACCCAATATCGACAATGATGGCAATCGAAAAAGAGCACTGCACGGCCGTGCATGGTGTGCCTACAATGTTCGTCGCCCAGCTTGAACACCCCGATTTCAGCAAATTCGACTTCAGCACGCTACGTACAGGCATCATGGCCGGATCGCCATGTCCCATCGAGTTCATGAAAAAAGCGGCCACTCTCATGAACATGAAGGAAGTAGTGATAACCTATGGACAGACCGAGGCTTCTCCAGGAATCACCAACTCCTCCACGGACGATTCGATCGATAGAAGGGTTTCCACTATCGGCAGGCCGCTACCCCACACGGAGGTCAAGATAGTGGATCCAAAGACCGGCAAGATGGTCCCTCGAGGCGAGACCGGCGAGATATGCGCCCGTGGGTACATGATCATGCGCTGTTACTACAACAATCCTGTAGCTACGGACCAGGCCATAGACAAAGAGGGCTGGCTGCACACAGGAGACCTCGGAACCCTGGACGATGAGGATTACTGCAAGATCACAGGCCGCTTGAAGGACATGGTCATCAGGGGCGGCGAGAATGTCTATCCGAGAGAGGTCGAGGAGTTCCTCTACACTCATCCTGCTATCAGCGATGTTCAGGTCATAGGTGTGCCGGACTTGAAGTACGGCGAAGAGCTGATGGCCTGGATCAAGCTTAAGCAGGGAGCAAGTGTCACCCCGGATGCGATAAGAGAGTTCTGTAAGGGCAAAATCGCCCACTTCAAGGTTCCAAAGTACATCAAGTTCGTCGCCGATTTTCCCATGACGGTCACGGGCAAAATTCAGAAGTACAAGATGAGAGAGGAATCGATCAAAGAGTTGGGCCTGGAAGAAGTAGCGAAGATGAAGACGGCATGATTACGCTAGTTACCTTCTTATTTATCTACGCTCAGTCCGTCATCGACTAAGCTGCCCTTCGAGCCTAAGTACTCCGCTTTCATCCTTTATTTCCAATTTCGTGTTTAAGAATTGCCTCGCCGTCCAGATGTTGGTGCTTGCGTGCTTGGATATCTGCCTGACAGTGTAGCTCCCTCCTATCAATGCCAGGTAAGGTATTAGCTGATCGGCCAGGCGCAAGTCTACAGCAGCAGGCGATGAAAGTTCGGCTATAATCTCCCGAGCAGCAGCCTTTCCCACATCCTCCGCCCTGATGCCTCTTTCACCCAAAGCGCTCCCACCTTTGTGCCCACTCCACAGGGTTATGCCGCTTCCAGTGGAGGTCTCCTTGAGGCCCTCAATAGCTACCTCGCACTTGTAGCCTGCATCCTTCAGAGCCGCAGTAGCAGACTCCGCCTGTCGTCTGGCTACGTGTTCCGGAAGATTAGAACAGTGAGAGATTCCTTCTACAATGCCAGACTCACGGGGTTCCAGATGAGCGGGCTTCAGGCTCCCCGGGGTGACGGTCAGGACGACCGAGCCTCCGCCTCTGGGGTAGTAACCGCGTCGGGCGCTCTCGACCTCGACCCGGGCTCCGAACTCGCGAAGTGCTGGAAGAAAAACGCTCTTAAAATAATCTATCGTTGGGGACCATCTAACATCAGTCCCCCCTGTGACCTTCAGGGTAATTGGTCCATCTGCCCTTATCATGGCTGGCAGCAAACACTGCACCAGGAGAGTGATGCTACCCGCTGTGCCGATGTCAACGCGATAGCTTCCACCCTTGATCCGACCGGGCTCAAAGGTGATATCTGAAGATCCCGGCAAAATTCCCGCGGTTTTTGCGCTGCAGATCCCGGCCAGGGCCAAAATTGCCTGAGCATGCTGGAAAGCAAGACCAGGCTTTGGCCTTCCCTGCCGGATCTTGGAGACCCTGATGGAAGTTCCAGTTACTGCGGCCAGGGCCACAGCGGTCCTGACTATCTGGCCGCCGCCTTCGCCGTAAGATCCGTCAATCTCCATCATTTAGCTGCTTGGCAGCGTCGTTATTTGGCGGCAGCCGCAAACTCACTGCTGAACGTATCACACTGGCCAATGATCTTTGCCGCGGCCTCACGCAGAACGACCATAGGGTCGGCTCCTGATGTCTTGAGGCGGAACACTGGATTGTCCATGACGGGAAATTTGGTATCGTAGGTTGCAAGTGTGACACGCTCGTCGAGCAGAAGCTCTGTGCGCAGCAGGTTTAGGATAGTGTGGCCCTCTCCAATGAACTCTATGGAGATCTCATCGGCAGTCTTATTGATTATTTTGAGATCCATTAAACCACTCCCAGTCCGTAGTATGAACTCATCTTCCTTGTCTCGGTGTTGGCGCAGCTCGGACAGACCAGCTTTCCATCCTTTTTGACCAGGCCAGTCAAACATCTATTGCAGTAGGCTTTAATAACGCCTAGATCCTCGTCGCCCGTTGACAACCGAAGTTGTTTCTCATCGACTATCTTGGCCTTGAGAATGTCCCGCACAGAGAACATCTGCCTCAGGTCCTTTACATAGGAGTTCCGAACGTTGGAGATGTGAATCGTGGCCTCCTCATCTGAGATTGGTCGGTCCTCATAACCTTTCTTGAAGGCCAGCGAAACTATAACCAGACTCTCCTTCATGTCTATTACTTCGCCTACAACGATATCTCCCTGACAAAGCTTGGCAGGGGCGTTGGTCTTGGGAATTACACTGGCCTGCTTGTTCTTCTCGTCGATATTCAACAGACCGGCAGTTGTTGCGTATATTACCCCTCCCTTGACATAGGTGCAATCGCCTGGGATGAACTCCTCCGCCGACCCTACCACGTCACCTGGGAGCACAAAACTATTTTCCATCTCGAATTCCTCTAATGAGCTAGAATACTGCTTGTTCGATACCTACTGATTATTCCTGTCTTGTTGTGCCGTTTCGGCGGCACATTATTCTGTACAACTCAACCTCTATGGTCTTCACGTCCCTGCTGTGGAATGCGAAGCATCTTCTAAGGGGAAACTTTATCCTGTAGATCTCTTCAACAGTGCAGGGTTCTACAATCCTTCTAATGAACCCTTCGCTTCCCAGGTTGTGAATGGAATAGACCACATCTGCGATCTCCACAGCTTTTCGGAGAAACCCTCTATCTCCAGCGCTGGCTTTCTGCGCCCCGAAAGGAGGATTCATGACCACAGTTTTGATTCCCTTGAGGCTCACTGAGTTAGCGTCGCCCCTTATGAAATCCACTTCGACTCCAAGACGGGTGGCGTTTTCTCTGGCTGTCCGTAGAGACTGAGGATCTATCTCCACTCCCACTACTTTCGCACCCAAGAGCGCGGATCCTATGGCCAGAACACCGGTCCCGCACCCCAGATCACAGACGCTCTCCAGGTCTCCGTGCAGGTATGCCAGGTAAAGCAAATCCGTCGCAACAGACGCAGGAGTTGCGTACTGCTCCTTATCGGCTGACGGGTTGGAGAAGCCCTTAAGTCGCTCCAGTTGCATCTCGAGCTGTTTCTTCTTCATCCTGCAACACTGTTGTTCGGAGGGAAGCTATATCAAATATAGTATTACATCTATAGCCAGGAGGGTAAGCACAACAACCGCCAAGGCCTTCACCAGGTTGATGGCATTGGACCTGGTGAAGAGTCCATTACCGAAGGCGTATCGTCTTTCCGCGTTTCCCATCGCTGGAAAAGCTGAAAAGTCCGGGTTCTCCCAGGTTGCTCCGACCCTGACGGATTCTTCGGGCTCGTTTAAGTGGCCCCGAGCGACATTGGATGAATGATCGATCACTTCGGCTGATCTAGAGTCTATTCCCTCGAGGTTTATTACCGCAGATCCGGGCTCGAAACGGTAGGGTTTGTTGACCCCCCCTGGCTCCTCTCTGTGCTGTACCAGGACCCGGGAGTCGCGTGGAGAGTATACAATATGTGACATTGTCGGAACTAGACTGCCACCATCCGGGATTACCTCAACAACGGGCCCATCCGCAAAAAGAGCTCTTCCGGCGTCTATCTCCAAAATAGTGCCACGCTCGTTCATCTCATCCGGCTCTGAAACACATTCGATTATGGGCCTACTCTCCGCTTCTTCGAAGGCATCGTCTTCAATAAGGGCGCCTAAGTCAAGAATTGGAATCTCCTGCGTTCGTTGGGCCATTGATGCAGCCCCTTGTTGAAGTTGTCCTGCGGGTCTATTCTCCACCAGGTTCATCGATTCATCCCAGGAGTAGACGTAACCAGTCCTGTCTAAGGCTGGCAGAGCATTCATCACCAACACCCAACCGATCTGCAGGATAGCTTTTCTGTGTGTCCGGTAGTTGAGCAGCTCGTTGATGTTGGATGAGGTGGTCTTGAATTGATCAGTCTGTGCGCTGATCAGACGCTCTATCAGCGTCGCTGCATTCTCCAACCCAGTCGCGCTCTCAAATCCAAAGCAGTCGCAGTCTGACTTGAATCCTGTTTCAGCCTGTCTCAGCAGGGATGCTGTGGCCTTGAGCAGCTCGGTTGGATTTTTCCTTTGTTGCTCCACCTCGATAGCACACTTGAGGCTCCTTAGTGCGTCGCGGATGCAAACGCCTGCTTCTCCTGGAAGAGACACTCCTTCCATAAGGTATTCTATGGAATCGGCAATTGATTTGGCTAGCTTCCAGGGCTCTCTATTGGGCAGTCCTTGAGACCATACACCTCTCATTCCGGTCAGAGTCCTCTTGATTGCCTCAATCTGTTCCAGCTCTTTGTCATCATTCCTTGCCATCTCTTCCAGATTCGAGATGGCACCATCTGCAATTTTGACGGCCTCCTTATCTGTGTGCTCGGCCTGAAGATCCGCGTGGATTGACAGCAGTACTGCAACGCCTCCGGCTATGCTAATGTCGGTAAGCCCGATTCCGGATGCAGCTATAAGATCTCGGTAGCGATCTGCTGCCCTCGAATAGTACTGGGAGGCCAGCCTGAGAAGCTCCTCATACTTGTGGTCTCCTTCGATTCCTCCTGCAGATCTAGTAGTGTTTGCCTTCCCCTGGTTCTCCTTTGCCAAAATGCTGTAGGTCGCAGCCAGCCAAGCAGACGCGTTGCAGTAAGCAGGCTTTGTCTCCTTCCGCAAGATCTTCAGTGATCGCTCGAGGCAGTCCCTGGCTAAAGAAGCCTCGCCCCTGTCGAGATAAGCCCGGCCAAGATTGGATAAAACTACTCCAGAGCTTTGACCCTGGCCCAGGTCTTCGAAGATGGACAGACTCTGGTTATAATATTTAATTGAGGCATCCAGGCTCTGATCGGAGCTGATCCTACCTAGCCGGTTGAGAACCCATGCCTCACTTCTCCTATCTCCGAGCGTCTGAAAGGCCTTCAAGCTCTTCTCGAAATATCTGGCGGCGAGCTTTGACTCGCCCATCTCTGCGTAGACCCTTCCGAGGCTCCCTGTCATCTGGGCAGCTCCAAGCTCGTCTTCCAGTTCATCGAAGGCTCTCAGGCTCTTGTAGCAGTACTCAATGGCCTTATCCCATTCGTGGGCCCTTCTGTAGGCGGAACCCAAGTTTCCCTGGACGTGTGCCATACCGCTTCGGTCTCCTATGCATTCGAAGCGCTTGACTGCTTTCCAGTAGTATGCAACAGCCCTTCCCAGATCGCCGTATTGGGCATAAACCTGACCGAGGTTGTTGAGAAGCACCGCCTTCACGCCCTTATCCCAGGTCATTGATAGCGCCCGGTCGTAGCACCTTATGCCAAGTTCTAAAAATCCCGCCTTTTTGCAGATGTCTCCCAGTCTCTTCACTTCGTAAACATCCTGGAGACAGTCGGCAAGAGTTGAGCAGAGGTCGGCATCAATCTTCCCCTGATTAGAGCCTTCCAAGAGCTGGGCAACTTGGACGGAGCAGCTCCCTTCGATCGACCTCGGATCGATGGAGGTAAGCCCCTCCCTTCCCTTTGAGAACGATTCGTATATCTCTTGAAGAACAACCAGTTGATTCATAGAATATGAATTAACTTATATCTTTATAAAGTTTTTGAATAGTTTGATTCTGAGATAATTATCGATGGGTCGATCTCTATTTGAATTCTTCACGAGAAAAAAGAGAATCTGGACTGTAAGACAATACAACCTAAGATAATTGGAATCTAGATGATTTGGTTTAGATAAAAAAAGTCTAGATAACCGAAATCTGATAATTTGGAATCCAGAGACTTGCGCTACCTTATCTCCTTGATCGATTGATCGGAACGCCAGTATCGGAAACCAGAATCGTCCATCACACCGACGGCATCAGTGGTGGCCTGAAGATGCCCTTCTCAGTAATCAGCGCCGTTACAAGATTAAGCGGCGTCGCGTCAAAGGCAGGGTTGTATGTGTCTACGCCCGTCGGAGCAAGCTGGACTCCTCCAACCGAACACAGCTCCTCAGATCCTCTTTCTTCAATGGTGATATCAGCCTCACAGTGCCCAAGGTCGAAGGTGGACAGAGGGGCCGCGACATAGAAAGGCAGCTTGTGGGCTTTGGCCAGGACAGCATGATTGTAAGTTCCTATCTTGTTGAAGACAGCGTCTTTTGTTATCCTGTCAGCGCCTACGATTGCCTTATCGATCCTTCCCTTTCTCATGAGGCTTCCCGAGGCGCTTTCGCAGATCAGGGTCACTTCGATGCCCTCATGGACCAGCTCCCAGGCAGTCAGCCTTGATCCCTGATTCAGGGGCCTGGTCTCGCAAGCATACACGTGAATCTCTTTGCCAGCATCGACCGCAGACCGGATGACCCCTAGGGCCGTTCCCCAGCCCACGCAGGCCAGTCTGCCTGCGTTGCAGTGTGTCAGGACACTGTCTCCGTCGTCCAGGAGAAGTGCTCCTCTCCTGCCCAGTGACTTGTTGATGGCGATGTCCTCATCGGCGATGAGCTCTGCTTCGCGAAGTGCAGCCTCCCTAATTCCCTCGGCCGTATCCTGGACCACCACCGACCTCAGAGCTCTGTCCACCCCCCAGGAGAGGTTTACCGCTGTTGGCCTGGACTTCTTGATGATTTCACCAGCCATCTCCAGCTCTTGCAAAAGCTGGAATGAATTATCAGTAAACGAGAGCCGGGCCGCCAGGGCGATACCGTAAGCTCCGGCAGCGCCCAGAGCCGGAGCACCCCTGACTCGAAGGCTTGTTATGGCTTCGATCAGATTCTTCACGCTCTCAATCTTGATCGGCCGGAGCTCAACTGGAAGCCTGGTCTGATCGATCAGCCACAGGCCGTCGTCCCACCAGATGGTCCTGGACTCGCACATGCTCAAGGTCAAAATCATCTTCGCCTGATTTCACATGCTGCTATTATTATTTTTGCTTCCTGCCGACTCAATATCTTCGCCTCGCTGAAGAGGGCCCTGGTGCTGCTAATCCAATGTTATCAAAGATTCTATGCATGAGGGAGGCGTGGGCATGTGCCCTTGGTCGGGCGGCTTGGTCGGGCTGGTAGTGGGCGGCAGCGAATTGCGCTGCATCGCTTCGTCGGCTGGATCGTGATCGCAGCCGGGGCGATTGGGATTGATTGGCATTTGGCACAGGGTCTGCAACCCACCCATTCCGATGCTGATCCCTTGGTACCTGATCGCGTACGGCATTTACTGCGTCATGCAATGCTAACTACAAATTCTGAAATCTAACGGCAAGATTGAATATTAAAGGGTACTAGATAATCTTAGATGGAGCTAGGATAATGCGTGCTTCTAAGTCCATTGAATGCGTTTATGAAGGCGGAGTTCTCAAACCTCTAGAAAAGGTGGATTTCAAAGAAGGGGAGAGGCTGAGGCTAAAGGTGGAAAGGTTTGATATCGCAAAATTCTGCAGTGCCTTCGGAGAAGGGTCCAGGGAAGAGTTCAAAAGGTTCGAAGAAGAGGCCCAGATGTGATACTTTATAATCGACATTTTATTTCTTGATAACAATTGAATAGACGTTGGGATTTTTCTCAATGTCCGCACTGAACTGAGCCACATCTCGAATGAATCCAAGATCATAGATGATAAAGATGAGACTCTCGTATTTCGTTTGATATGCGATGATATCAGCATTGATTTCATCAATGAGCTCTTTTTTCCTACTTTCTCGATTGCAGAGCTTAACTTCTACAGCCAAATTCAAGGAGTCAAACGTGAAGTCAGGCACATATGTCTTTGAAGAATACGTGATATGCACTTTCTCTCGAAGGTATGGAAGATCCCTAACATGAAATATAGTCTCAAGAATATCTTGAATTTCTCTTTCTTTGTCCGGAACTTTGAAGATCGATGGACGGAGATGAGCTTCAACCAAGTCGACAACTGATTGTACACGTCGATCTGTGTCGCCTAGTTTCGATCTCAAGTAAGCTTCAAGATCGCCAAGACGCACTGCAACGTTCTCCAAATGTGTGCGCCACATTCTGCCATTCTCTTCAGATGGATCTTTCCAGGACCCTGGAAGCAATTGGGGGAAGAGCGCTTGCGCTTCACCACCAAAGAGCTCGACAGTTAGATGCTGGTACATGTTATACCGTTCTATATAAACTGGATAGCCGCCGTAATCATAGAAATTATGGCTCGAACCAATGCAAGGGTCCAGCGCTTTCGAAGCGGATTCCGCGGTGGCTTTAACCATACGGTAAAGGATCGTGACATCCATAATTTTTCCTTCAAATGCGTCCAAAATGACGCTGCAATACCCGATTTCTAGACTATTCAAGAGTTTTCTCTCAGTTCCATCATACAAGAGACATGAGCCTTCATGGGAGAGGCCCCCATTTTCACCCCTTCCTCCTGATTATCTCCACTTCGCCCGCTCTTTCCAGATGCAGCTCGTCCAGGTTGTCGAATATCCCGTGCTCCAACAGTCCGGAAATTCGAGCAAAGCCTTGCCGCAGCGTCTCCGAGTCATCGATGGTCGGACCAATGTATTCCCGCCCATCCTGGAAACGAATACTTTTAAATTTCCGTGCGTTTTATTATAGTTATTGTTTAATTGCCGTCATACCTGACAAATTGTTCCGGGATAACGCCGCCGCTCAAAAATGCGCGAATGGCATCGGCGCAGAGTTGCGGATATTGGATTGGCCAAGCATGGTTTCTACCGATAACCTTGTAAGCGGTTGAATTCGGCAGCGCCTGGGTCAGATCGATTGCCGATTTTTTAACTGAATCCAATTCTTTTTCACCAAAGGCAATGAACGTGCGTGTTGAAACTCCTTTCAACTCCTTCGGAATTATGAAAGATTGACTTATGGCAACTATGCGGGCAAGGCTCGCCGGAACCATCAAACGAGTGTCTTTCGCAAAATCGTTTTCGTATGCTTCTGGCACTCCCATGGCACGGGCGTTCATCTGGACCAGCCAGCGTATGTTCTTGAATGGCGCGTAGGCGCTGAATAATGTTCTCAAGAAATAATAATTGCCGAGTATCGGAATCGGCCTCACGGAACAGCCGCTCACAAAAGCGCTTTTGATGATTTCCGGATTCATGGCCATCAATTGGATTATAACCTGCGCGCCTAGCGATAGCCCGACGACATGCGCACCTCCAGAAGTTCGCTCATCGATAATTTTTGAAACCTCATTGGCAGCCAGTTTCATAGTGAACGGCCCGATTCCAATACTTTGCCCTTGTCCGGGCAAATCAACAATCAGGCTTTCATATTCTGTCAAAAGCTCGGCCACCGGACGCCATGACCAGCCGCTTATTCCGCCGCCATGCAAAAAAACTATGGTACCTCGATCCGATGAGTTGGTATTCAGTTGTTGAGCGAAAAGCGACATACTGAGAACTCCTCTGGTTCCCTACTTAACGTACTCTACGTTTTCCATCTCGATGAACTCTTTGTCTCCGGTTAGAAATTTTATTCCGAGCTTTCTCGAATATGAATATCCAAGGGCCTCAACAAGGGAGAGCTTCTTTCCGGTCCGATTTGCGGACGGCATGAACTCGGAAGCATTCAGGTAGTCCGAGTCCTCTGTAGGCACAATCTCGATCTTGAATCTTATAAAGGTGATAACATTTGCAGCCTCATCGCGTCCGAAATCCCTAAACAAAGCATACGTCAGCTCAAGAACGTTAAATTCGGTAGTAACAAGATCTGCCTGAGAAATAGCCCTCGTAGTTAGGGTTTCCCTGGAGAAGCTCGATAAGCGCGTAAGTATCCCAAAAAATCTAGCCATTGATCTCTCTCAACTCATCCTTTAGGGATTGAGAGTCTATCTTCCATCCTTTCAGGCGAACGAAGAGGCTTTTTCCCTTTAATTCGATGTCCACCTCTTCACCTTTCTTCAGGTCCAGCTTGTCAAGAGGCTTCAGAACATTGTTTTTGTGTCTGGCCTTTACGATCATCCTGTCACCAAGATCTTTTACATCGCGAGTTTATATATCTAGCTCGAGGCTTCGAGCAGCGAATTGCCTGCAGCCCAAAACTGCCAACCGATGCACCGGACCCGCGCGCGTGTGTGCGCCCGGAGTGCCTGACTAGAAGTGACAATGAGTGCAAGCAGAATCATTGCACTGAGGGGAAGTTCTTTTGGCAACTAAACCTTTATTTAAAAGAGATTTTGAAGAGGGGTAATCCATAATATTGAAATATTTTGATATAGTGAGGCCCAAGGCCTTCTCTTAAAGACTGACGCGATGCAGTTCATCCAGGTTGTCGAAATATCCTGTTACGCAACACGCATAATCGGACAAAACCTCGCCGCCAGCGCCTCCAAGTCCTCGATAGTTGGATCAATGTAATCCTGCCCAGCCGGAAACGAATACTTTTAAATTTCTGTGCGTTTTATTATACTGCAGAGTCCAACAAGATATGCCCATGAAAATTGAATAGTTGCTGAAATCCAAGCGCCAGGAGATTCTGGCCATAGCCACCAATCATGGTGCCCGTAACCTTCGGGTTCATCGGTTCCGTGGCCAGAGGAAAAGCCCGGCTCGAAAGCGACCTGGATATCCTTGTAGAGATTAAACCGGGACGCAGCCTCAGTCAGGATCACGGAGCTAGGAGAGGGCTCTTTGCAAGCACCTGATCTCCTTAGCCATAGAAGTTCATCGCGTATCGCAATTAGCAGTCCTTAAGATCGCAAGAGGATTATGAAGAAGGAGAAAGCTGAATCGAACCAGAACGGTAACCTGCGTCGCCATGCAGAGGAGCGTTTGAAGGCCAGCCAAAGCGGTCCGGTCGGTTCCAAGACAGCGGATGGCGTAGACGCAATGGCTCTGGTTCACGAACTGCAGGTTCATCAGATTGAACTGGAGATGCAAAACGAAGAGCTGAAGCGCGCCAAGCTAGAGATGGAAGATGCTTTGACAAAGTACTCCGATCTCTACGACTTTGCGCCCATCGGGCTTTTCGCCATCGATCAGCAGGGAATAATCCAGGAGGTAAACAAGGCGGGAGCCGCGCTGCTCGGCATTGAGAGGCGCAACTTGATGAACAGGCATTTTCAGCTGTGCGTCGCGCCCAAGGACCGTTCTCGTTTTGATGATTTCTGTAAATCGGCGTTTGAGACCTCCTTTAAGAAAACGTGTGAAATGAATCTCCTAAAAGAAGGTAAGCCTACAGTTTATGCCCGCATCGAGAGCACAGCCGCCGAGGATAGTTCGCCGAACGGTAGACAATGCCGGATCGCCGTCATCGATATAACTGAACGCAAGAACGCTGAGGAAAAACTAGCACAGCAGAGTGCAGTGCTGAAAGCAGTAATCGAAAGCTCGAAGGGGCCTATCTTCTCGGTAGACCGCAAATATCGTTACACGAGCTTCAACTCGCAGCACGCTGAGGTGATGAAGACGCTATTTGGTGCTGATATCGAGATCGGGCATAGCATTCTTGATTACCATACTAACATCGATAACCGTATTAGCGCCCAGATGAACATCGACCGGACGCTTTGTGGTGAATCGTTAACATTGGAGGCGTGCGCCGGAGATAAAGCTCTATCGCGGCGTTACTTCGAGATATCGCATAACCCGGTTCGAGATTCGCACGGGGAAATCACTGGTGTTGCCGTTTTTGCGAGAGACCTAACCGAGCACAAGCGGACCGAGAAGGCGTTGATGGAGAGCGAAGAGAAGTACCGAGTTCTGTTCAATAGCGCGGCAGATGCCGTTGTGATACTTGATCTTGAAGGTCATTTTCAGGAAGTCAACGATGAAGCCGTCAAACGACTCGGGTATTCAAGGGATGAACTACTCAAATTGACTCCTGAAGACATTGATTCTCGGGAGAACGCTCGTCAGGTAAATGGTAGACTTAAGGAAGTTTTGAATAAAGGGTCTAATATTTTTGAATCTGTTCAAAAGACGAAAGATGGAAGGCTCCTACCCGCAGAGGTTCATGCTCGTTTGGTCGATCATTATGAAGGCAAAAAGGCTATCCTGGCCATATGGAGAGACATTTCCGACCGCAAGCGAGCTGAGGAAAAATTAAGAGTAAGCAGGGATCGGTTCAGAGCAATCTTTGATAGAGCTGGCATGGGCATTGTCATCGCAAATGAGATGGGCTTTATCGAGGACTGCAATGCGGCTTTATCGGAGATGCTGGGTTATGACAAAGAGGAGCTTCCGCAGAAGCATTATAAAGATGTCACCTTTTCCGAGGACCTCGACAGGAACCTCGATCCGGTTCGGCAGATGATCACGGGGCAGATTGACAAGTACCAGATGGAAAAACGTTATATGAGGAAGGACGGTCGCCAGATCTGGTGCAATATTACTTTATCGGCTATTAGAGAAAATAATGGAGAGCTAATACAGATCCTGACGGTAGTCGATGACATTACCGAGCGCAAGCAGATCGAGAAGGCACTGCGTGAGAGCGAAGAGAAATGGCGTTCTCTTGTAAGTGTCTTGCCTGATTATATCTCATTGCTCGACCTGGAGGGGGGATTCTCGTTCCTGAATCACTATCCGAAGGGTTTCACGAAAAAAGAGGTCATCGGGAGCAGTGTATACCAATATCTTTCAACACAGTCCAAAGAGATATTTAAAAAGGAGATTGACGAGTGCAAGAAAACTGGGAAATTACGCAAGTTTGAGCACACTGGCAAAGAGAACCACGGCATCATGAGTGTGTACGAAACTTATCTTGTTCCCATTCTTGAAACGAACAAAGTGACCAGTACTCTGAGTATATCAAGGGACATCACCGATAGAAAACGTGATGAAGAGGCGCTCAAACGGTATTCTGAGAGCCTCAAGGAGCTGGTCGACGAGCGTACGAAACAACTCCAGCAAGCTGCCCGCCTGGCAACCTTAGGTGAGATGGCTACCATGGTCGGCCATGACCTTAGAAACCCGCTTCAGGTTGTAATATCTATGGTATATTTGGCCAAGGAGATGTTGATTTCGGCAGACACTCCACTAGTAGAGAGTCAGCTCAGCATTACCGAGATCCTCGACGAAATCGAGAAGAGCTGTAGCTATATGAACCAGATAGTATCCGATCTCCAGAGTTATGCAGGACCGCTGAATCTCGAATTAGTAGAAACAGACATTCATCAGCTAATCAGCAATGCGATAAATTTTTTAGAAATTCCTGAGGGTGTTAAAGTATCTACTGAAGTAGAAAACGGATTACCAGAGATCACCGTCGATCCAGAAAAAATCAAACGGGTGATCGTAAACCTGGTCAACAACTCGATCCAGTCCATGCCAAAGGGAGGTCAAATAACGATAACTGCCATCCGTAAAGGAGAATCAGTCGTCTTGACTATCAGAGATGAAGGAGCGGGCATACCTAATGAAAACATTCCCAAGCTATTTTTACCTCTATTCACCACGAAATCTAAAGGCATTGGTTTAGGGCTTGCGATCTGCAAACGTCTGGTGGAGGCCCACCGAGGTAGTATAGTCGTTGCCAGCAAGGTGAACGCAGGGACTGAAGTGACTATCGAGATACCACAGGATGATAAAACATGGACAAGAAATTTATACTAGTAGTAGACGATGACAAGGGAATTCTCAAGAGCTTTTCGGCTATTCTGGAACTCAAAGGGTACAGAGTAAGCACTGCAGAAAATGGTCAGGAAGCTATAGAGAAATATCAAGCCAACTACTATAACCTGGCGTTAATAGATATCAAGCTTCCGGATTTGGAAGGCACTGAACTCATAAAACAGTTTAACCTAATCAATCCAGGTGCAAAGAAAATCATGGTTACAGGTTATGCCACACTTGAAAATGCAATCAAATCTCTCAACTGGGGAGCAGACGGGTATCTGCAAAAGCCAGTACCGCCAACAAAGCTGCTGAGCTTCGTCGCGGACAAATTGATGGAACAAGAAGTTGAGAACGATCTGAATGAGGATATAGTGATTGATTTGCTAAGAGCCAAGAAACAGGATGAGCAAAACTTAGATCGATGGACATGACCCGCACATGTGCGTGGATGAGCATGTCCATTCCCTTGTATTTCCCCCACTTTACCACACGAACGGAATTAATGCCTTTGGCCTCCCCACATCAACTGCACACGAGAGCGGGAACTTTTTTGATAATAACTACTTCACTGGTACATCCGAGACCGAGTGCTTGCCGAGGCAACTTCATTGTGAATATTTGATTTCAACCCCGCCTCAATATCCGCAGACCACTGGCCAGCCTTTCCTTTTTTGCTGCCTAGAATTCCTCAGTGCTCAAAGGGCACTTTACAAGATCAACAAAGTCTCTGGTAGTGAGGCCAAGCTCCTTGGCCATGGCATTGAGCAAGGGTGCACCGATATCCCGGTTCTTCCCGTGGCTCAGAAAAGTGGCGGCCTCTTCTTCCCGTTGACATAAAGGATAAAATATCTGTGATCAGTGTGGCTGCGGCAAAAGCCCTTTCTCGCAAGCCCTGCCTCAATCTCATCCTGGCTCAGCGCCGAAGCCATCAGCTCACCGAAAACAATTCCAAGAGCAAATCTCTTAGCACCTTACCGGTCTCGCCCAGCTCTTCCTCCGGGCAAAGAACATACTCATTCCATAAGAAGTCTATCTACTCAAATAACAATCTCTTAGCTTCCAGAAAATCCTGTGAGCTTCCTGTTGCATCCAGAGGAGGCAAACTTACAATCCAGAGGCCGTCATCGTAGTCTACCTGCAGATTGGTGACCCTAAGAGGAACGAATTTCCTGACACCTACGGCAAATTCCTGCAGAGGACGCCTTTCATAGAATTCTACGGTTGACGGTTGAGCAGCCATTGGTTCTAAATTCGCTTGCAGTATATTTTAATTTTCCACAAGATTCGGGGAGGAGGATGAGAGGCAAAGATGAATGAGGCCAAAAAGGACCTACTCTTCATCCTCTTCTTCTAATTATCTCCACCCCGCCCTTCTTGCCAGATGCAGCTCATCCAGATTGTCGAATATCCCGTGCTCCACCAGTCCAGGAATCCCGCACAGCTTCGCTGCCAGTGCTGCCGGATCAACGATTGCCCCAAAGTCCACATCCATCACGAAGTTCCCATTGTCCGTGATCACCGGCCCGTCCTTCATCTTGCCGAGGCGTAGCACCGGCACGCCGCCCAGCTCCTTCAGCCGCCGCTCCACCAGCCTCGCTGCAAAGGGCAGCACCTCCGCCGGCACCGGGTGGCTCAGCGTTTCTACGTACTTAGATTCATCAGCCACAACCACGAACTTCCTGGCCGAGCAGGCGACGACTTTCTCGCGAGTGTGGGCCGCTCCACCGCCCTTTATGGCAAAAAGATTCGCATCTACCTGATCGGCTCCATCGATGGCCAGGTCAAGAACAGGATGCTGGCTCAGAGTCGTGAGCCTTATGCTCGACTCAATGGCCAGGGCCTCGGCCTGATAAGACGTAGCCACTCCCAGGATATCGAGTCCTGATTCGACCATCTCTCCGACCTTTCGAATCGTCCAGGCCACTGTCGATCCAGTGCCTAGGCCAACCACCATTCCGTCTTTGATCAGACAGGCAGCAGACTCTCCCGCTGCCCTCTTGCCCTCCTGGTTAGAAGATGCTACCTTCAACTTCTGAGCCCCCCACAATAACTCTATTTATTCTACTATCTTGCTGCGAACAGTGACGAAGACCGGCCCGCGCAGATCCATCTTATGCTTGTGGCTTGTGATGTACCGCTCAAGAGCCGGATCGATCTTAAGGTTTATCTCTCCCGGCGTCCGAACGATCTTCACCCTTGTCTCGGAATCCTTTCCGTTCAGAGCAGAGGCCTCAACTTCGGATGCGGCTAGCTCTGCAAAGGCATCTATGTACTTTATGCCGGTAGTCACTCCTTCCTCGAAGGCATCATCCCAGCGAGAGGTCCTGGGAATGCCCATCACATTCTGCTTGTAGACTACTACTTCGTTCAGGTAGGCAGGGCCGCACAGCTTCGTGTTCTCCTCCGGCTCAACCACCGACACCTTTACGTTTCTACCGTAAAGCTGGCCCTCCCAGGCCGGAAACTCGCAAGGCGAAGGCGTATCTCCGTGCTCGATGCAGGTCTGGACGATGGCCTCTGAGATGATTTGACCGATTTGTGTCGAAGGCGACTTATCCACTCTGATCATCTGAGCCATCTCCCTAGGCGTCAGCTCCCAGTCTGCCTGGAACTGGGGGTAGGACAGGGCACGGAGGTCCTTGGAGTTATGCAGAATCATTGCTATTCGCTCGACACCCAGGCCCAGGTTCATGACGGGATAGGGTATGTCGTACTGTGCCAGGGCGGTAGGCGAGTATACGCCGAAGGTGGCCACCTCCACCCAGCCGCTGCCGTATTTAGTGGCCGAGCCGACAAGTGCGGGATGAAAGGCATACACCTCTATCTGAGTTCCAGGAGTGTAGTACTTGCTCCTCTTATCGTCCGGCTGGAACCTGAACTTCTGGAATCCGAACTGGCTCAGGAGGCCATCGGCCATAGCCTTGCCGTCCTCCACAGAAACCTCTTCGTCCATGATTACGCAGCTGGCCGAGTGATAGCTCATGAGCCTGGCCGCATCCTCCGCCTGTTCCCTGCGAAAACACCTGTCTATGGAGAACAGCCGCACCGGCGTCTTCTGACGGTAGTGCAGATTGGACAGCGTCAAAAACCAGCCGGAGGTCATGTGGCTACGTAGCGTCCTCGTGGTTGCCTCGGCTTTAAGGCCTTTGAACTCAGGAAAGACTTCTTCAAGGATTGTGGATACAAGAGCATCGTTGGCGTTTACGGCGTGAGAGATCTCCCCAACCAGGTCGTCGCCCTCAACCTTGCCCTTCTTGTAACCGTGGAGGATCTGGCGGACAGCTTCTACTTCGTCTCCAGAAAGCTCTCTATTGAGAATCCGATTGATCTGGGCAATTCTATCATCCGAGATGCCGATATCCGGCCTGGGCAGACCAGCAAGGTAGAAGCATCTATCCAAGACCGCCAACGCTTCCGACCCAAACTGACGATAGACGTCCAAAGCGTCGACCATCACCGGGTTCATGGCTTCAGAAAATCCCAGCCTCAGGTAGGCCTCTCGCAGTCTTTGAATTGTGTCAAAGATGGGGTGAGGCTCGCCGTAGTTACAGCTACGTCTGGGGTATCTATCGTTGATCTTCGGATGTCCGAGATAAACACCGCCCTGCCGCCAGGCTTTGTCGAAGTCCTGACTAGCGGCCTCTCTGATCTGGGCTGGATCGAATTTCATGGCTTAGACTCCTAAACCGGATTCTTTAAGCTTATCCTCCAGGCCACGCAACGACGTCTCGACCTTTCCCATCTCGATGGCATTTGTCAGGTCGCCCCTGGTTCGTTCGATCATGGACCTGGCAAGATCGCTCTTTCTGCGCAGACCCCGAGTGATGGCATCGGGATAATCGAAGAGCATCAGCAGGTAGAAGATCTCCTCCATCGTCTCGAGATAGTACTCTCCGACCTCAGGCTCGCCCTTGCGGATGATATCCAGGATGTGACGCCGTAGCTCTCCTGTGACGTCGCCCAATCCCGATAGATAATTGACAAACCCTACGCCGGTCCTCTCCGGCGTCAGAATCTCGTGATCCACAACGATCGAGTAGACGTTCCTGGCCTCTGCGTACTCTTGCTCAGCATCGTCATAGAAGCCTGCATAGTGAACATCAGGATGATCCTTCAAAAGCGCTCTGACCCTGGTCAAAGTTGCTTGTGCCTCGGCCATGAACTTTTCAGACTCCTCAAGCTGGCCACGGTGAACGGATCTTATAGCCGCTGAACAGCTTCTTATGGCCGCCCTGCAGAGCTGAAGAGACTCTTCTCTGGCTGTATTCTTTTCATCAAACCAGGTGAGCATTTCTCTGGCGATGCCGTCAAATGAAGACATGAGAGCTACCTGCTCACTCCTTCTTCATCAGCTTTTTGAGACGCTTGAGAGATCTCTGGCCCTCGGCTAGGGACCTGGACTCCGTGACCATTCTACCGCTGTAACCTTCGAAGGCTGCGGCGACATTGTCCCATGGCACTGTGCCAAAACCCACAGGAAGATGTTCATCCCGCTCACCGTGGTTGTCGTGGATGTGAGCGTGGATGACCAGATCTTTAAGCTTCAGGAACTGATTCACGTTCCCATTTGTGTTGGCGTGACCCACGTCGAGGATGAACCCAGCGTTGTCCCTGTTCACTGTCTCCAGAATACCCACTATTTCCTCCGGCCTTCGGCCCAGGAGGGCTGGCATGTTGACCATGTTCTCCACAGCGATTTTCATATCCAGCTCTGCGGCATGGTCACATATCTCCTGGATGCCTAGGATGTTCTGGGACCAAGCCTTGTCCGGCATCGACATTCCAAGTGGGGACAGGTGTCCAGGATGAACCACTGCAAGCCGACAAAAATCGCACGACAGGCTCAGGCATCTCTTCATCTGCCTGATCGTCTCCTCCCAGATGGGTTGGTTCATACTTGCCAGGTTCAGGTCCGAATAGGGAAGATGAACAGTTATAACCAGTTTGGTGGTCTCGGCTATATTTTTGGCCTCCTGGGCATTCTCCTTTGTCAGCCTCTGCTTACCTTCATTTACTATCTCCCAGCCGGTGTAGCCGAGATCCTCAAGCTGGTACGCCCAGTCGAAGGGCCTGTCCACCATGGCGCTTGAGGAGAAGCTAAACATCTTCCTCCCTGGGATTGGCATTTGTAAAATATGTCTCTAATGAATCGATTCCTTGAGATCCAATCTCAGAGAGATCGATCTCTTCCACAGGAACACCGTTCTCTGTCCTGGGACTAAGCCAGTCGATCACCAGGTCGTCTCCTGTGATCTGGACGTGAATGGAACCTAGCGGCTCCTCTTCAGGCGGAAAATTGACCCAGCCCATAAAAGCGGCCTGTTTGTTCAACCTGAACTGTATCGTATTCCCCTCTCGCCCTTGGAGCATGACCGATCTGGCAGTGTCCAGGATCTCCTGTTCTCTCAGCAGCTTATGCAGAGTCCGGAGAGCGCTTGGCCCTCCATAGGCCTCTATCCGATCCCCTCTGATGTCCATTATCAGGCCAGGGAATATCTTCTCCACGGCAGAGGCAACCTTTTCCACCCGCTCTGTGGGCCTGATTATAACATAAACAGAGACTTCAATCGTCATCATCGTCAACTGTCTCGAAATCCATGTCTGATTATATGTGTCTACTCTGTGTCTAGCTGTTGTCCGTAATTCATTCGTCTACAGGTGGCTTGTCTTGTATCTCAGAATCGCTGCAATCCCACCAAAGGCTTGGTATAGCTGGGCACCTTCCTCCGAATCGGTCGAGATTATCTTGACCGCCGAGCCGCTTGCATCAGCAAGCTTGGAGAGGTCTGAGACTATGTCCTCCTCATCAGTTATGCTCAGGGAGCTGCCGCACTTGAAACAGTTCCCCACAGGCTGAGAGGACGAAGTCCTAGTCTGATTCTCGGCAAAATCGCAGCTCTTGTTGGTGCAGACGATCTTGGCCCTGGTCTTGCGCAGATCCTCCGACAGTAGCAGAGTGTCAACCGAGCCAAGCTCAAGGTTGTGCCTTACCTCTTTTTCGCCATATGCAGCCAGGCCGTTGTCGCTCACCAGTTCCCTCAAGAATCGTCTCATGACCAGCTTATCCTGGGTGAGCTCCAGGTCGATGAGCCTGTCCTGGGCGGCTTCAACCAGCTCGTGCAGGCCGGATTCATCTGTGTAGGAAATATCAAGAGCATCGAGGATCTTCTTCTGCAGCTCATGGTGAAGGAACTCTCCCTCAACGAACTCTTCCTTGGTGGGCGACGGGCCGCCGATGATAATGCCCTCAAAGTCCTTCTGGTCTATAGGGAGAAAGGCCTCAGTCGCGCTGTCTCCTATCCTCTTGTAGAAGTCGTGGATAGCAATAAGCCTTAGTTGCTGGAACCTGTGACTGGACTGACCCCCTTTCCTCTGTTTGCCCGGTACTGTGGAGGTCATGTGTTTCATGGGCACTATTTGTTTTCCCTTGAGGAGTCCGATGGTTGCCTCGCGCCTGTCCAGGACTATCAAGCCGAAGGTCTTCTTATCGGCCAGCATCTCCTCCAGTGGAGCCAGAAGAAATGAGGAATCGCAGTGATACTTGTAAGTTGTAATGGGATCGGGTGGCTCCAGAGCCAAGGTATACATATCAGTCTTGTTGCTGCCTATGTCTATGGATCCGATGAATATCACCACACCGTTTTCAGGAACCTTGTTGATGAGGCGGACCCTGGACATAGCCGAATCGAGGGCGCTTTGAACATTGAGGCGCGTTACTCTGGACTTGATGTTAGCGGCCTGGCCGTTCTCCTCACGAAGCTGAGCCATCACATCAGATATCTGCTTGTCGTGAGGTATATAAAGAGAAATTAGCTCCGTGCCTCTGCCAACTTTGGACCGGAGGTTGTCGAGCATCCGTTTAAATTCATACTTCTCTTGGGCAGTAAACTCCATCTGGGGATCTCCTAAATTGGGTCGCTGCCATGATATAAAAGACTTCTTGAGTTAAAAGACTTATTTTTGGCGAAAAGTAAGACAAGAAAGATTTAATGGCCTAGAGAGGAGCTATTTGTCCTAGAGGCTTAATTTTCTGGGAGGACCTGATGGATGCAAGGATTGCGGTAATAGGCGGAGTTGGCTTTTGCCTTGATGGGTCGCCAGACACGATAGAAACGCCCTATGGGAGCGTGGAAGTCCAATCGACAAGGCTCAAAGGCAAGAAGGCAGTCTTCATTGCGCGTCATGGAGAGAACCACCTTCCACCCCACAAAGTAAACTACAGGGCTGTCCTATGTGCGGTTAGGAGCAGCGGAGCTACAAGAGCTATTTCCATCAACACCGTAGGCACCATGTCCTACCATCCGGTAGGCAGCTTTTTCCTGCCCTTGGACTATGTCGAGTTCACCAAAGCTAGAACAAACACCTTCTTTGACGACAGAGCAGTGCACGTCGATATGAGCCAGCCATATTGCCTAGAGCTGCTGTCATCACTTCGGAATGCCATGTCGGAAATTAGCATACAGCCCTTCGAAGGAGTCTATGTGTGTGCAGAGGGGCCTCATCTGGAGTCTCCGGCCCAGATCAGGATGATGAGACAGTTCGGGGATGTTGTGGGAATGACTGGATATCCAGAGGTTGTGCTGGCCAAGGAACTGGGGCTGTGCTACGCTTCGCTATGCATCGTGACCAACGAGGCCTGCGGGATGAAAACCGAGGGAGGAAAACTAAGCCTCTCAGAAATTACAGAGCAGATGGACCGGTTGAGCAATTGTGTAAAAGAGATAATCTCCCGAACAGCAGAAAAAATTCCAGGCGAGAGGTCGTGCTCTTGCGCCCAGGATGGGACGTCCTAAACTATTGCTCCAGTTATCAATTCCAGCGAATTCATTTGTTCTGAGCCTCCGGCTACGAGGGGTTGTACTCTGGGAAAGAACCACAAAGCCGATATACATCTTTGCCTTTTAAGCGCAATCAGCAAGGCGATTGATATATGTTGATTGGAATTGATGTCGGCGGAACTACCACCGATGCAGTGCTGGTTGAAGGCGGCAGAGTGTTCAGGTCGGCCTATGTCCCGACAGACCACGACAACCTGCTTGGATGTCTTCTTTCCGCTCTGGACAAGCTCACCGAGGGCGTCTCGCCCTATAAGATCGAGAGGGTAGTGCTAAGCACCACCCTGATCACCAACATGATAGCCGAGGGCAAGACAGATCCGGTAGCTCTCGTACTCATCCCGGGCCCCGGCGCCAACCCGAAAGACTACCATCTGGGCCAGGATGTCTTCATCCTGGATGGAGCCATAGACTACCGTGGCCGAGAAATTCAGAAGCTGAACGAATCACAGGTAAAGTCAACTGCTCTGGAGCTGGGGAATATTGGATTCAAGAAAATCGCGGTAGTCGGCAAGTTCGGCCAGAGAAACCACGTCCATGAGCTGAAAGCTGGCGAGATCGTGGCAAGCGTCGTCCCGGGTGTTCAGGTCGAGCTGGGCCATCGGGTCTCAGGCCAGCTAAACTTCCCCAGACGTGCGGCAACTACAAGGCTTACGGTTGCCACTAAAGATAGGTATCGAGAATTCGCAGACCAGATCAATGCTGCCTTAAAGAATCGCAAGATCTCTGCCCCGGTCTTCATCCTGAAGGCAGATGGAGGAACCCTGCCCCTGGACAAATCTGTCAATATGCCGGTGGAGACCATCTTCTCAGGACCTGCTGCCAGCATCATGGGCGTCATGGCCCTGATGCCAACGACGCAGACATCCGTAGTTGTCGACATCGGCGGAACAACGACGGACCTGGCCTTGATACTATCAGGCAAGCCCCTGCTGTCATCAAAAGGCGCAAGGGTCAACTCTCTTCTTACTCACGTCCGGGCTTTTGCCGTCAAGTCGGTGGCCATTGGAGGAGACAGCGCCGTTAGCGTGAACGGTGACTGCATCGCTGTAGGACCTCATAGGGAAGGTCCCGCCCTCTGTATGGGAGGTCCATGCCCAACTCCAACGGACGCCCTGCGGGTTCTTGGTATGTCCGATATCGGAGATGCTGCGGCTGCCGAGAAGGCAATGGCCGATATTGCAAAGCGGTTGTGCTGCACCCCGAAAGAGGTGGCCCAGAAGGTCATCGACGCTGTCGTGGATAAGATCGTGAGCCATGTCAACGAGATGTTCCGGGAGTGGGAACAGGAGCCTGCCTACCGCGTATGGGAGATCGTGAAGAAAGAGAAGCTCCTGGCCCAGAACGTTGTCGGAGTTGGTGGCGCAGCGCAGCCTTTGGTTCCCCTTGTGGCCCAAATGCTGGGCGCTAAGGCCGTCATCCCCGAATATGCCCCTGTGGCCAATGCTATCGGCGCAGCAGTGGCTCGGCCCACGCTTACCCTGAATCTTCGGATCGATACCGAAAGAGGGGAGTACATTGTGGCTGAGGAAGGACTTACAGGCAGGGCAGATCGCAAGAACATGAACCTGGAGCAAGCTGAGCAGATGGCCAGAAAACTGATGAACGAGCGGGCGAACAAAATGGGAATCGGCGAGTATGCAAACGAGGCAGAGGTAACCTACAGCGAGATCTTCAACATGGTCAGAGGCTGGTCAACCGTAGGCAGGCTCCTGGATGTAAGGATGGAGATTCCGGCGGGAATTATCCCGGCCTGGGGGAGGTGTTAAAGTGGCAGCTAAAGACACATCGAACAAGACAGGCAAGACAGGCCTGATATTCTTCCCAGCCTTCGATTGGGCAATCTCGCCGACACATCCCGAAAGGGAGGAGCGCCTTCTGTACACCAGAGACCAGATCTTCGAGGAAGGATTGATGGACCTTCCAGAGATCGAAGAGTACAAGCCCCGCCTGGCCACGCCAAAAGACATATCCAGGGTACACTTCTGCGTCCCGAATGTAGAGGCCCAGGTGACAGAAGCCCACTTGATCGCAGCCGGGAGCGTGCTCACTCTCGCCGATGCCAAAGAGGAAGGGGCGATTCGTAACGGCTTCGCCCTTGTCCGTCCGCCGGGCCATCATTCCATGATGGTCGTCCATGGAAACAGAGGATTCTGCAACATCAACAACATGGCAATCATGGTGGAGTACTTCCGGACAAGGTACGGCCACAAGAAGATAGCCATAGTCGATACCGACGTCCACCACGGTGACGGAACCCAGGACATCTTCTGGCACGACCCCGACGTGCTCTTCATATCCTTCCACCAGGATGGCCGAACCCTTTATCCGGGATCGGGATTCCCTAACGAGATGGGCGGCCCCCAGGCGTTAGGAAGAACTCTCAATATACCGCTCCCGCCGGGAACGACTGACGAGGGAATTCACTACGTCCTGGACAACTTCATACTGCCGGTACTGAAGGATTTCAAGCCGGATCTGGTGCTGAACTCGGCAGGCCAGGACAACCACTACACAGATCCCCTGGCCAACATGCGGTTCTCCGCGAACGGTTACGCTCGTCTCAACGAAAAGCTGGCACCAGACCTGTGCGTCCTGGAGGGCGGCTACGCTATTGAGACTGCTCTGCCTTACGTCAACACCGGCATAATCCAGGCCATGGCCGGACTCGACTATTCTCATGTCAGGGAGCCGGATTATGTGCCGGGCAAGTTCGTTCAGTCTGCAGAGATGAAGAGAGATATAGAAGCGACTATAGGGCAGCTTCAAGAGATCTGGGATAACCGCGATCGGCTTGTTGAGGATGCCCTGGCAGAGCATGGGCAGTTCTACCGCAGGCGCAAGCGCATCTTCTACGATACCGACATGATCAACGAGGGTCAAGAAGAGACTGTCAGGCTTTGCGACAGATGCCACGGATACATGACCATCGCCTCTCAGGCCCAGAAGGGTTACGGTATACTGAACAGTGCCTTCTGTGTGTCCCTGCCACGTAACGCCTGTACTAGCTGCCGGGAGGATGCCAGAGAGGAGTTCGAAGAGCACAAGGAGGACAGCAAGTTCAACTATGTCTACCTCCAGGACAAGCAGAAAGACACCTACCACAGCTACGAAACCAGAACGAGAAACCAGAGGGACTATTGATGTATTGACGGATTATCATTTTTTATTTTGGATTGGAATCCTAATGGCCCAATGCAAGTACGAGATTCCTCAGACAACGTCGAATAAGACAACTCGTTCAAAGTGATCGTTTTCTCCATCTGAACAAAGGCTATAACCCTTGAGCAAAGACATGAATCCATGAAGCCCAGGACTCTATCCCAGGATGAATGCGCCTCAATTCTCTCCTCTGCTAAATTTGGCAGGCTCGGACTCTCCTCAGATGACAATCCTTATGTCATACCCATGTCCTATGTCTATTCCGGTGGTAAAATCTACCTCCACTCCCGTGGCAGAGGGAGGAAGATAGAAATGGCCGTCAAAAATTCAAGGGTCTGCTTCGAGGTTGACCAACTCAATGTTGACCGCTGGGCGAGTGTTCTCGCTTTTGGAAAAGCCAAACTCTCCTCTGACATCGAAGCCAAGACCAAGATGTTCGACGCCTTCATTAAGAGAGGCATCGGAGGCCACAGTGACAAAAAGTTCCAGAGGGAAGAGCTAGAGCGGATGGAGATGACCATCTGGGAGATCGAGGTTGTTGAGATAACGGGTCGAGAGGGAATCTGGTAGAATGGCATCGGTTACCGCCTCCGCTAAGTGGACAGAGAAGTATCGGCCAAACTCACTCCAGGAGGTCCTGGGAAACGGCAAGGCCATTTCTGAGCTCAGGGAGTGGGCGGAAGCCTGGGAGCAAGATCGACCGGTAATCAGGGCAGCTATCCTCTATGGGCCACCGGGAACAGGCAAGACCTCTGCAGCGTTGGCTCTTGCAAAGGAGATGGACTGGGAAGAGGTCGAGATGAACGCCAGCGATGTGCGGACCGCGGGAATGATAGACAGGATCGCCGGCCCAGCATCAAGGACCAGCACATTCTCCGGCAGCAGACGCCTTGTGATTCTGGACGAGGCCGACAACCTGCACGGCACCGCAGACCGTGGAGGTGCTGCGGCCATGCTCAAGCTTGTCAGGGGATCAAGTCAGCCAGTCCTGCTCATCGCCAACGAGTACTACGAGATAGATAAGCCCTTGAGAGATGCTGCTAAAGGAATTTCATTCCGGTCGGTGAGATCCGTCACCATTGCCTCAACCCTGAGGACAATATGCAAAGCCGAGGCTATCGCCTGCGACCCGGATGCCATTGAGATGATCGCTGAGAGGGCCGGAGGCGACCTGCGTTCCGGAATAAATGATCTTCAAGCTGCCGCACAAGGCCAATCAGAGCTCCGACAGGAGGATGTAGCCACAGCAGAGCGCGATGTAAAGGATTCCATCTTCAAGGTTCTGGAGGTCATATTCCGTGGCAGCAATCCATCGGAGGCCCTGCAGGCATCTTATACGCTGGACGAGAGCCCAGAGGATCTTGTTCACTGGATAGACGAGAACCTCCCTGTTGCCTATCAGGGCGCCGACCTTCTCGCCGGGTTTGACACTCTCGCCAGGGCCGACGTGTTCTTGGGAAGAGTAAGACGCCGGCAGAACTACGGTCTGTGGAGATACGCTGGCTTTCTCATGACTGGAGGCGTCCAGGCCTCCAGGACAGCACGTAGATCAGGATATATTGCGTTTCGGCCTCCGGCCCTATGGCGCAGGATGGGACAATCCAGAAAGGCCCGCAACGTCCGAGACTCGGCCGCAAAGAAGATAGGAGCGCGCTGCCATGTTTCCGCTGGATTTGCCCGGTCGGAGCTGATGGACTTCTTGGGACTGCTTCTCAAGAGCAAGAAGCTGGCTCCGGCTGTGGCGGCCGAGCTGGACCTGAATCCGGATGAGATCGCCCTGCTGATGGTGACTACCCCAACCACCAAGAAAGTCCAGACGATATTCGATGAGGCTCAGAAGATCAGGGAGACGGAGCTTGCCGAGGAGATAGATCTGGGATGGCACGTAACAGGGCAGAGGTCGCTGGAGCGTGAAACGGAAGAGAAGGCCGAACCGGCGAAGGAGGCTGAGGCTGAATCGGGGCCTGTTAATCTGGAAGACAAGAGGCTCGATGCCGAAGCTAAACCAGAACCTTCAAAGACCAAGGACAGCAAGAAACAACGATCTCTTCTGGACTTTAATTCCTCGAAGTAGTTGAGGATGGTTATAAATCACTTGAACTTTAAAAATCAGATTTCCTGAATAGTATTGCCTGAGCAGATCTAAGTTCCAGCGCTTATTACTAGAAACCATTCAGAAACTTTATGATATACTCTTCTTGCAATAAGCTATGGGCGCAATTCATTAGGGACCGTCGATGGCTAACTAAGGATTAATTAAATTCAGTTCCATCGGTACTTGAGGTTTTGGACCTCGCCCCGGAAGGGCAAGATAGAGGTTCGTATAACCTCAATCAGCTCTCCATCTTGGGACATTCTTCTTGCGATTGATAGATGCTATAATAACCGTGATCTTTTATTTTTACCTGATTAGCGCGAATACTAAACACGCCTTTGGACGCTAATGCCATGCCATAAAGTCGATTTCATTTTTCCTAGCCGTCCACGATTTCCAGAGTTCCCTACGAGCTTACAGGTCTGGACAGTAATAGTACTAAGCTAGAGAATTTTGATATTACCGGTATTACTATGCCAATTATTGTTGTACCGTACAAGCTTTTTCAGCAACTTCCTATATTATCCAGCATCAAACTCCGAGGCGTATCTTTCATGATTTACACCCCACTTGGCAGCATCAGTCACGACATATCCGAATCTCCATGACCAGAGCCAGGGATATCCGCGTTTCTGATATGCTTGACCATCGAAGCCTCTGCGCATCTTTGCGAATAGTTCTACCTAATCAGTTCATTTTTTCGCTATGGATATACCTATATACCTCATTAAATCTCTATAGATGATAGCTGCTCATTCTATTAGGCCCCAAACTACGCCATACAATCATCTAAAGAATTGCGTAAGGAGTCCGCTCGAAGCTACCATTATTCTCCTTCATATGTACAAAAGTAAAAGGCGCATTTTCCAGATCACCAGCATCATTGAGCTTCATCCAGCCAATGTTGCCTTTGTAGGTCTCGGCAACCAAAGGAAACACCCATTTAAATGCATCAGGATCATCGGAGCCTACCATTAGGTATGTGTAGGTGACAAGCCAAAGCGCATCGTAATCGTTGACAGCGAATGTGTCAGCCTCACGTCCCGTCTCATTCATGACTGCTTTCCGAATTTGGTCGTATCTCGAATTACTCTGGATTCCATATGTCGGAAAGAGGAAATGTGTCGAAACAGCGAACTCTGATGCATTCCGATTACGGCTCAGGGCAATTGCAGAGGTGTCACAATCATACCATCTAACTGAGGAAAGCACAGGATCACTATTAGCTTGAGAGAAAATGGGCAGGATTTCGTCGAAAGCTGCCACACAGACAGCCACGGAACTATTGCCATTGACCTCAACGGCACGGATAACCTCCGAATGCAAGAGGCTCAACTCATGTGAAAAGTTCTCAGTACTTGGATAGTAGCGCACAGCATCCAGCATCGTTCCGCCCTTCAGACCAAACTCTTTCTTGACGGCGTTGAGCATGCCATCGCCCCAGACATCCTTTCTGGCCAAGGGAATTATGACTTTTATGCCTTCCCTATTCATCAGTGCAACAGATTATGCGCCAGAGTATCGTCGTCTGGTACAAGCCTGAAGGTCGTATCATTTTTAATGGCGAGTGAGGGTGCAGTACTCGAACCACTTATCAAAATAATTCCGCTGTCATTGGCATATTTTCGCACATAGGACAGAGGTTGGCTCTCTTCAGGTCCTAGTATAATTCTTATCCCCTGGGCCTGTAGCTCTTTTAGAGCTTTTAAGGTGATATCCGGATCGCTCTGTGAATCCTTCACTACAACATGAACCCGGATTGTTCTCCCTAGCTTAGAGAATAGCGTGTTTATATCTGCCTCCGCAATCTTAAGAGCGATCTGACTGGATATACCTCCATTGCTGTTATCACCATGAAGGGATAACAGTGCTCCTACGGTCAGATTTCGCTCCGCTGTAGCATGCGGGGATGACGCACACTCTGCAGACCCAATGTTCGTAAGAACAAAAATCAAAATGATGAATTGTGCCCTCATAACTGGACTTTATTTTGTTATTTATATTTATATTTAACGGAATTTCGAGAATTTGATGTGCTTAGTGACCTTAAACCAACTACTTTAAGCGCGATATGTCTTATCTATGGGGGCGGCGATGACGATGATCTATTAGCCCTTCTACAAGACTTCGGTTTTACAGATGAAGAATCGAATCGTGTTAAAATCCTCTTAAGGATAAAAATTTCAAAAATGCGATTTTGGCGTTAAGTTTCGGTTTATCTGGAAACAGAAGGCAGCAGCGTGATTAGACTTTTCTTGCGCAGAGGCACCCATCGACCATGCAGCGAGGCTATACGGAATCATAACAACAGTAATTCATGGAGCTCTCGCTCCAGAGATTAATCAAAATAAAAGATTGGGTGAATACGGCAGCGGTCTGCATTTCCCGAGGGCTCGCGCACCTGGGGTAGGGATGCTGCGTGGTTGCGTGGATTCGTGAAGCCGAAATTGCATAGCTCCAACTCTGATCCTAAGTTCCGCACTTTAGACTCATGATTTCTGAATTTCCATCTTTTAAATCAGAAATATTTTTAAATAAATAGCGGAAATGCTCTTTTTGAAGGGATGTAGCATGGATGTGGCTGTCCAGTCGTACAATATAGGTCATCTTGGTATAGTAGCCGGTAATTTTTGACGACTTGATAATTGCAGAAGTGATAGATAGGGCTCTACCAAAGCAGGGTTCCAGGAATCTACCACATTCGATAGCAACTAAAGCCATGATTCTCAACAGCTTAGGGTTCACTCATCAACGATTATACTTGTTTCCCAACTACTTCAAGACAATTCCAACCGAAAAACTGCTCGGCAAAGACATCACTCCATCTTCTCTCAATGACAATGCAATCGGTAGAAATCCTTGACGCGATTTACGAATTCGGCCCAACTGAGCTGTTCAATGAGATCACTTTGCACATAATGAAAACTTGTCCCTTGGGAACGCAGCTGATCCATGTTGAGACTACGAACTTCAGCGTTCGTGGCAAATACGAAAATGATGCACCTGATGGCACGGATTCGATAAGGATAACCTTTGGTCATGCCAAAGACGGCAGGACGGATCTAAAGCGGTTTGTTCTCGGCTTAGTAACAAATCAGTTTGGGTTACCACTTTTACTGAGGCATTCTCTGGAAACAAGTTTACGTTCATTTTGTTCCACATTTTTTCCAGAAGATCCACTGAGATGCCCTGCAACTTGCCTCCTTCTTGGTAGTTATAAGGTGGAAATTGCTCAGTTATATAGGTTAGTTTCTTCACCGAATAATGTTCATCAACAGCCAAGCACGGAATGGCAGCCGTCGAGATTATCACAAAGATAGATGCTACGACACATCTAAATAGCGTTATATTTTTTGATAAACTTCCCACCTGACGAAATAATCATGATTATACAGTTATTATTGTATATAAAAGTTTCAGCTAAGTTCAAGTTGTGTAGAGTCCTGAGCTTAAACCAATTTCCTCATAGAATAGAAAGGGATTTTAATTTCATTAATTAGATATATCAGGGACGTGTATATATAGTCTTTAACGCAACTT
>PMNG01000161.1 GCA_003162615.1 Methanothrix sp. | reverse complement strand
CCGTTGGTCTACAAGTTCTTCTTGAAGGGACCAGTAACCGGGGGGCAACTGGCTGAAAAGACCGGTTGGATATCAGTCAACACCTGGACCTGGACTACCACACCAGCCGATGCCGGCCAAAACCAGGTCGAAGTCTGGGTAAGGGACGGCAATCACGCAGGGGCAGAAGGGTTCGACGCCAACTTGGTCGTCACCTATGAGTTAAATCAGCCAGCCCCCAAACCAGAGATCAAAACGACACTCGCTTTGCCAGTCCAGGCACCAACCAACACCACTCCTGCGGAGAATGTGATTCCGGCGCCGGCGGTTGTCAACAAGCCTCCTGTGGTAAACAGTCTAACACCAGACAAAACCAGCCCTCAGCTTGCCGGAACAGCAATAACCTGGACCGCTGTCGCAATCGATCCTGAGAAGGAAGACACAGTCTTCTACAAGTTCTTCCTGAAGGGCCCCAGCACCGGAGACCAGTGGACCCAGGTAGCCGATTGGGGAATTGATAGCTCCTGGGCGTGGAACACTTCTGCTAAGGATGTTGGGGATAACCAGGTACAAGTCTGGGTGAGAGACGGAAAGAACGCTGGTCCCGAGAGCAAGGACGCAAGTATGGTCTCGAACGTCTTTGTCATAAATGCGCCGAAACCAAAGCCTCCAGTACAGCCTTTTGTACCAGAGGTCAAACCCGTAACAGTATCTACTAACATAACGCCTGCAGAGAACAAGCCTCCAGTGGTCAACAGCCTGACGCCCGATAAATCCAGCCCGCAGTACGCAGGAGCCATCGTAACCTGGACGGCCGCTGCTTCTGATCTTGAGAACGATCCGTTGCTCTACAAATTCTTCTTAAACGGACCCGCAACAGGAAACCAGCGGAAGGAGCAGACCGGTTGGGTCTCTGAAAACATCTGGCGCTGGACAACATCTTCAAAGGATATCGGCAGCAACCAGGTCATGGCGTCTGTCAGGGACAACAAACACGCTGGCCCAGAGGGTTCAGCCGGCAACACAACTGTGGATTATGTCATCAATGCCACAGTTCCGGCACCATTGCCTAAGCCCCTCATCGCGGTTAACGAGCCGCCTGTTGTAAACAGCCTAACGCCAGACAAATCCAGCCCACAGTACGCAGGAACGGTAGTAACCTGGACAACTGCTGCATCAGATCCAGAGAACGATCCGCTGCTCTACAAGTTGTTCCTGAACGGTCCTGGCACAGGCGATAAGTGGACAGAGGAAACAAAATGGGTTTCCGGTAACACATGGGTTTGGACAACTTCTGACAAGGATGTGGGCTCCAACCAGGTAAGAGTCTGGGTAAGAGATGGCAAACACGTCGGTACTGAGGGCTCGGACAGCAACGCCACNNTTGGCCCCTACGGCAACAGTTAACCTTTCGCCGGTTGTGAATAGTATCGTTCCGGACAAGCTCAGCCCACAGATACCAGGCACATCCATAATCTGGACCGTCAATGCTACCGACCCAGAGAAGGACAAGATCCTCTACAGGTTCTTCCTGAACGGGCCCTCCACGGCAGGGTCCTGGAAGGCCGAGACTGATTGGTCGGATGCCAGCTCCTGGACGTGGACCACGTCCAAATCCGACGTGGGCACAAGCCAAGTAAGAGTTTGGGTCAGGGACGGCAAACATGCTGGCCCTGAGGGCTCGGATGGTAACGCTACAGTAGATTACACCATAAATGCAACTGCACCGACGCCAAAGGCTATACCGGCTGCCGTCAATGAAACCAAACCGCCCGCCATTAATGAGACTAAACCGCCAGCTATCAACGAGACAAAGCCAGCGCCAACCAATGTGACGCCTGCGATAAACGTTACTCCGGCAAAGCCTGCTTTGGCCCCTACGGCAACAGTTAACCTTTCGCCGGTTGTGAATAGTATCGTTCCGGACAAGCTCAGCCCGCAGACTCCTGGTACGTCCATAATCTGGACGGCCAATGCCACCGACCCGGAGAAAGACAAGATTCTCTACAGGTTCTTCCTGAACGGGCCCTCCACGGCAGGGTCCTGGAAGCCCGAGACTGATTGGTCGGATGCCAGCTCCTGGACGTGGACCACGTCCAAATCCGACGTAGGCACCAGTCAGGTAAGGGTGTGGGTGAGAGACGGCAATCATTCCAAGGAGGACAGCTTTGACGGCGAACAAGTCGCTATGTTCACCATCAAGGAGATCTCAAGGAACATCTCCGGAGTGAAGTTCAACGACGTAAACGGCAACGGTGTAAAGGATTCGGGAGAGACCGGTCTGGCTGGCTGGACGGTCAAACTCACTAAACCAGATGGTAGCGACGTCAGCACCCTGACCGGGCAGGACGGATCTTACAGGTTTGAGGACCTTGTGCCTGGAGCTTATACAGTAAGCGAGGTTCCGCAGACTGGATGGTCGGGCACAGCTCCAGCTGGTGGATCACAAAAAGTCACCTTGGCAAGCTCCGATGTGAGCGACGTGAACTTCGGAAACAAGGCGGTCACATTTTCAATTTCAGGAAAGAAGTTCAACGACCTGAACGCCAATGGAATAAATGACGGAGAACCGGGCCTGGCCGGCTGGACCATCAATCTGGAGCAGCCAGCAGGAAAAGTGATCAAGACCGTGATCACTGCTGCGGACGGCTCATACAAATTCGAGAACCTTACTCCGGGAGATTATGTACTAAGCGAGGTGGCTCAGAAAGGATGGACGCAGACAGCTCCGTCCAGCGGGTCCTACTCCGTCAGCCTGAAAGACGCGGACGTCACAGGTAAGGACTTCGGCAACAGCGCAGGCTCCTGGTCGATCACCGGCACTGCCTTCCAGGATCTGAACGGCAACGGAAAGAAGGATGCAGATGATCCTGGCCAGTCTGGCTGGAGGATCCAGTTGGCCCAGAACGGCAACGTGATCAACGTCACCGACACGACCGCTGATGGTTTTTATGCATTCGGAAAACTGGCTCAGGGAACCTACACTCTAAGCGAGGTGCTCCAAAGCGGCTGGGTCCAGACCCTTCCTGCTGGTGGCTCTTACTCGGTAAATCTGAAGAACGCCGACGTTTCAGGCATGGACTTCGGCAACAAGGGCAACCTGTCCATCTCGGGCATGAAGTATTACGACCTTAACGGCAATGGAGTGCAGGACAAGGACGAACCCGGAATCCCGGGACAGACCGTCACTCTACTTGATAACGGCAAAGAGATAGCTACAGCCACTACAGGGCAGGATGGAGGATACATCTTCAATAACCTGGTACAAGGAACCTACACTATCAACGATCCGCCATCTGGCGGCTTCGTCCTGACTACTACGTCCTCTATAACTGTTACCATCACAACCTCCGTGGTACTCCACGCTAACTTCGGATTAGCAGGGACTCACTCCATCTCCGGAGCGAAGTTCAACGACGTAAACAACAATGGCGTAATGGATTCAGGTGAGGGTGTATCCGGATGGGGCATAGTGCTAGATGGAACTACTGCATTCCACGGGATTCACATTACCCGCACCGTCAACACGGCCTCAGACGGCTCGTACGTCTTCGATCACCTGGCCCCCGGCACCTACAAGATCAGTGAGCTGTCCAGGCCCGGATGGACACAGACAATACCATCCGGTGCTGGAACCTACACGGTAAACCTCGGATCAAGCGATGTTGCGAACCAGAACTTCGGCAACCGGGTTGTGAATACGCCAGGCACAGCTTCCATCTGGGGGATGAAGTTCAACGACCTGAACAACAACGGAGTGAATAATGGAGATCCGGGCTTGCCGGGTTGGACGATACTGCTGAAGAACGCGTCCAATAACACAGTTATCAGAACCACAACCACTAATGCCCAAGGCTGGTACAGCTTCACTAACCTGGTTCCGGGAAGCTATATCGTGGGGGAATCGGTTCAGCCATCCTGGACGCAGACGCTGCCCAGCGGCGGAGTTTACACACTGCTCCTAGCGTCTGGTGAAAGCAGGGTGGGGATTGACTTCGGCAACTACAACCCGCCGCCGATCAACCCAACCTTGACGCCGTTCCCGGCCAGCCCACAGAAGGTTGGTACTGTTGTGACTTGGACCGCCAGTGCCACAGACCCCAACGGGGATGCCCTGAAGTTCAGGTTCATCCTTAGAAACCCGGGAGGGAGCATTCTTGTGGACACCGGGTACATGAACAACAACGTCTGGACCTGGTACACCGGATCAGCGGGCGGTCAGCCTGGAACCTACCAGGTTGAGGTAAGAATAACCGACGGAAAGCATCCCTCCAGCTCTGACGCTCGCGCGACAGCAAGCTACGCCCTAACTCAGGCCAACAGGCCGCCTGTGGTGGACTTCTTGTTTGCGGACAGGCCTGTTCCTCAGTATGCTGGAAGCTGGATCAAGTGGACCACCGTTGCCCATGATCCCGATGGGGATCAGATACTCTACAGGTATTTCCTAAGAGGTCCGGAGACTGGTGGTTTCTGGCAGGACATGACCGGTTGGACTAGGAACTCCAGATGGATTTGGAGAACATCTCCGCTGGATGTTGGCGCTAGCGAGATCCTGGTAATCGTCAGGGATGGTAACCATGCCGGTACCAACGGCTGGGACGACTTTGCGGTCGCTGATTACCTGATCGTTGGATTGAACCAACCGCCGACGATAACCAGCGTAGGTACAAGCGCGCAAAGCCCGCAACCTGCCGGAGCCACCATCAGGTTGGCGACCAATGCAGTCGATCCGAATGGAGACCCGATCTTCTTCAAGTACTGGCTGAAGGGACCCTCTACGGGAGGGTTCTGGAGAATGGCCCGCGACTGGTCCACAGACAATACCTGGACCTGGATGACGTCTCTGGCAGATGCAGGCACCAGCCAGGTCGATGTGCAGGTACGGGATGGATTCCACGCTGGGCCGGACGGATTTGATGATGACGCAGCCTCGCTCTTCACCATCCTGCCTCCAGACCTGCCGCCTCAGCTAACCAGCCTAGTTACGGACAAGCTAAGTCCATTGCCAGGGGGATTGCCGGTAAGGTGGACGGCCACAGCCACAGATCCGGACGGAGATCCGACCTTGTACAGATTCTGGCTGAAGGGACCGTCCACCGGAAACAACTGGCAGATAGTCCAGGACTGGTCTTACAACAACGTCTGGATCTGGACCACCAGTCCAGCCAATGCCGGTGACTACACAGTGTACGTCTATGCAAGGGACGGCAAGCACGCAGGACCTAATGGTTACGACAGTGCTCTTGGAATGGCCTACACGGTGCTTCAGTCCAACAAGCCTCCTCAAATAAGAGGCTTGAATTCCGACCTTTCCAGCCCCCAGTACGCTGGAATACCAATAAGATGGACTGCCACAGCATCGGACCCCGAGACTGAACCCATCCTTTACAGGTTCTGGCTGAGGGGGCCGTCCACAGGAAATGCTTGGAAGAATGTCCAGGACTGGTCCTACAACAACGTCTGGATTTGGACGGATAAGCCCTCCGATGCTGGGAACTACACAGTCTATGTCTACGCAAGGGATGGGTGGAATGCCGGACCGAACGGGTATGATAGTGCCCTAGGCCGGACTTTCTCTCTTTCCAATCCAGCAACCGTCAAAAAAATAACATTTGGTCCCGCACCAAAGGATAAGCCTTCCTTAGTATACACGGGTGAAGGCTATCTAATGGCCTATCAATCATTGGATCAGGGCAACAGCAATAACGGAGACATTTTCCTCCAAAAGTTTGATCCACTATGGAGTTCGACTGGGAATGTTTGGGCTACCAATGATACGGCCTACCAGAACTCACCGTCGGTGATCTTCTCCGGCGGAAACTACTATGTTGCATACGTCTCCAACGAGACCGGGAACATGAACATCTTCCTGAAGAAGTTCGACGCCAACCTGAACTTGATCGGTACCATGCAGCTTACCGACTCGCCAGTCGATCAGGACTCTCCCTCGCTCATTCAGATGGGCAATGAGTTCTATTTGGCCTACCAGTCTTGGGACACAGGATCGGACAACGGCGGTGACATCTTTGTATCGAGGTTCGATTCCAACTGGAACCTCGTCGACAGAGTCCAGGTAACGGATCTCAAGACTTACCAGGACCATCCATCGATAACCTTCGACGGCGCGAACTTCTATGTGGCCTATGTCTCCAGGGAAACGGGGAATCTGGAAATCTTCGTAAAGAGGTTTGACGAGAACCTGAACTACTTGGATACTAGACAGATTACCACAGACACTTCAGATCAGGACTACCCATCGCTGAACTACACAAGTGGTGCGTTCAATCTCCTGTACAGCTCGAAGAAGGGCGCAAACTACGACGTTTACATCAACAGGTTCGACAGTAACTGGAAGCCCATAGACAGCACCGATGCATTGACGGCAACAGGCGTCATGACATCAGCAACCTTTGCCTACAGCCCCACCGATGGATTATACTGGCTGGCCTATGTCTCTAAGGACGTCGAAGGCCAGAATATGTTCGTCAAATCCCTGAAGCTGCCGAGCATACCCACCACGCATTGATGTACGCTGGCAGAGAAGGCCTACGAAGTTAGGAAAAATGGTGATGGCATGGTGGTGCCATCTCAACTTTTTTGGCTGAAGCCCAATTATAGGCCAAATTATATAAGTAAACGAGGCAGTTGTCTGTAGTCTTGTTAACCTGTGCACTTTCGCTGATTCATCGAATATCATTTCCCAGGAGTGCTTTCGTTTATCTTGTTTTTCTTGGGAATAGTGCCTCTATTCATGTCAGCACTCGCTACTTTATTCATCTCTGTGCTCGTGATTACGGTTGAAACCGGCAAGGTATTATTGGTCTTCAGGTTCTCCTCAAACGGGTACGGCATTACCAAAAGACAGGGTTTTGCGTCGCTGTTCGTCGACTCGAACTCGACGCTGTAGTTTTTATCGCTGAAGGCCATAAGAAGGAAAGATACCTTATCGCCTTTTGTTTTAGCTTCCTTGAGGATCTTGGATACATCGAACATTTGGCCATCGTTTGTGCCCACTTCCATCTGGCTTATGTCCTTCTTCTGAATCAGACTTAATATTGGCTCCATGTTGGCAATTAAACTCAAGTAACCTGAGTTCTCGTCCCAGTTAGATCCCATGGGCATCAGCACTACCAAATTTGTGGCATTTGAGCTCTTCGTTACGTTTGCCACTTTGAGGACGAGAATTCCTATGTCGGTTTCCGAGATGTTCAGGCCGGAGATATTGAACTGTATAATAGATGCAGTTATATTGCTTGCGTTTTCTCCGGTCTGCACCTCGCATTTAAGGATGCTGGTGTTGTTCTGCACCTGTAGAGTTTTCATGTCGATATAGATTGCCTTAGATGCGGGAATTTTTGTGGTATCTCCAAAACCAGTGCTCGTCACACCGACGAGGATCAGCAAAACCAGTAAGATCGGCGTTTTATGCATCCTTCATCACTCCCAAACTAGTGATCAATTCAAAGCCATAATATTTAAAATTATAGATCTATGGTTTGATCTTGCCCAATAAATTCATTTTCCATTGATTTGCTTCTCCTATTCAAATTTGATAGTCGCGTGGTACATGAGATTAAAAGACTTATAGGATCTATGTTGTAGTTGTATTAGGCCTGTCGGGGCGAGCTGTTACTGGAGAACGCGGTACACATCGCCTGTCATTGCATAAATGTCATGTCACCAGGTGTCATTGAGTCACAAATTGTCGTTGCCATTCAGTGTCGTTGCTACTGGTTGGTCTCGACGCTTGAACGGTCCATCGCTTCAAAAAAATGGCTTCACATGAAGTCTGCCAGACCCATCTGCTTGGCTTTGTCGCTCTTGAAGAGCGAATCTATCTCCAACTTTAGAAGCTGCAGCCTCTGCTTGGTGTAGCTGCTGACACCGTACTCCTCTGCCACTTTTATTGAGACCTCCAGGTACTTCCGCACGCTTCCCTCGTGCACAGTAAGGATCATCCTGCCGCCGCACTTCGGGCAGACCTCCTTGAGCGGAGGTCGGCGGTACTTAGTGCCGCACTTGACGCACCTAACCTTCTGTTTCGAGAATGCGTGCAGGTTTCCTATCAGGTCAGGCAGGAAGTGAGAGTTTATGACCCTCTCGGCAACATCAGTCTCATCCACAGCTCGGATCATTCTCGCCAGCTCGAGCTGGGCATCCATCTTGTCGATCATGGTCTCCAGGGTTTTGTAGGAGCTGTTCTTCGGTCCTGATGCGATGTTCGTGGTATCGAAGGAGAATCCAAAGCCCTCGTACTGGGCGTCGGAACCGAGCCGCTTGGAGACCAAATCTATCTTGCTCTCCAGATCTTTGGGGTTTGCGCTGTTCATCGAGGCCGTGTAAAACTCCAGAGGGTAGGAGTACGATAGGTCCAGGTTGTGGGCTTCCTTATCGACTTCGGCCGGGTTCAGCCTGGTAGTCATTACTAGTGGTGCGTCCATTCTGCCTCCCCGCCGCTCCGGCAGGTACGACATTGAGAAGTTGATGAGGGAGTCCATGAGCAGCATGACGCAGTCTTCATCGCCGTCACAATTCCTGCGCTTGGCTGCGTGGAAGAAAGGATGTCCAAAACCAGCCGAGGCCGTTGTGTACCCGATGAGCCTGCAGAGGACTCCTGCTGATGTGTGTGGAGCCAAGCCTACGAACAGTGCACCTAAGAGGTCCTCAGACGACTTGGCTTTGTAATAAGGAGCGAGATTGTAGAACTTAACCAGAAGATCGTCTACGAACTGTGCGACCTTAAGCAGATAACCGCCAGCGTCCTTGGACAGGATTATGTCCTGAACTTTCAGCTCGCAAGTATGATCGACACTTGTCAGGGGCTCTCCCTTGAAGTTCTCGGTGTACCCGAGCTCCTTTAGCTTCTCCAGGCCGGTGCCTATCTCAGATGGCCGGAAGTGGGTCAGGGGTAGGTCGGTGAGGTCGTACCTGACTGTTCCGTCCTTGAAGATATTGATACCGTGCTTGGCCCGAAGGATGCCTTTCTCCAGAGGCTCAGGGGTTTTGTCCCGCGAGGTAAGACCAATGACGCCCTTAAGGTTCTCCGGCTCGCGCTCGTTGAGGTTGGCCAGGGCCTCTGCATAGAGCTTTTTCACATCGATGTGCATCCTGGACGCTGCCGAGGTCTCTATGCCGCATCTTGGGCAACGCTCAGCGGCTGGGATGTTGCATTTCGGACAGACTCGTTTTTTGTCCGTATGTTCCCCGCACTGGCACAGGAAGGAAAAGCCTTCCTTGCCGCAGCTTCTGCAAACCCGCCGCTCGATCTCGACGTCGACGAACCCTGTTGTGTTCCCAAGGGAGCGCTTGGCAGCATCCTGGATGGACCTGGACTTGCCCCCGGCGTCGGATGTTGGAAACAGCACGTGGGGTGGTGGCTTCATCAGGCGCTTATCTGACTTTTCCGGCCTTCCCATGCGGCATCCAATCCTCGTCAGGGCTCTAGGCATGATGGTAATGCCTGCAAACCTGTTCGCTGCCTCTAGTGGCGTGCAGTCTAGCGTCTCCCAGGTCTTCTTCAACCCGTCAGGATCGATTCCCAAGCAGAGCAGCAGAGGATCGGGATCTTCGATGATGATCTTGCCTTCTCTGACCTTGTGAAGAACCAACAGTGTCTCCAGGGTATCCTTCACCGTCATCGGAAGGATTAGCCTTCCCGAGTCCATCGCTCCTTCGGAAGAGACCGCAGCAGCAAGATGTTCGAACTCCTCGGTCGAGATGTCGTGCCATAGGTATGTGTGAGCAGGGTGGAGGGGCACTCCATACTTTCTGGACAGATCTATAGCTTCCTTGCCACTGATCTTTTCAAGGCCGACAGGATCTCCTTCTGCCTGGGCAAGCTCGGCAGCCCACCATTCGTAGCAGTAGGAAGCCGGTGCTAGAGGTCGATTGTTCTCCAGGAACTCGCCATAGCTTATTAGGATCTCGCCGAGGTCGATTATCTTTGAAACGTGCGCCCTGATGGCGGTGGCCACTGATCTCGGGTCTTTGCTCACCGGCATCCAGGAGAGCACTTCCTCAGCGGAGTCGATCCTGACCAGATCGCCGTTGATGAGTCGGACTGTCGGGCCCTCTATGGAGGTTACTGGGGCGACGGCTGCCGCTTTGCCGGGCTGCTCGACCTTGATCTGGGTACCTGCAGCCATGAACTCTCCCAAGAGGACCATGGAAGCGGGGTTGATGCCCGCCGCTGCCAGACCGGTGTTCCTTGCCCTGCCGTACCTCAGCCGAAAGCCCCCGGGCCTGGACGGGTGTGAAAAGACGGGCCTTCCAGCGATCAGATCCCGCAGAAACTTGGGGCTCGCGTCACCGCTCTCTTTCTTGCTTCCTGCCAGGTCATCGAGCCACTCCCAGCCCATTAACCCTAATTTTGAGACGTGCTTTTTCAGCTTGGGTCTCTTGAGGGCTATGCCTTCCGCAGACACCAGGGCGATTCCTCCCCGAACACGGTTTGTCTCAATCCTTGCAAGGTCACGGAAGCCTGAGACTTCTTCCTCTTCGGTTGGCTCGCCCTCTATGCAGATTGGGCAGTTTTTGACTATTGTTCTGATCTCGTCATCTGTCGGGTTGTATTGCAGGCCAGCCACTCTTTTGTATAGGCCAATCTCCTCCACGTACCGCTCCACCTCCTCTGGCCTGGCCTTGTAGGCTGCGATCCCCACGCTTCTGCGGACGTAATCGGCAACAAGAACGGACAGAGCCTGGGCAGTCCCTCCTGCGCTTCGAATGGGTCCAGCATAGTAGACTTTGAGGTAGTCCGTCCCATCGTCGTTCTTTCCAAGGGTGACTTTGGCTATCCCCTCAATGGGCGCAGCAACAACGCCCTCGGTGAGCAAGGCAACAGCGGTTCTGATGGCGTTTTCCACCGCTTCGATCTTGGATGCATTTGTTCCCAGTTTCCCCTGAGCAAAATCTACGCCGATGGCTAGGGCCGCTTCCTCTCTGCTCAGGCCTTCCTTCTCCAGCTGCCTGATCCTGGCTGCGATGCCTGGTATGCCGATCAGCTTCTCCACCCTTTCTGCCAGGTCTATTGCGAGAGGAATCTCCACTTCAGTTGACGGGTCCTTTCCTTCTGATCTGGCCGCTTTGGCAATATCCAGGGCTTGGTCAAGGCCGAGTTCGAGGGATTCGAAGTACTCGGAAGTCTTCATCAACCGCTCCAGAGATAAAGGCCGGTCGTTTGATCAATCTCTCTTACCATCGGCTCGCCCAAGAGCTCAATCAAGTGTAGCTCTGCGGCGAATATCTTTCCGTGGAGCAGGTGTCCGCCTGTTGTTTTGCCGTCGGAGTCGGCTAAAACGACATGGGCGTGGACAAAAGGCTTCCCTTCTCTGATGGATACATTGCCCGTACATGAGACAAGCTCTGCGTTCTCTTCAACTAGGAGCGCGCTATATTCATGAGATTCCTGATCGTAGAAAGCTATCTCCGCTTGGATCAGGGCACCTAATACGCTGAACGCACCAGTGTGGATGCTTTCGTCGACTGCAAGCTCGGAGATCTGGTTCACCAAGTCGGCACCATGATCAAGCCTCACAAGCAGGGACCTGCCACGTTTAAGCTCTCTTACAAGCAATCTATCCCTCGTATCTTCCTCGATCTCAATATGTAGGCCTGCTAAGCTATCAATTTGGCGGATAATGATCTAGTGTCGCGTCAGCGATCTAGTGTCGGATAGAGCCGAGATAGTTTAACTCTTGCATCCTCTGTTGTGAATTTCTCTATGACACTTCAGCATTGACCCGACACTAGACCAATATGGCAACTAAACCATGATTTTTCTAAAATGAAATCACAAAAAGATTATCGACGGAATTAATTAAGGTAATTAGGTATTTCCTGC
>PMNG01000106.1 GCA_003162615.1 Methanothrix sp. | reverse complement strand
TTAATAAGGGTAGACTACCCAAAAACTCGGCTTGATGCTAATGATCCCGATGGGGTACAATCGATATCATCGACATGTCTTCTATCTTCAAGAGTATGCAGCGACCGTTTTTGTGCCGTAGGCAGGCGAATTGTTACCCAAGAATAGTTCTGCCTGTTAACCCTGCGGTGGATGGCCAGCTCCTTAGCATCAGCGTCTTCCAGCTCGTCCAAGTATCTTCTGTAGACCTGACGAGCCTTGGGTTCTGTCCTTTTGAGATCCTCCAAGCTTCCTGATAATTGAGGAGAGACGAATATAGGGAGAATTGGTAAGCCCACTAATTCTCTTATTCACTGAGATGATGGCCTCTGAATTCATGGTTCCGTACTTGTAGTTGAACTTGCCTCCGTATCTGATGTAGATTTGCAAATGACCAATTACTTCTCGGACCTTTATCCTTAATCGGACGCCTAAAAAGAAAAGATTAAAAATAATTGGATATATAACTAATCCATTCCACCCTTCTCGTATTTGAATGAAAGGTTTATTTTAGCCCTATATGCGGCTATTTTTCCCTTATCGTCCAGCCTGACGTCCAACTCCGTGACTTCGGCTATTCTAATGTCCCTAAGGGATTCAGATGCCGTGTCGACTGCATTTCTAACAGCATCCTCCCAACTGGTGGGAGATGATCCAACTAGCTCTATAACTTGATAAATGCTCTCTGCCTCCTTTGCTATATGATCATGGGCCCGTATTGATATAATTTTCTAAGTTCATGTATTTTGCCTAATAGTTCTGGCTCTCAAATTAGCATACAACCTATTCTGCCAATCGATTGCCAGGTGTACAAGATCTTTATAAGATAGGAATTCATCATTATATTAATTTATAGATTTAGCACTTAAACCTTGATGCTGCTCTGTGAGAGTCTTTTCGAGAGTTTAAATTGTAGCAAACCTAGAAACCTCTGATTGATAAGCAACTTCGTAAAGGCTGGGGTCGTCAAGAATAGACTTAAACATCCATAACAGATACTCTCTTCAAGAGTCGAAATTTATCTTTTCCGCTATTGCTGAAAAGCAGTTTTCTTCAACATTACTCTTCTCAAATGATCCAACTCGTTTATTTCATGCTCATATAACTCTCTTTCGTGTCGATTCTCAACAGCATAAACACGTCTATCTGAAAAGATACCATCCTTTTGAGCAGCACGAAAATCATTCCTTAAACAGTGATATGCCCAGTAGATAGTTCGGTGCTGGTGCTTGCAAGATCCTCGAATCGGTCCCTTAGTTATGTAATAAGTCTTGTCGTCCTCTCCCATTTCTGTCGCCTTTCCATCCCATCTGCTGCTATTTACCCGTTTTTCGTCTATCGAATGAAAGTAACATCGATATACACGGTCTCTTCCCCCGGCCACCAGTAATAGGTCTTCTCTTCACTCTACTCGTTCCGTTTCATTAACGGCCTCTTCCTCAAAATATGATATCTTCCAACCATGCAATCTCAGCTAGCTCTCGAGCTTCCTCTAGCTAGACCAATTGTTGCAGATAATGGCTGCCTAACTGCCGAGCCTTTGCTGTTTGCCTGCGACATCCGTCTATTATAGGTGTTCGCATATGCTTCTTCGGTCTTCCGGGCGATCTTGTCCCAGTCAAATTCGGTCTCTAATCTGCTGCGCCCAGCCATGGCTAGCTTCTTCATCTCTTCTGGGTGCTTGATCAGGCTATCGATGCACCAGGCTATAGACTCAGGCTGGATGTATGCAAGCAGTCCATCTTCAAAATTCCTAATTATGCTGACTGCTTCGGTGGCAACCACAGGTTTACAAACATCCCATGCCTCCAATACAACCACGCCGAAGGGTTCATTCCGGCTGGGAATGCAGATGATGTCACAAGCATTCATTAGCCTATCTTTTGTCGAGGTAGAGGTATAGCCCAAGAACCTGCAAGCATATCCGACGTCCAGCTCTCTGACCCGCTGCTCACACTGAGACTTCATATCGCCCTCCCCCACGAAGACGAACTTCATATCGGGTCGGTTCTTCAATATCTGGGGTATGGCCTCGACTAGAAGATCGGGCCCCTTCTGTGTGCTCATCCTGCCACAGAAGAGCACCACCGGTGCAAATGGGTGGATTCCGTACTTCTCTTTCACTCTTCCTGTGTCCAGGCTTCTCCTTATCTTCCCAACGACGATGCCGTTCGGTATGATGCTGATTTTGCTCTTGGGAATGGAATAAATCCACATGAGTTCGTCCAGCATACGTCTAGTTGTGACTATGATCTTTGAAGATTCATATGATCCCAGCCATTCTCGGTGGGATATCTCCTTGGATATGCCGTATCCGAAGTGGTTCCCGTTCCTGCCCCACTCCGTGCTGTGCATGGTCAAAATATAGGGTAGGCCGTAATCTTTTTTAATTCGATTTAAGGCCGGAATAGGATGCCAATCGTGGCAATGGACAATATCGAACCTGCCGAAGATCTTCTGAACTTCTCCAAATAGATCGTACATGGCGTTGCTCATCTTATCCATCTGGGCAACTATATCCCCTGAGTCATCGAAATCTACCCTCTGGTAATGAACGCCATTGATCTTATCAAACGCATCGAACTCGCCACGACGGGTAAAGATGTGCACCTCATGACCTCGTCTAGCCAGGCCCTCGGAAAGCTCCGTGATGCATGGTGCAACTCCACCAACCTTAATTGAGTATAAGCTCTCCCAGGAAAAGATTCCGATCCTCATCTTTCTCTTGTACTAAATTGTTTTTATACTATTTAATACTCACACTACTAATATCTTTTTGAGCTGTCATCCGGGACTAAGCATAGCTGTTTGGCTGGAATTGCCTTGCTGGCGTGCAAGTCTAGATAGACTACGGTCAAGCTGTTCCGCTGGGAGACGAATTGCCAACCATTAAATGACTCACTACGCTGGCTTATTAGTGTCTTTATGCGGTGGGCGTCGCATGCCCTGCACCTCTGCTGTGTGGTGCGCCGTCGCCATTTGACCTACGGCTTTATGCTGTCAGCTGATTTCATGGCGCCCTGGTAGAACTTCAGTGCATACTCCTTGACCATTCTTCGAGAGCTGAAGGCCGGAACGGTGCTCTTTATCGACTCCTTCATTACCCTGACCCAGCCGTGGGGGACGCCTGCTTCGTCCTTTTCGTAATATAGAGGCACTATCTCTTTCTCAAGGATGTCATAAAGTTCTTGCGCGTCTCTGGAGTCGGTATTATCATTGCCATCTCCGCCAAAAGCCCAGCCGTTCTTGCCGTTGAACCCCTCAATCCACCAGCCGTCCAGAATGCTTAGCTGGGGATTTCCGTTGATTTCTGCCTTCATGCCACTGGTTCCGCTGGCCTCGTAGGGCGGAAGGGGATTGTTTAGCCAGAGGTCCACGCCGTGCACCAAGTACTGAGCAATCTCCTCATCGTAGTCTTCCACAAAGGCAATCCGTCCACCGAAGTAGGGGTCCCGGGCAGCGTTGAAGACCTGCTGAATCAGAAGCTTGCCCAAGTAGTCTGAAGGATGCGCTTTTCCGGCAAAGATGATCTGGACGGGCTTTTTCTGGTTGTGCAGAATTCTTTTCAGCCTCTCGGCATCTTGAAGGATCAGAGCAGCCCTCTTGTAAGTGGCAAACCGACGAGCAAACCCGATGGTGAGAGCATTGGGATTGAGCATGACTCCTGAGGCCATGATTAAGTTGGGATCGGCGTGATCTTCGAGCCACCTCAGCCTGGCCCTCTCCTGGATGTATGCTATCATTATCATCTTCAGCAGCCTGTGAGTCTTCCACAGCTCATCATCAGGTATGTCGTCGATTAGCTCCCAGATGAAAGGGTTATCCTGATCTGCCAGCCAGTTGGGGCCGAGATATTTGTTGAATAGCGCCGATATCCGGGAGTCGATCCAAGTCGAAATATGCACGCCATTGGTGATGTAATGTATGGGTATCTTGTTTTCCGGCAGATCTGGCCACTGGTGGTGCCACATCTTTCGGGTGACTGCCTCATGCTTCTTGCTGACGCAGTTGCAGTAGGCCGACATGCGGAGGGCGAAGGCTGTCATGTTGAATCCTGCGGTCGGGTCTTTCGGATCGATGCCAAGCTTGTAGAAGGAGTCTCGATCCAGCCCTAGCAGGGGTATGTAGGAGCTGAAATACTTGTCCATTAGGCCAAAGGGGAACACATCGTGGCCCGCCGGGACTGGCGTGTGGGTGGTGAAGACAGTGGTGGACTTTACCTGCTCGGATGCATCTCTGAAGCTCATGCCCTTCTCCACCTTCTCCCTTATCCTCTCCATTATGGCGAAAGCAGAATGGCCTTCGTTTAGGTGGAGGATCGAGTGCTTTATGCCTAGAGCGTTTAGGATCTGGGTCCCGCCGATGCCCAGGATGATCTCCTGNNCGGGCGGACATTCCCCGGTTCCATGGATCATTCCCTTCGATGTCTGTATCCATGAGGTAAAGGGTCACCCGGCCTACCTGAGCCTTCCACACCTCGAAGTTGATGGGCAACTCCATTATGGGGACTTTGATCACCAGTGGCTGACCGTCTTTATCCCGGGCGTGGCAGATAGGGGCGTGCTCCCGGTCGAGCACCTCTCTCTCACCCAACTGCCATCCATCGGCAGAGAGCTTCTGATGGAGGTAGCCCTCAGGATACATGAATCCCACTCCGACCAAGGGAACTCCCAGGTCGCTGCACTCCTTGAGAAAATCACCGGCCAGAAAGCCCAAGCCTCCGGCATAGAAGGGCAGAGAATGATGCAGGCCGTACTCGGCGGAGAAGTAGGCGATTTGAAGCTCCCCAGGATCGGCAATCCTGGAATAGAACCAGCTTCCGTAAACGTTCATCTCTGCGTCGAATCTGGCCATAACTGCATCGTAATGCCTTAGAAAGCGGGTGTCCTTGGCAGCGGCATCTAGAACCGAGCCATCCAGCTCATGGAGCATCTTCACCGGGTTGTAAATACTAAACTCGGCACTGTTGCCCTCAAGCAAGTGAAAAATGGCTCTGGCCTCGGGGTGCCAGCTCCACCAGAGGTTGCAGGCCAGCTCGCCCAGACGGTTTATTCTTTCGGGTAAAGGCGGAAACTTGCCTTCAAGAGGATCCATGAATCTTGCTATTCCCTTTCCTGGATAATTCCATTATCTACGTGGGTAAAGGACTATTTATAGCCAGGGATGAGAAAACCAAGAAGTTAGTCTGCTAACTCTGCGATGGATGGCCAGCTCGCCGTTGGTGGCACCATTCAGCCCATCAAAGTACCTCCCTGCGGACCTCTCGTGCTTTGGGTTATCTTATGCAGCTCCCCCAAGCTCTTTGCCTCGGCTAGGACTGCGAAGACCTCCTGCTGAACTTAGGAGACTATGATTTTCCCATTGGCTCAATACCTCATATGCAAGCCCTGTGCTCCGTTGGTTCTGCTCGTCTAGACATTAGACTCTTTTGATGCACTGTTTTTTTGAACCTATCGTTAAATTTGGCTGGCACTTCTTCTACAACCAGCAGATCATTTTTATATGCATTCTTGAATATCTCTAAGCCTCTTGCTGTTTGTATGTATACACCGCATGTATTCTTTTCAGGCCCTGCACCGACAGACAAGTCTGCAGCATCGGGTATGAAGTCGCGGCACTTTTTGCACCTGGGAATTGAATATTCGTGAGCTTCCTTGACAGGCCTTTGGAAAATCGTTTTGCCTTCTTTATCGATGAGCTTAAGCTCCTTATCAATTTCAAATCTCTTAACTTCTTCCCTTTTTATTCCTTTGTCTACATAATTCCAGAATTTCTCTGGGTTGAAAATTCCGAGACAAAAAAGCCCTATCTTAAGGTAAATCTCATCAGATTTTACCATACTGATGCCCATGCCAAGAACTTTCAGCTCATTAGGTGTGATTACGATTCCAATATCCCTGTAAGTATCTATTGCTCTTCTGACCATCTCTTTATAGTCTTTATTATTCATTGGAAAATAAACGCTTCCTGCATATTTTTTAAGCTCCCTCGAATCAGTCACAATCGCTGGAAAGGTATTCCAATAGATATCTCTTCCCGCAACTACCGCTCCTTTTATTATACCATCATCCAGTGCATATCCCAAAAGGCTTGTGACAACACCTCCATCCTGCGCATTTGGAATTTTTTTAATTGCTTTCGCCTGATAAAGTGAGCCTATTTCTAACTTCAGGGGTTCATTGAAACTTTGAACTGATTCTTCAAGCTTATTTTGAGTATAATTCATAACTTGATCCCAAGGATCTCTTGATAATTATAAGAGGATCTTTAAGAGTAAGAACTTATTGCAGGCGCAAATTTTGGAAGGAATCGGTAGAGAAGCCTCTCGAACGCCTAGGCGGCCTCACAGCCAAATCAGAGAAAGGAGGGAGGAAACCAATGGTGGAGAGGGGGCTGAGGGTGGCCCCGGAGCTGATAGTAGAGGCACTCAACATCGAAGGAGGCGAGGTTAAGAAGCTAGACAAAAGAAAGGATGGTCCTACAAGGGCTGATAAAAGATGCCAGGATAGAGGAGGAGCTAGAGCCATCCTCTCTTCTTCCTGTAAAGCCGCAGCATCTCATCCACCGTCTGGGGATCGACCTTGCCCAGGGTGGACACAGTCTCGTAGAATCTCTTGGGAACTCTTACTTTGGAAAGGTCAAAGCCCTCTCTTGTTTTAAACCTATACTTCTCGTCGAAGATCCTCTTGCCCAAGGAGTCCAGATCATCCTTGGTCTTCTCGATGCCCACAGCTCCCAAGGCATCGATTATGTTCTCTGATGTATATACACCCCTTGCGAATAAACAGCCTACCAAGGAGTTGAAGACGCCCCGGGAGTTGTCCTCATTGATTATCTCATCCACCATCTGTTCAGGAGACAACTGTTTCTTAGCTGCCTTCTGGTCTATGCTATACCCGGCGTTGTCCAGGTGGGAGTGCCGAACGCCCACGATCTGACCAACAATGGAGGCCGGCCCTGTGTGATACCCGGAGACCTCATTTCCTCCCAGAGCCATGGCAAAGTCCGCTCCGCCGTATTTGGCCGAAGCATAATCCACTCCTTTGGCCAGGGCGGCGTAGAATTCATTGGGCGGCCTAACTATATACTCCAGAGCATTCATGTAGCTCTTCACATTGTTCCACTGCAGGGGCACGCCCAGGGTTTCCTGTGGAGTTATCATGTCACGCTCATAGGCCTCGGTGGCCCAAGCAAGGACCACTCCGGCAGACATGACATCCAGCCCAAGCCTCTCGCAGGCATCGATCAACTGCAGCAGGCCCTCCGCGCTTGAGACTCCCAGGTTCGAACCTAGGGAGTAAATGGGCTCATAGTCATAGGAGACCTTTCGAACCTCGAACTCGTGATGGGTGGAGAAAGCAGACTTTAGCTGAGCAATGTGTATGCATCCGATGGGGCACCCAGCGCAGGATAGCCTGCGGAAGAGGTATTTGTCGGCCAATATCTCGCCGCTGATATTCTCTGCCTCGGGGAAGCTGGAGCTCTGGAAGTTCTTGGTCGGCAAGCCTTTCAGCCAATTCAGGACATTTATGTTGACCGAGGTCCCTATATCGTGGTACTTCTCCATCACGTCGGTCTGAACCGTGGTCTGGTAAAGCTTGTTATAGACCTCACGGTACCGCTTGTGATCGGGGATCTCCACATGCTCTGTTCCGGAAATCACCATCGCCTTGAGCTTCTTGGACCCGAAGACTGCGCCAAGGCCCAGCCTTCCCAGGTGCCTGTAAGTATCAACTACGACTCCGGCATACCTGACCAGATTTTCTCCTGCTGGGCCTATGCGGATTATGCTGCGACGGCCTATGCCGGGCTCGTGCTCCCTTAGGATCATGCCTGCCGTCTGGGCCTCTACGCCCCAGATAGAGGTAGCGTCCTTTATCTTAACATCGGAGTTGTTGATTGATATGTATGAGGGCCTCTCTGCAGCGCCTCTGATCACAATGGCCTCGTGGCCGGCAAACCTAGCAGCTAGTGGCAGCCTTCCACCGGCGTAGGACTCGCCCAGCTCGCCTGTAAGAGGAGACTTGAAGGTGGCCACCATCTTGGTAGCTACGGGGAACATGCCGTTCAAGGGGCCTATACAGAAGATTATGGGGGCTTTTGGTGACAGAGGATCCACACCTTCGGGGCATTCTTCCATGAGCAGCTTGATCCCGACGCCAGTGCCTCCCATCCACTGATCGAAGAGATCCTGCCTTTCTTCAACCCAAGCATCCTCGTTTCCAAGATCGATGTACAGAACTCTTCTGAGCATTAACTGGGCACCTCCTCGAATGTTAGAACGCCGTGCGGACAGAAGGCCACGCAAGCCCCGCAGTGCATACATTTTATGGGCTTGCTCCCCCTTCCAAGTGATATGGCCCCAATCAGGCATGCATCCTGACATTGTCCACAGCCGGTGCATAGCTCTTCGTGGAATACGACACTTCCGTCGGGCTTTCTCTCCAGGGCTCCGACAGGACACGCCCGCACGCATGGCGGATCATTACACCCCCGACAAACCACGACGCGGAAATCCCCCTCTATTCCACCTTGGGTCTGGATCTTGATCGCGCTGTCCCGGAGAGATACGTTCCCAGTATGAACACGACTGCAGGCAAACATGCAGCCCAGGCATCCGATGCACCTTTCCGGGTGAGCCACCTTCAATCTGCGCCTCTTTTTTGGTTTGGGCTTCGTCTCTTGTCCCGCAACCGAAACTCTCTCAGAAATCACCTTTGCTTCGGAACTATCTGCCATACCTAAATCGGCTCCTCTGCGACCCACTCGGCAAGCATCAATTCTTCTAATAGAGTAGCTCATACTACAAAAAACAACGCCAAAAGATTGAAAAATTAAAAGCAAAAAACAAACGAAGCCTGAGCTGCCCGGAGCTACTCAGTGTCGGCAAACCTGCTAGCCAGGTTCTTCATGACATGGGGAAGAGTTGTGTACTCCATGTCCTCCATTGGCAGCCTGTGAGGCTCGAAGGGTCCGTGCTCCCTAAGATAATCGGTGATATCAAGAGCCTTTCTTCTGGCGTTGTCAAAAGCCAGATCCTTGAAGAGGTCCACTGAGATGGGGAGGTTGAAGGCTCCTAGCTCGGTCTTGTCCATCATAAAAGCGACTATCGGCTCGGCTGTGCGCTCCGTGAACTCCATCTCGGCCACACCGGGCCCCAGGCCCCTGATGTTGCCGCTGAAGGCATCGGCAAGCAGGGTCCCTGACCTGCCCCGTAGAGCTTGAGCTTCTTGGCAACTTCTGTGGCCTCCTCGAAGGTCTCCCACGCCAGACCGTGAACCTCACCGTTATCGCAGCCTTTCTTGTGGCTCATTATTAGCTCTAGATCGTCGCCGCAGGCCAGCACTCTAAAGTCTATCAGGGCACCGGATTTCTTTGCCTGTGCCAGCTTCGACTCTGCAGTTTCTATCAGCGCGGGGTGGACTGAAGAGTGTCCGGGATACCCGCCAACGTCCGCTTTGATCAAGCTAACTGTTATTTTCGACATCTCCCTCCCCCGGGTTTGGATTTTTTAAGTCACTTTGTTGACTTTCATCTTCATTTTCCAATTTATTTAACCTGACTTCGATTATCGGCCCTTTAACTTCCAACCGGTATTCGAAGAACTCTATGGAGATTTCAGGCATCTATGACCAGTTCCAACTTGATAGCTGCAGTCTCTATCAGCGCGGGGTGGACCGAAGAGGCCTGATCGCTCCTTATCTTGGCATATCAGCTCCGCCCCTTCAGGCTGGACTCGATAATTTTGAGTAACCTCCTTCTGAGTCTCCCGCCTTGGAGATCACCGAGCCCTTCCAGCTTATCTGCTAGCAACTCGTCTCCCAGGCTGGTCCTGGTCCAGTTGGTCAGATCCCCATTTTCCGAGTGGTACTCAATCGATTTGATATCTACCTTGGCCAGGGCTCTGTGCAGGGCCTCCAGGCTCCAGGCGACATCGCCAGTGGGCTGGTCGATTCCTGTGGAGAACTTGAAAGGCTCGTCAGCCAGCCTCAGCCTTTCTTTAACCCGGAAGTGGAGGTCAGATAGCACGGCAAAAAAAGTCACTGCAGCGTCATAGGCGTTGCTGTAAGGGCTGAAGTAACTGTGAACTTCGCCCGCTCCACCGCCCCAGGTGAACATGTAATACAGATGATCGGAAAGCCCCAGGGTTCTCCACACATCCAGAAGCTCTTGATCCAGGCTCTCCTTCACAGGAGCTTCCAGTCGTTTTTCGTAAGTGTAACAGGCCCACTGAAGAGCGTTGCCCAGCCAGCAGCTGGTATCTCTCTCCAGGTCAGCCCATGATACCGGATCCTGGATGCTTATCTCCTTAACGGCTTTGTTCTTTGCAGCTATCTCGCTTGGCAGGGCAAAGCTCAGATTCTGCTTTTTGAGAATATCTCCCGGCAAGGCTTTCAGGAACTCGAAGATGCCCGTCTCAGGCCACTGGTGCTCTCCGAAGGTCTCGTAATCGCAGAACAGGTTTATGCACTGCCCCTCCGTCGAGGAGAGCCAGTTAGAGTACTTGTCTGCAGTCAGAGGATACTCTTTCCACCAGGTGGCCGAGAACCTGAACCCTACGTCGTCTGTCAGCTGGTAGTTCCGCAGAAGCAGGGATAATTCTGTGCCAGAAGGCTTGTAAACGTAGTTGGGATCTGCAATTACGCCTTCAGCAAAGATGGCCTTGTAGCCCAAGCTCTCCACCATCTGGGCAATCTGGTCGTTGTACAAAAGCTCTGTATTCTCGAAGGTGGTGGGCTTCAGACCGAATGTATCCCAGATAAGCTCCCTGTGCATCTTCACCTCCTCGAAGAACTCCTGTTTATCTTCGTATAGGCTAGCCAGGGAGTGGTAATAGGTCTGCTCCATCACCTCTACCTTGTCTGTATTTATGAGGCTCACGAATGATTCCAAAACTTCCGGGTTGTGACGCCTGCACTGATCCAAGAATACTCCGGAGAAGCTATAGGCGACTTTGAATGGCTTTTCGGCATTCTCAAACCGTTTTATCTCGTCGAGAATTATCCGGTTGGTGGGGAGATAACATTTGGATGATATGCGATTGAAAATCCTACGGTTTTCCTGGTCATCGAAGTAGGAATCCTTGAGATGGCCGGAAGCGACCTTTCTTAGAGGCAAACCTTCCCAGAAGAACCCTTTCTTTAGCCTGACGGGCTGATGGACCTCAAAGCAGAGGGATACATCGGTCATATATCTGCTTCTTATCTTCTAAATTATTTACATCTTTCGAGCTCAAACTGACTCAAACACTGAAAACTTTTCCAAGCTTACGCCTAGCTTAGAGAATTGGAGAATCTATCCCATGAATCCTTGAAGTGATACTCTAGCTTCATGGACTTATCATGGATTTGGCATCGATCTCGTCAGTACGCTTTTATATTTGTCAGTGAGTTTACGATAATAATTCTTGAAGGAGGGAAGTGAAATCATGAAACAGGCGAAAACAATATTCATGTTCTTGATCATGATATTGATTTGTTGTTCGTATTCAATTGGGCAATCGTCTAGCGGAATTGGAATTAAAGGAAACGCTGGGGCAGCTCCAATTGGAATAATCAATAATGGTGCTAGCGTTTATCCTGT
>PMNG01000092.1 GCA_003162615.1 Methanothrix sp. | reverse complement strand
ACTAGACTCATGAAGATGGTCAATTGTCATAGATGGCCATAACATCAGCAGCCTTGGACCAGAGAGAAGCCCACCAAATGCTACAGGTTCTATACCAGATAGCGACTCTAGGGCGTTAGATTTATCGTGAAGTATAGGTCATCCTGGTGCTATAAGACTTATAGACTTCGAGGAGGATAGAAAGATGAGATTTATCAGAGTATTATTTTCAGTCGTGCTTCTGGCCTGCTTTGCAGCCCAGGCTGCACCTGTATTCATAAATACTTCCGGTCCGGCTCCATTGGACCTGAGTCCGGAAAATATGAACATAGTGAGCACCGAGCACACTGGGGAGTACCTGGCGAAGGCGGGCAGTCTCGGCGATACGGGCGGCATAGCGGCATTTAATGCAGCGGGCGGTTGGTCCTTTGATCTTAGAGATAATGCAAATAGACCTGTGGCAAGCATAGACTTGACATTGTTCCAGGCCAGCAATCTGGTCTTTGGGAAGGGCACTATAAGTTCCTATGGCAATCAGGACCAAGTGGTCACAGCTTACGGCTCCATTATAGAGGGGAACAGCATGAACCTGGCGGTCATCTCTCTTGACGATGTCAGTCTCTACCGTTTGGCCGTCAACAATGCAAACACGAACACAGCTTCCGGGAACTTCAATGCCTACAGCTCTAAAGGAGGAGCGTCCCTGGCAGGGATTTTGTCTGGAGGGAGGAACGTCCAGCGCCAGCTTAGTTAGTTTTCCAAAGGACTCGTCACGATCTAACAAGTCTGGGTATGGCTTGATCCTTCCCATCTTATGTGTTGAAGGATCAAGCAGATAGATTTAGATTTGTTGAACGTTCAATAATAATGAAATGGAGAAGAAGCATGAATTATTGTTGCCTATTGATGTGTACAGTCGTTCTGGCATCTTTGATGACTTTCATCAGCGCAGAAAATGATTCTCTTTTAGATAGTTCATCGACGGCTTCAGCGATTAAAGAGGAGCTGAAAAGTACCATGCAGTCAGATATCTTCAACGTCGGCCACAATGGAATGAGCAACTCCACTTCTACCGGTTCATCCAAGCTGACGTCGATTGTAATCACCAGAGCTAGTCAATCCACTATTACCGCAAGCAAAACCGCTGCCCAGGCTTTGAGTACTAAAGTGTATGGAAACTGGCATCTGGTGATGACCGACAGCGTCAAGCGATCAGTCAATCTGTTCCTCTCACAAACTGGAGAAGTGATCTACGGAACAGGCAACATGACCTCTGGAAATATCACACAACAGGCTGCTGCCTTTGGGACTATTGCGGCCACCCAGCTTAGCCTGAAGCTGATCAGCTTTGCTGATTTCAACCTGTATCAGCTAACCCTCGATCTAAAAACGCCCCTGATCCAAGGAGACTATAAGGCAGTGAGCCCTAAAACCAATACCACCTGGACTGGATCAGTAACAGGAAACATCACCACTTAGGCTCGGCCCTCCGGAGTCAATTTTATATTTTCACGTTCGTATCGTATATGAACAGATTAAACTACTGAAATCAACCGGAAGCGACTGAACTCAACAGGATCTCGAGAGAGTTCTTCGAAAGGGCAGCAAGGCAGCGAGAACTTCTAAACGATGCATTGAAGAGCCTTTATATCTTATGAAAGGGTTTGCCGGTCTATTATAGCGCCAGATTCAAGGTCATAGCACCCCTTAAATAAACCCGATCATTGCGAGGATATTATGATCACCAGGGAAGATGTAGAGCATATAAGCTGGCTTGCCAGCATCAAGATCAGCGATGAGGAGAAGGAAAAGTTCGTGGACCAGTTCAACTCAATTCTGGAGTACTTCCACCAGCTTGACGAGGTGGACACCGAAGGGATCGAGCCCACTTATCGCGTGGTCGATCTGGCCAATGTCTTTAGGGATGACGTTGCCTGCAAATCGCTGACTCATGAAGAAGCGCTCAAGAACGCACCTAAGACAGAGAACGGCTACTTCAAGAGCCCTAGGATAGTGTGATCATGCTTACGCAGCTCAAAGATCAACTTGTCGCCGGATCTTCGGAAGAATACCTTCAAAAGCTGTTCGATAAGATCGAGCATAGCTCGCTCAATGCCTTCACGACCCTGGCCAAGGACAGTGCTCTTGCTAGGGCCAGGGAGTTCGACCGGAAACCCTGGCAAGGCCTTCTAGCCGGTATCCCAATAGCCATCAAGGAATGCATATCAACCCAAGGAATAGAGACTACTTGCAGCTCCAAGATCCTTAAAGGTTATGTCCCGCCTTACGACGCTCATGTCGTTGAGCGGCTGAAAGCAGAGGGTGCCATAGTCATGGGCAAGACCAACATGGATGAATTCGCCATGGGTACTTCTACTGAGACAAGCTGCTTTGGGCCGACGCGCAACCCCTGGGATCTGGGCACCGTTCCGGGAGGGTCTAGCGGCGGAAGCGCTGCGGCTGTCGCAGGCGGCGAAGCGCCATGCGCCTTGGGCTCGGACACAGGCGGATCTGTCCGCTGTCCTGCCTCATTCTGCGGCATAGTCGGCCTTAAGCCCACCTACGGCCTTGTCTCAAGATATGGACTTATCGCCTACGCAAACTCACTGGAACAGATAGGACCCCTTACAAACACAGTAGAGGATACCGCTCTGCTCATGGAGATCATAGCAGGCCACGACTGGAGGGACACCACTTCCGCGGAGAAGGGCAGCTACATACCAGGATTAAAGAATGGCATCCGGGGGCTCAAGATAGGAATTCCCAAAGAGTACTTCGGAGAGGGGGTTGACAAAAAGGTGGAGAAGGCCATATGGGATGCCATATCGACACTGGAATCCTTGGGAGCGGCTTGGAAAGAGGTAAGCCTGCCCCACACTCGCTATGCCTTAGCTGCTTACTACGTAATAGCCATGAGCGAGGCCTCCTCTAACCTCGCCCGCTTTGATGGTCTGCGCTACGGCTTGCGCAAGGATGAGGACCAGGATTGGCACACTACCTACTCGGAAATCAGGGCGGAAGGGTTCGGGCCGGAGGTCAAAAGAAGGATACTCCTCGGCACCTACGCCCTGTCTGCGGGATACTACGGCCGCTACTATCTCAAGGCCCTCAAGGTAAGGACGCTTATAAAGGATGACTTCTTGCGCGCCTTCAATGACGTTGACATCATCGCCGGCCCCACCATGCCCATTCCTGCCTTCAGGATTGGTGAGCGCATCAACGACCCGCTTTCGCTTTATCTGGCAGACGTCTTTACCGTACCTATCAACCTGGCTGGAGTTCCAGCCGTTTCCCTGCCCTGCGGGTTTTCCGGGCGCTTGCCCATCGGGCTTCAGCTCATAGGAAAGCACTTCCAAGAAGACCTGCTACTTCGGGCTGCTCACGCTTTCGAGGAGGCCACTCCTTTCCATCTCAAGAGACCGGAGGCGGTATAAATGGAGACGGACGTCATAATTGGCCTGGAGATCCACGTCCAGCTAAACAAGCTGAACTCCAAGATGTTCTGCGGATGCTCGACGAACTACCACAACAGTGAGCCCAACTCTCACACATGTCCAGTATGCCTGGGGCTGCCAGGATCCCTGCCGGTTCTCAATAAGAAAGCCGTGGAGTACGGCATCCGAGTGGGGCTGGCCCTGGACTGCAAGATTGAGGAGCAGACTCTCTTCTACAGGAAGAACTACTACTATCCAGATCTGCCCAAGGGATTTCAGATCAGCCAGTACGACTATCCTCTGGCCACAGGAGGCCATTTGCTCATAAAAGGCGATGACGGCGAGAGGCAGATACGGATAACCAGAGCCCACATGGAGGAGGACCCAGGACGTCTGATACACGCTGGAACCATTGACAAGGCCAAGTACACAATGGTCGATTACAACAGGTGCGGCATGCCGCTTCTGGAAGTAGTCACAGAGCCCGATCTGCGTTCTCCCAAGGAGGCCAGGGTATTCCTGGACAAGCTGCGGTCCATTCTGGAGTACCTGGACGTCTTCGACGGCAACCTGGAAGGATCGATGCGGGTGGACGCCAACATATCTCTGGCCGGTGGCGACAGGGCTGAGGTCAAGAACATCTCCAGCCACAAGGGCGTGGAGAAGGCTCTGTCCTACGAGATAACCCGCCAGAGGAACCTGAAGCGTAGGAACATCAAGGTGGTCCAGGAGACAAGGCACTTCGACGAGCTTCGGAACATCACAGTCTCCATAAGGTCCAAGGAGCAGGCCCACGACTACCGCTACTACCCCGAAGCCGATCTTGTGCCCATACGTGTGGCAACTTGGGTGCCGGCAATTAAGGCCTCATTGCCTGAGCTGCCCGATGCCAAGAGAGATCGATTCAGGGAGCAGTACGGCATGACAGACGACCACGCCAAGGCGCTGACATCGGATATAAAAGTGGCCAACTTCTATGAGCTGGTTGCAGCACGAGCCGCGCCCAAACTGGCAGCAGTGTGGGTGGCAAACGTCCTGAAAGGAGAGTTGAACTATCGCAGCCTCGCAGTTGACAGCTTCAAGCCCGATCACATGGTGGAGATCGTAAACATGCTGGACTCAGGACGAATCGCCGAGGATGCTGCAGTGCAGATAATACGCACCATCCTAGACAAGGGTGGATCGCCAGGGCAGATCGTCAGCGATCTGGGGTTGACCAGGGCTGGAGATGATGCTGTTCTTAGGGCTGTCAGAGAGGCTGTAGCTGAGAGCGTGGTAGCCGTTGAGGATTTCAGAGGAGGTAACGAGAGGGCACTGAACTACGTGATCGGCCTTGTCATGAAGAAGACCAAGGGAAGGGCAGATCCGGCGGAGGTTCACAGGCTTGTGGTGGAGGAGGTGGAGAGAACATAGAACTTTTTAAGATTTTTAACCATAGGAAGCTAAACACGCCTCATTGGCTAATCTTATTACAAGCTATCGAATCGATTCATGATACAATTATAGTGTTTAACCCAAAATGTGAAACTATTGCCATGCTTCGCGTGGTCCAATTAAATGTTTAAGGGTAAATTATTGTTTTATCACTATAGATTATTTCTTCAGGTTTGTAATTATCTAACACATTTTTAAGGCTTTTAGCCAAGTTTTGTGTGAGGATATTCACTTCATCGCTAAAGATTGCAGCATATTTAACTATCAGAGGATTTACGTTCATATTATTGATTTGATTAAAGTTATCAATCCAGCATTCTAGCATTAGAATATAATCATTGTTTTCAGTGGTGGCAAAATTATCCCAATAAATACTTGTGTGCCTAAAGTTCAACTTTTCATTTGATAAAATAGATTTAAATAAATTATTTTTGTCTAGCAACTCTTTATCTTTACTCAAATTTCCAGATATCAAAATAGAAATTACAACATCTTCTAATATAGCATACTCAAGCATAGGCTTAGATAGATTACACCCTCTCAAGTCTGTTTTACTCAAATCGCAATTTTTTAGCTCCGTCTTAACTAGTGCCCATTCATAGAAA
>PMNG01000002.1 GCA_003162615.1 Methanothrix sp. | reverse complement strand
TAGCCCGGAGGTCTCCATTTACTAGTTAATCCCATATACCCGCTTTCTTCCGGGCTGTCAACTCTCTCTTCCCATGCTCATCCTCGCCGCTTGAATGGTCATCAAGTCTCCATGTAGATTGCCATCCACAGCCTTCATAAATATCTTCGTTCTATATCCAAACGGCCAGGTGACTTCCATTGCGGTTCCCTCCAGTTCAGCATGGGGTTTTTCGGCCACATGTCAATCCATTATATCTCACCGCAGAAAGAAGATCATCGATTGTAGGGCATTACAGAAATTATAATTAAAAAGAATTGATCTAATCTAATATCTTCTCAACCCATTCCTCACTATATCCCCGGATGCAAACTCCATTGTTATCGCGAATGCACTGCTTGCATGCTTCTTTGTCTACTATTGCACGTAGCCGCCTGCGCTCGTTGCCTTTAACATCACGCATATTGAGCATGAATCTGGCGGCTTCATATGGGGTTCTTTGCTCTAAAGACATCTCAAAGAGTGTATCTCCTATGGTCTTTGTGGGGTCTATCTCATGTTCGCAAAGCTCTTCCTCTGTCCCATCGGCTGATATGCGATAGATCACTAGCTTTTCCTTAGTTGTATCGGCTATCATGTTATTATTCACCTGTCAATAATTGACGGTAAACAATGAATGGCTAGAATATAAATAGTTTGTTTTCATCGCCAGAACCGCCACCAGCCCTTTTTCTTGATCTCCTCATCCCCGGGCTTGAGGGTAAATTGGCTGATGTTTTGGGTGAGTTGTGCTATATGGCATCTGATTATTTCCAGATCTGCCACCAACGTTTAGTCCTCAGGAAATTGGGTTTGATCGCATACAATAACAAGAGTATACCAACTACTAGCAAGANNAACCATATCAGCCAACCGCCGACGATTGCCAATATAGCCCTAACTATCAAGCCCATCGAGATCATTTTACTTCTTCCTTTAACTTGCTTTAATATTGGACCTAAGCTCCCGGATTTATTAGGCGCATCAAACGGACTATATCGATGCAATTGCTTCTATTTCAAAAAATAATCTCAAATATGCCTCTTCAAGGCCAGTTTGCAGGGCGATATGTGCCCACAAAAATATTATAGCATTACGAAATCCAGAAATAACAGTTTAATGCGAAAGAATGCTGAAATTGATGCCNNCGAAAAGGTTTTGGATACATAGGTGGCTATTTCCAAAACTGCCACAAGCTCACAGTACTAATCCTGGATGATTCCACCCTCATCTTGCCCTTTTCGCCTAAGTTTTTCTATGAGATTCTTGGATCGGTTTTTGGCCTCTACTGTGGCTTTTTCATCCTTCCTTATTGCGATATCAAGAACGTCTCCTTCTCTGCATCCCTCTGGAAGCAAAATCAAGGGCATGTTTACTTTTATGCTTCCATCTTCGCCCATTAGGAGAACAGCCAATTTACCCTCTATCCTGTCAATAACGGCCTTCATGGTGGATGACATATCCCACATGGCACATATCCTCGTGCTCTGGCATCCGCAGAGCTGGAGAAGGTGACCAGGTTTGCAGGCTTGATCTTCTTAGTCGCGCTGCAGCTCGGGTAGTGGTACTTATCGGATTTTGAAGAGCCAACAAAAGGCCCTCCAGAGACTGTGGAGGAGGGCGTTGTAATTGGGCTGGATGCCTGCGTAACGGTAGGAGTATAAGCAGAAGGTTTCGTTTGAGATGTCGTGCTGGCCGGAACCGCAGAAAGCTTCTGAGAAGATATAGAATAGCTGGTTCCGTCAGTGGTTATTACGATATTCCCGTTGGTATCCGTTCTGTAGATCTCCGAGCCTATGCTCTGCAGGGCGTTCAAGGTTTTTTGGGTTGGGTGGCCGTAGTCGTTGNNTGATGCTGATAGCTGGCTTAACTTTGGCCAGGAAGGACGTGCCGGAAGCCGAGGAGCTGCCGTGGTGGCCTACTTTCAGGATATCGCTCTTCAGGTCGTAACCGGCAGCCTTGATGCTATTCTCTGCCTCGAAGCCTGCATCGCCCATAAGCAAGAAGGAGACCTTGTTGTAAGTGACTTTGAGGACGATAGAGTTCTGGTTCAAGTCGTTTGAAAAGAGGGTTGGGGGTGGTGAAAGAACATCTATCTTGAGGTTTGTATCGAGGTTTATCTTTTGGCCTCGTTGGGCTACTTTATAGAGGATATTCTTTTGGTCAATCAGCGTCAGGAACGTTTCGTAGACCTGGGAAGAATCGGGTTGGCCACTGTCTAAGACCTGTTTGATAGAAAAGTCTTTTAAAATCGTTATCAAACCACCGATATGATCCTCATGGGGGTGAGTCGCAACTAGGAGATCGAGACTTGAAACTCCATGGTTTCTTAGATAGGTTTCCACCCTTGGACCCATCTCTTGGATTCCGCCATCGATAAGGACGTTCTTTCCGTCGAACTGCAAAAGGATAGAGTCACCCTGGCCCACGTCGATGAAATGGGCCGTCAAATTCTCGCTTGCGAACGCTGCTGATGATACTGCTAA
>PMNG01000166.1 GCA_003162615.1 Methanothrix sp. | reverse complement strand
AAAGTTGCGTTAAAGACTATAAACTGACAGATTCGGTTGATCCAATAGCCACACCTTACTGGAAGAGATCGCCAATATATACCAATGGTAGAAAATGATAAAAATATCTACAAATTAGCTCTAACACTTAAAAGGATGTCTCCGGGTCATATTCATTGAAGATGCATGTATGGTCCGTTATCTGTATATTAAGTTTTGAAGTTTAAGACCGAAGTCCCAACGTAACAAGAATCTGCTCCGGATCTTCTAACTCATTAGATAAACTCTGGAGAGGATAAGGTGAAAGTTTTACCAGGGTGGGTATTTTGGTGATGCCATCAGCCAAAGCACGTTCAGGTTCTTTTATGGTATCAATTATTTCTAAGGAACTACGACCTGGAAGATATCGGTCGCAGATCACTTTTGTTGCTATAAGAGCTTTGACAGAATCTGGATACATGCCTTTAATGTAAAGTCTAAAGTCTGCAATTTCATTAAGCATATCGTTTTTAGTCATGCCAAACAACGCTGATTCATTCTGTTTGTACATCATTTATCATCAACCTCTGTATGCAAATATACTGGACCAATAGTCCTCTATATTGTTTCTTAATATCCTCACTTCCCTTAAAACCTTGACAGAATATGGATTTAGGTCTTTAGATAAGTATCTCCATTTTTCAAGGTTCTTCATAGTAAGAAAATGCCTTCAGATAAGGTTTGAGACCTTTTTACTTGCTCCCGTTATCATTCTTATATAAGTCGAAATATTGCTTATGGCAATTGGTCAGTGTTTCCCAGCCTACAAAATCGCATTGTCCTTCAATAAATGATGCGATCTACTGAAAGACAGAAAGTTATTTGTTATGCAAGTTCTATTTTACTTTATCCGCACATAAAGTCATTCATGCACCATACCAAGCGAAAGATTCAAACGGGCATATGCACGGAGATTTTATCGCACCATTTTCACTATCCAGCTACCATACTTTCAGATCGATCCCCTCGATCCTGAGCCTCTTCCCCTCGGAGTGGACTATTACCCCGGAGTGGACCTTCTGCATCATGCAATGACTTGGTAGAAATTTGACAGTCTCCCCCACATCCGGCACCCGGCCCTTTTGGATAAATCCCTCGAAGCTGGTGACCATACATATGCCAACATCTTTATATTGGAAGTTTTTGTCGCCCAGAAGGTGTCGAGGCCCAGCCAGATGGACTGTGGCTATGCCTTTACTGTACTTCATGACCCTGGCGAAGTGTATCACAGGGCATCCAAGGGGCCTGTACCTCAGAACGTCTCCAGGCCCTATGTCGATAGACCTACCGAATGGAAATAGGTCCTCACGGCAGGAAGGCTCTCCAGGAATCGGGCCCAGGCTGAAATCGGCTCTTCGCCTATCTATAACTCCTATGATGCTCTCCTCGCAGCCCTTGCACTGGAGAGGAATATCTTCGACTTTGTCCTTGCCGATCTTTTCCTCAACTACCCTGTGAGTAGAGAGGAACTCTACGATCTCCGCCTTAGTGTCTGCAAACCTTTCCTGCTCAAGGTAAGGGCACTTGCTAACGTCTCCATCCCTAGAAACGAAATCGGCGTAATCCCTGCATTGCTTGTGACCGCATTCGCCACAGTTATACCCTGGCAGCATTTCCGATATTTCAGCCATAATCACTCACCAGTATATTCCATAAAGCCGTCTATGTGCCTCAGCACTCCCCTGTGGTGATCCTTCGCCACGCGCAGCTCGCCAGTGCATAGCGTGCACACTCCGAGGGGTGGGTTGTGCCGGAGCACCATCTCTCCGGAGATGTCAGACCAACCCCTGATCAGGTCAGCCAGCTCTGCAGAGCCCTTGCCGGATAGGCCATTGGCCTCGATGATCCTGCACCTTGGGTTTGCCTCTAGGATGCGCTCCCGGAAGACCTCTCTCTCCGCCTGGGAGACCAGGTCACCCTTCGTGGTTACCACGGCGTCGGCAGTAGTTAGAAGAGGTCCTACCTTGAGGGGCGTGTTCGGACCGGTGGTAACGTCTATAACGCACACGGCTAGGCAGCTATCAGGATAGGGCGCGCAGCGGAGACACAGGCCGGCGGTCTCATTCAACAGCACATCGGCATTCTGCTCTGCGGCCCAATCCAACATCTCCTCCACGTTGTAGATGGCGTAATGGTCAGGGCACATGTCTCTGGATAAACCGACAGCCACAGGTACATCCAATCTTTTGAACCTCGTGTCATCCTCGGTCCACAGACAGTCGATCTTAACGAGTGCCGGCTTGACACCAACACGCTTGAGGTCCCGGATGACGTGCATTAGAACGGAAGTCTTGCCCGAGCCCGGAGTCCCTGCAGTCACAACCATCTTCATGCTACAACTACCTCTCCTCGTCTTATTGTCTCCCGGAGAGTGGTCAGCCAGCCGTCAACCTTCTCGATATCCAGGAAGACCCGGTGCTCCTGGTCGGTAGTGCTTATCACTTTTGTCATGCCGCCGTTCTTCATGACGATTCTACGGGATGCCATCAGGGCCAGCATGGGGTCGTGAGTAACCACCACTACTATCTTGCCCTCGCCAGCCAAAAGGTGCAGAGCCTCCTTCTTCTTTATACCGGCGTTCTCGATCTCGTCTATTAGCACAATTGGAGAGTCGCTTATCACAGCTATATCAGCCGTCATTAGCGCCCTGGACTGGCCACCGCTCAGGATAGTAAGGGGATGTCCGGGGTTTATTGGCTCACCAGTCAGGGTGTTGGCAAGCTCTACGACCTTGTTTGCCGTATCGCCGTTCTTTCCCCGGCTCTTGGCGTGCATCCTCAGGAAATCCTCGACCGACATGTCCGCAAGGAAGTGCATGTTCTGGGACAATTGGGCCACCAGCTTCTTTCGGGGATCAGTCCTAAGAGTTGGCTCAGGCTCCTCGCCGTCGATCAGTATACTGCGGCCTGAAGGCGTATCTCCTTGTGCGAACTGCTCGATGTCTGCTATAAGCGTGCTCTTCCCCGATCCCGTCGGGCCTACTATTCCTATGATTTCTCCGCTTACGATCTCGACCTCGTTTACTGCATCAGCTCGTCCATCCTTATCAGATCCGCCTTTAATCGTCAAAGTCAAGGTTTTCATGATCCGCTCTCCAAAAACTCCACCGCTTCCTCCCAGCGGGAGACCACTGCGTCCGGCTGGAGCGCGTTGTGGGCAAAATCCTCTTTGACCCTGGACACTCCTCCGCCGGTGATGTTGAGAAGTATGATATCTTCCGGATTAACAGCGCCCGACAGCACTGCCACGGCCAACGCCGCCACCGCCACGCTCGGGGCGTTCAGGATATCGATGCATTCGGTATCCTCGAACAGAGACTTTGCCTTTGCAGCCTCCTGGTCGGTTATTCCGTAAACTCGGCCGCGGGTGGCATCAAGGGCATCCTTGACTCCTCCGGGAATATCGTAAGGCGGCCTTCTGTTGAAGAGCACGTCGTCGAACATCTCAGCACAGCATGCTGCCGGCTTTTGGCAGTTATAGGCGTAGTATATCGGCGCGTTAGGAACGTTCTGGGCAAGGTGGAGCCTAGGAAGATTCGACCCGAAACGGCCATCCACGATCAGCCGCATGGATGCTTCCCAAGCGGATATGCCGCCAGTGCCGCTTCCCACTGCCTGGAAGTAGTGATCAGGAATCCTGCCTATCTTCAGGGCCGCGTCCAGCATGACAGTGCCCATCCCGTCCCTCCGGGCGATGTTCCGCGCTCCACCTTCGGGAAGGAAGCCGGGCCGGGACTGAACCTCCTCAGCCATGGAGATGGCGTCGTAGTAGTCCCCTTTAACGGAAAACAGAGTGACAGGACCTTTCTCCACAGTTATCCACATTCTGGGAATCGCCTTCTCGGGAACAAACAGAACTAGAGGCTGCCTGGTCATCGAGGCCACCTCGGCAAAAGCTCGGGCCGTATTTCCTGCCGAGGCAACCACCAGTGTCGAACCATCACCGCGCTCTCTTTGCCGCTGCATTGTCGGAAGCGCCTCCAATTCCTTGAAGCTACAGGTCTTCAACCTTGCTCCTCTCTCTGGCCAGTAGCCGTTGAAGCTGATGTAGAGTTGTTCGAGGCCAATTTCGGCGGCCAGTCCGCTGCTCCTGTAGGTTGCACTGCCTTCCCACGCTTCGGGCATTATTTCATTCAGAGGAAGCCAATCGTAGAACCTCCAAATTCCAGGAAAGGGCTTTAGCTCTAGCCGTTTGGCAGCATAGTCCGCCCGCAAAAGAGAGTTATCGGAAGAGCAGTTCAGGGCGTAGGGTGGCTGCACTGATCCATCGCTCACGCACCTGACCAGATATTCGCCCATAATGACGTTTTCCGGCAGTGCAGAATATAACTTTTTCTATCTGGGGCTAAATTTTGTCCTGTTTGTACAAAAGTAGCTTTTCGAAAATACGATTGGCCCAAATAAACCGCAGAATGGACATTAATGCTTTGCCTCGTTAAAGCCAATTGAACCCAAAAGTAGAAATATCTTGCAGTAATCAACCCAATAGTATGCCAAATGCGGATAGAGTAATGAAGGCGGCGTTTGAGTCGGATGAGAGAATGAGAGAAGCCTTAAAGGAAGTCTTCTCCGATCTCGGCCTGAGTGCCAGGGAGTTTTCCAAGGCTTCGGAGATACCTCAGTCGACCCTCTACAAGATTCTATCCGGTCATCGGGAGCCCAATATCACTACTTTAAGGCAAATCGTCAAGACTATAAAACTACTGGAGGGCTCCGACGGCAACTTCATAGCCATCATCGCCGCCCGGCCTGTCCTGGACAAGATCAGCGAAAAAAAGATGCGCATTGGGGACAAGATGCTCACCCTTCGGGAGTACTCCGCAACCACCATAGAAGAGGCCATCATCGCCGCCGTTAGGGCAGAGCGAGACGGGGCGTCAGCTCTGGTGTGTGCTCCAATCGTCAGCCCAACGGTGGAGAAGCTGCTCTCCATCCCAGTGGCCACCATAATACCGAAGGACAGCGTTATTCGAGCCATTGAGGTTGCCGCCAGGAAGATCGAGTGAGCTGACGGGGCTGAAGCTCGTTAAGCAGATAACTGAAAATGCGAATGAATTTCTAGAGAAAAACAGGCTGCGTAGAGAAGCTGATGGCACAGTCTGCGGCGATGAAATTGTTAATTCCGACTGGCAACAACTTTACCACTATCGAACCGATCCCTTGCGCAATTTCGTCTCCATAATGAGCCATCCGGTTAACATCAGTCCTTATTTCAACCAAAGAAAAAAATGAAAAAGTTAAATACTTTACACTTGAAATCGGAAGGCATTAAAGATCAGGGAGTTCTGAGCGAAATGATGAGGAAAAGCGTGTGTTTCTTTGTCTCTATCATCCTTATTTGCATACTGCTTGCGGTAAACGTCTTGGCTTCAGACCAGAATGCAACGAGCGGACAAACTTTAGGCGAACTTAAACCAGACGGCCAGATGGCATTTTTCTTGATACAGCAGCAGGCCGACATACAGGGCAGCCTGAACGATATGGATACGGCAGTAGCTGACGCATCTGGGCAGCTTTCTGTTGTCGGACTTGAAGGTACGAATGCCAGGAAGATCCTGCAAAATTTGACCAACTCAAGTCACCATATCGCTGAAGCGGTAACCATAAGCCCGGAAGGTAAGATCGTGGCAGCAGAGCCCGCAATTTACTACGGCTCGGAGGGTGCCGATATCAGCAAGCAGGAGGCCACAGTTCGCTTTTTAAAGACCAAGAACCCGCTTCTCAGCCCGGTTTTTCCCCTTGTAGAGGGCTTCAATGCATTCATTGTGCTTTATCCTGTATTCTCTCCTTCGGGAGCGTTCATGGGAGGAATCAGTGTCAGCATTAAGCCTGGCGACTTTTTAGGAGCCATAATTTCGCCAAAGCTTAAGGGAACAAACTACAGCGCCTGGCTAATTCAGAAAGACGGCCTGGTGCTCTACGATCCAGACCCCAGCCAAGTCGGAAAGATGCTATTCGATGATCCCATTTATAAGCCATATCCACAGCTTCTGAATCTAGGCAGGACGATGGTCGAAGAGCGGTCCGGAATTGGGGCTTACGTCTTCCTCACCAAAGCCCATGATAAAAATGTGACCAAAGAGGTCTACTGGACCACAGTTGGACTTCACAGCACCGAGTGGCAGCTGGCTGTCACTCAGATTGCTCCATGAGCTAGCTTTAGCGATGCTCTAGAGCAACTTTGGGCTGTTAGGTTGTTGCTCTCGATGGCGGCCGTGTGGGCATACGTACAGGCACATCCCGCAGACGCCAACGCCCAATTTCCTCTCCAACCCTTTATGGTAGCTCTCGCACTTGCGAGCATCGTATCTGGCCTCCCGCGGCTCGTCTTCCCGGAAGGGTCGCCCGGTGATGGCTCCCACGGGGCACACCTGGACGCACTCCCGGCAGTCCCCACACCGTTCCTGCATGGGCTGGCCTGTGGGCTTCAGAGGGGCATCGGTAAGTACAGTTGCCCAGCGAACTCGCGGACCGGCGTCTGGTGTTATCAGCAGACAGCTTTTACCTATCCAGCCTAGGCCAGCCAGATGAGCAGCCAGTTTATGGGAAAAGATAGCGCAGATCCGCTCGTCGTCTATCCTTTTAGCTGCAGGAACCGGATAAGCCCTGTAGTTCTCCTTTTGAAGGACGCTGCTGAGTCTTGAGGCGATGCTGTCCAGCCGCTCATTTATAACATCATAAGCATGATGCCTGTATTCGATGGCAGCAGCAGTCTCGGCACGATTGGGGAGCTGATCGACTATGGGATTAAGAAGAGCAATGCCGATGGAGACGGCCCTAGGATAACCTCCTATCTCTAGCCCACCCTGAGAAATTATGAAATCCCTGGCCAGCGAGAGGTCGGCCACCCCAAAGAAGTCTGCCCCCGATTCCTCGGCCAATTTTCTTAGACTGTCGTCAAGCTGCATGTTATGACGGTAGAAGAGCATCCTACTTAAGCATCTTCTCTATCCGCACCAGCGCCTCCTTTAGCCGTTCCTGTGAGGCAGCATAAGAGATGCGCACATAATCTGCTCCCCCAGGCCCAAAGGCTGATCCGGGAGTGGCAGCGATCAGGGCATCCTTAAGAAGCTTGTCAGCAAAAACATCCCCTCCGCCAAACTTTGACACGTTCGGGAAGACGTAAAATGCTCCTCCTGGCAGGTTACAAATAATCCCCATCCTCTGCAGACCATAGACAAAGAGATCTCTTCTGTCGCAAAACTCGGCCCTCATGGCCTTGACGGCATCCTGAGGTCCTCTCAAGGCCTCTACCCCGGCCCTTTGCACGAAGGTTGTGGCCTGCGAGACGGAATGGGATAACAGCCTGGTTACCCACTTCAGAGTCTCCTTGGGGCCTGTTAAATAGCCAAGACGCCAACCGGTCATGGCGTAGCACTTGGAAAATCCATTGATGGTAACCGTTCGGTCCTCCATGCCCGGAAGCGATCCTATGCTTATGTGCTCACGATCGTAAATTATCTTCTCGTAGATCTCGTCAGATACGACAAAGAGGTCGTGGTCCACGGCCAGGTCACTGATCTCCTTTAGGATTTTGCGATCGAAGACGGCACCTGTGGGATTGCAAGGGGAGTTCATGAGGATAAGTTTGGTCTTTCTGGTAATTGTCTCGGCAAGATCGACCGGCATGAAGTCTTCGTCAACCTGGCCCCAGACGACGTGCCCGCCGGAAAAAGCCACACACGGCTCGTAGCTCACCCAGGACGGGCCGATAAGGACACACTCGTCGCCCTCCTGCATAAGCGCCTGGACTGTAGCGAATACAGCCATTTTGGCACCCGGAGTGACTACGACATCGTCAGCGGTGACCGCAAGCTTGTTCTCATCGCAGAGTTTTTCGGCAATGGCTTGCCTTAGCTCCGCAATTCCGCTGGTAGGTGCGTAGTGAGTCTCACCATTTCTGATGGAGTTGCACCCGGCCTCGCAGATGTTTTGCGGGGTGGCGAAGTCTGGCTCACCCACGCCAAGATCGATCACATCCAGGCCGCTCTTGTTCAGCTTCTTGGCCATGGCTGAGATCTTCAGGGTGGTGGACTCGTGAATGTTGGCTATCCTTTCCGATACCAACTCAATCTCCCTCCAGCCTAGTTACCAGCTTGACCGCAGCCTCCACTGCCCTCTTGGCATAATCAACGCGTTTATGAGCATCGGCCCTGGACATCTTAGGGCCGGAAATTCCTAAGGTAACAGGCTTATCGAACTCCAATGAGAGATCCATGAGCTTCCTGGCCGCGTGCTGAGCAACGATTTCGTCGTGTCCTGTGTCTCCCTGGATCACTGTGCCTATAGTCACTACCGCATCGATGTCGTCGCGACGAAGCAGCTTCCGGACAGCCAGTGGCATGTCGTACACGCCGGGAACGTAGAGAACGGACGCTACTTCTGCGTTCAAGAACTGGGCATGTTCCTTGCCCAGCAGCTCCATCTGATATGTGATATCCCTGTTGAACTCCGAGACCACGAAACCAAGTATTGCCATAGCTCTAAACCCCACAAAGAGTAGCCTTCAAGCTTCTCTCCTTTAGTAATAAACCCATCGATTCTCATTGATCGATTCTAACACGATCAAAATGCATTTATTCTTGGCAATTGTTCGAGTGGAGGATGCCCATGAATCTTATTTATATAAATGGTAAGTTCGTCCCAGCGGAGGAGGCCTCTATCTCGGTCTTCGATCACGGTTTCCTATACGGCGACGGTGTCTTCGAAGGTATCAGGGCTTATGGAGGGCGGGTTTTCAGGCTTGAGGATCACGTCGAGAGGCTCTTCGACTCGGCCCAGGCCATTGCTCTATGCATACCCATGTCCCGCCAGGAGATGGCCGAGGCTATTCTAGGAACCCTGCGCAAGAACAACCTCCAGGATGCTTACATTCGCCCCATAGTCACTCGCGGAATAGGTGATCTTGGTCTGGATCCGAACAAATGCAGCGCTGCCACTGTTATCATCATGGCGACAGAGTGGGGCGCTATGTACGGAGACCTCTATGAGGTCGGCCTTACGGCCATNNGATAACATATTCATAGTCAAGGATGGGAAGGTTTACACTCCCTTCACAATAAATAATCTCAAGGGCATAACCAGAGCGGCGGTCATGGAAATCGCTACTGGCAAAGGATACGAGGTCCTTGAGCGCGACCTGGGACTATTCGACCTGTACACCGGGGACGAGATCTTTGTCACAGGAACAGCGGCTGAGGTCGCCCCTGTCACAAAGGTAGATGGCAGGGTCATCGGCACTGGAAAGCCTGGCCCAATAACCAAAGAGCTTATGGCGGCCTTCAGAGAGATGACCCAGAATACTGGTACCCAAATCCGCTAGAAGGTCGATAGAAAGCCTATAGAGAAAAAGCTACCAGGGCGATGAAGCATTGGAAGCATTCGTGCCCTCCCCTTTGCTTCTTTAGCCTCATTTATTCTTCAATGAGCTTGACGCAAACCCATCGCTTCCTGGGACCGTCAAGCTCGACAAATAGGATCTTCTGCCAAGTTCCCAGGATCAATCTTTTACCCTCTACTGGAATCACCGCACTATTTCCGAGAAGCATCGCCTGGAGATGAGCATGGGCATTGCCACCAAACCGATCGTGGAGGTATCCGGCACCTTTCGGGGCCAGAGAGGCCACCAGACTTGTCATATCCCGGATTAATCCCGGCTCTGCCTCGTTAACCACAATTCCGGTGGTCGTATGAAGGGTGTAGATCAGACAGATCCCCTGTTCGATGCTGCTCTCTTCTATAGCTTTTTCAACATAGAAGGTCACATCTATCACTTCGACCTCCTTTCTGGTATTGAGCTCTATCATGATCTCACCATTGATGATCGATTTAAAAGGATTAATCCGATCGAACCAGGAGATTTACAAGTTTATGCATCTACAATTCAAGGATTCGAGGGGAGGATCCGGGTTCATTCATCTTGAGGGGATGGATGACTTAATAGCCATAGAATAACCCCGGATCCAACGTATCCTTATACTCCATCATATATAAATTTTACTCTATATGAATTTATGAATTTTATAAGGAAGTGAATCCCCCGAATTGGAAAAAGAAATCGTCTTAGTATACCAATAAAATAGGGATAATATATTAGCTGGCGAGCACGAGTTCCGCAGTTCAGACATGTGGAATGATATTTTATAACTGCAAACGTAGGTGAACTGGTCGGACCGCTCTATTTGGAAGTTGTCGTTACGAAAGATATGTTATATTGTATAATAAGCTCATATATTATTACATTTTGATAATTGTTCAATAGATTTACAACAACATTGAAATTGATCTACTTACTGGGGATTCGATAGTATTGGGAAATTCAAGCATCAATTCAAGAAATGATGGATTCACCCACTCAGCTATTCGCCTGGACCTGAAAAAGCAAAAAAGATTTTAGCCCTGTTTGTTAATTTGTCATCTTTACTTTTTCATCTTTTTGTATTTATATACTATTTTACATTGATAAACATTGGCTCTATCTTACATTATTAAAGCGTTTATAACTATTTTTCATTTATATCTTAAGGGTAACAAATAAATATTTAAAACTGCCATGCTTATCCCAGGAGGGATTGTTACTTGCAAATCGAGCAGAAATCAAGTGAAGCTCTAGTAAAGATAAAAGACGTCTCTGCCAACCCTGCACCTTTGGGCCTGCTAGGTTTCGGAATGACAACGGTGCTTCTGAACCTGCATAACGCCGGCTACTTCGACCTCAATACCATGATACTGGCCATGGGAATCTTCTACGGAGGCCTGGCTCAAATAATTGCAGGAATAATGGAATGGAAGAAGAACAATACTTTTGGAGCTACTGCGTTTACATCTTACGGCCTATTTTGGCTAACGCTTGTAGGCCTGATAGTCCTGCCCAAGATGGCCTTGGGTACAGCGGCATCCGGGACTGCTATGGCTGCCTATCTCTTCATGTGGGGGCTATTCACCCTAGTCATGTTCATAGGCACCTTGAAGCTTAACAGGGCATTGCAACTCGTTTTTGGATCTCTAACTATCCTGTTCTTCCTGCTGGCACTTGGAGAGGCAACAGGCAATGCCTCGATATCTACAATAGCTGGTTTCGAGGGCATCATCTGCGGATTCTCCGCCATATACACTGGTCTAGCCCAGGTCCTCAATGAGGTTTATGGCAGGATCGTAGCTCCCATCTGGCCTGTTAAGAAATGATTTGGAAACACGTTCGTTTGAACGCAGATCCTTAGGCTTTAAGGCCGAAGGACGCTGTGCTCTCTTTTTAATAGGCATTTACGACCACCAAATTAGGGCAGCTATCCTTTTGTGGAGCAATGTAAAAGATGAAAATAGCATCATCGAACTATTGATTACTTATAAAGATCTTTTGGAACTCTTTCGTAGACAACGTTTTGAAGCTCTACCTCGAAAGAAATATCAATGTGCTATTCAAGTCCAAACTTGAGCATAATTCACAATTTGGGTCGTATAGATTTGTATTGTAGTAATATTGCATACTTCACTGTATAGTCCTGAAATGATTG
>PMNG01000174.1 GCA_003162615.1 Methanothrix sp. | reverse complement strand
CAATCGGGCATGAAGGTTTCTTGGAAGATTACATTATCGAAGTTTACAACTCCCTCAATGACTGAATCCTTGATTTTTATTGATGACGTTACGATTTTTTTGGTTTCTAGCAGGCCATAGACTTTAGGACAAGTTAGTTCAGCATGATCCGTAGGCAAATCCAACTCACTTATGTCGAGATTCCCTTGGATACGAACATGTTCGTAGTTTATGGGCAAGTTCGCCCTGATTGCATCAAGGATTTCTTCAGAGCCGACATTTCTCAGAGCATCAGGCATTATGCTCCTCCTAAGTTTTCCTATAATTGTGAAGAAATGAAACCGAGTAATTTATTTTTTGATATAGTCCCCGGCGAAGATTTACTACTTACTTTTTATCAGCCTTAGTCGTCCCATATCGGTTAGGCCTGCTGCATATGTACCGTTAGGAAGACTGACCCCCGGCATGTGGGCCCCCTTCAGAGCTTTGACGAGTCCCTCTGATTCTAGTCCTCCCAAGCGCGCTCCAAGCTCTTCTGGATCTATTCTAACCACCGCTTTGATCTTGTCAGCATTTGGGTAAGAAACCTTTAATTCTGCAATGGCTTCCAGGATTTTCAAATCGACTTCGTCAATGTTATCGCTCATACTTCTCCTCATATCATTGATATCGTATATATTTTTTCCCACTTGTCTACGAAGTTTAGGCGTAATCACTATGACGATGCAAATATGCACCTAGCGTTGACTATATTGCCCTAACGCCCGCGGCTGCCAAAGCTCAGATTTTCTCAGAACAATATTTAAAAAATTGAGTTCAATCGCAGTTGACCAAAAGCTCTTATCCTGCCCCGCCCACCGTCGCCTTCTCGATCAGCAGGTGCGGCGATCCGTCGCTTACGGGAACTAGCTGTCCTGCCTTTCCGCATCTCCCGGAGTTGAACTTCAGGTCGTTGCCCACCGCCCGGATGTCCTTCATGATCTCCAGGATCTTTCCGGTTAGCGAAACGTCCCTGAGAAGCTTGGTCTTTTCGCTCTTCTCCACCAGGTAGCCGCGCTTGGCATTGAACTGGAACACGCCCTCGGCTGTGTTGACCTGGCCGCCCCGGCTTCCCATGAGGTACACGCCGTCGCCAAGCTCCTCGAAGATCTCGTCCACCTTACGGTCGCCGTTGGCGATGTAGGTGTTGGACATGCGTACAACTGGTCTATCGATTCCCTGCGCCCTTGCGTTCCTGGGCACGCCGCCCATCCGTCCTGCGGTTTCCCGGCTGTGGAGGTAGGAGTTCAGGATGCCCTCCTTGACTAGAACAGTCTCCTGGGAGACGCTGCCCTCGTCGTCGAAGGGGTAGTAGCCGTTTTGCATCAGGCTCGGATCGTCCTTGACGGTGACCATCTGCGAGCCGATCTGCTGGCCAAGCTTGCCCTCAAGACAGGAACCGCCTTCCAGGATTATGTCAGCCTCTGTGGCGTGGCCGACAGCCTCATGGACGAATACCCCGGCCAGCTCCTGGTCGAGAATAACAGGGAAAGATCCGCCTTTGGGCACTGTGGCGTCCAGAAGGGAAACAGCCGTCTGGCCAACTGACCTGGCAAGCTCAACCGGGTTCTCCCGCTCGAAGATCTCCAGTCCGCCTATGCCTGAACGCCCCTCGCCGCTTCCCTGGATCAGGCCGTTCCTGCTGGCAATAGCGCTTATGAAAAAAGCCATCCTGGTCATCTTCGACTCCAGGTCCAGACCTTCCGAGCTCCGGTAGCCGGTGGTCAGCTCGACTTCGGAATAAACCGCCTGGGTTGACGAGACGCCCTTGACTTTCGCGGCGTTCTCGATCTCCTTCAGAAGCTCAACTTTTTCTTCCAGGGACAAGTCTCGCGGATTCTTCTTTACAGGGACGTTAACGCTCTTGCCTGCTGGAGCCTCGGCCAGTCTCAGGTCCTCATGACGATCGATTTTCCTGGCGATCCTCTTGGCCAGCTCGATCTTGTCCTCCAGCCCCTCGACTGCATCGGTGGTTACAAAGCCCCAGGCTCCCCCAGACAGGGCACGAACCGCTGCACCCTGGAAAGGGGCCTCGGAGATCTCCTCCAATTTGCCATTGTCCAAGACGATCCTGGTTCGGCTGCCCTTCAGGATGCGAAGGTCATAGAATTCCGACATCTCATTACAGGCTCCGGGATGGCAATGGAGGAACGATAGGCTCAGGGAGGCTGATGCCTATCTTCTTCTCCGTAGCGAACTTCTTGAGCTTCTCTATCAGCTTGGTCTTCTGGCCACCCATGGCGTACTCGAAGACCTCCCCAATGGTAGAGACGGGGATTATCTCGATCTTGTCCTTGTAGGAATCGTCCAAAAGGACGTCGCCCATGTTGGACCTGGGTATCAGAACGGTCTTGATTCCCGCCTGAGCCGCCGCCTCGATCTTCTGGGTGACGCCGCCGACCGGCAGGACGTCGCCCCGGACAGACAGGGAGCCTGTCATTGCAACATTCTGTTTGACAGGTATGCCCTCGAGGGCTGAGATGACCGCTGTGGCTATGGATATAGAGGCACTGTCGCCTTCCACGCCCTCATATGTCCCAATGAACTGAATGTGGACGTCCTTGTTGGTTATGTCGTCTCCCTGGAACTTCTTGATCAGGGCAGAGACGTTGGTGACCGCCTCCTTGGCGATCTCTTGCAATCGGCCCGTAGCTATGACCCTGCCCTCTTCCTTTGACTGGGCGGGTGTGACCTCCGCCATTATGGGCAGAACAATTCCCGAGTCGGCCATGACTGCCAGCCCGTTGACTCTGCCAATCTCGTCTCCGGAAGACCTGAACATGCTGTAGTCCTTGCGTCTTTCAAGGTACCTGTCGGCAAGCTGCTGCTCCACTGACCTGGCCATCTTCTTAGCCTGTAGAACGTGTCGGGCATCGGCGAGGGTCGTCCCCTCAGCTCTGGCCACATCGCCTGCAACCCTTATCAGGCCTCCGAGGTCACGGAGCATGAGAGTCAGGTGGCCTTTCCTGCCTGCTCTCCTCTTGGCCTCCCGGATGATCTCCACCACGGCATCGTTAGTGAAGTGGGGTATCTTTCCATCCCGGATGATCTCCTGAGCCACGAACCTGATCAGCTTATTGCGGTTCTCCAGGGTGTCGTCCATGCTGTCTCGCATGTAGATCTCGTAACCGTAACCTTTTATGCGTGACCTCAAGGCTGGGTGCATGCCCTGGACTGCATCCAGATTTCCTGCTACGATCATGATGAAGTTGCAGGGTACCGGCTCAGTCCTGACAAGCGCGCCTGAGCTGCGTTCGCTCTGTCCAGTTATGGGGTACTCGCCCTCTTGAAGCGCAGTCAATAGGCTCTGTTGAGCCTCGAGCCTCAGAGTGTTGACCTCGTCGATGAACAAGACTCCCTTGTGGGCCTTGTGAATGGCTCCGCACTCAACTCTCTCGTGCGAAGGCGTCTCTAATCCGCCGGACTGGAACGGATCATGCCGAACGTCGCCCAAGAGTGCGCCAGCGTGAGCACCAGTGGCATCAACATATGGGGCCTTCTTCTTTCCGTTGTTGTCCACGAGGAGCTTAGGTATCAGTGCGTCTTCTTTCGGCATCATGTATCGCATGGAAAGGAAGATCAGCGCTGCAGCTATGACGCCGAAGAGTAGCTGGCCAGTGTAGTAGGCGTAGACTAAAAGGCCCATAACTATGAGCATGAAGAACATGTTTCGGGTCTGGACCTTCTTCCTTGCCTCCATCTTCTGGGCATCAACTATCTGTTTGCCCCTGCCTGCCGGCACAACTCGTACCCGCGGAGCATTATTGTCCTCCTGGTTGTGGTATACCAGGACATCCTGAAGCTCCTCGACCGGAAGCAGTTCGCTCATGGCCTTTCCTAGCATTGATTTTCCCGTTCCCGGGGAGCCGATGAGCATGACGTGGCGCCTCTGGTGGGCAGCCTTCTTTATGACTTCTACTGCTTCATCCTGGCCGATCACCTGGTCTATGAGATTATCGGGCACTTTGATGCTGCTCGTGTCCTCGAATTCGATATCTCCCAGGAACTCTTTGGTATCGTCTGTTGTCAAGCTTTCGGCCTTCTTAACTTCTTTTGATCCATCTTCTTTTAACCCGTATTCTTTTAATCCGTCTTTGTTTGATCCTTCTGGACTATATATCTGGTGCCCTGGATCAGGCTTTAAATTCGTCAACTTTTTTATCAAAGCCCTATAACACCTCGAAATCCCTTATCATCTGGGTATACTCTTCCAGCATCTCTCTGGAAAGGTGCGGCTTAATCCGCTCTAAAGCTTTCTCGAAATGGTCTTTGTTAATCGTAATATCATCCAGTATGAGCTCTTCTTTGCTCATGCCCGGTTTTATGTGCTCTCTCAGGGCCAGCATTCCTGCCTCTCTACACAGGTTCTCTATATCAGCCCCGCTGTAATTCTCGGTGATCTCGGCAAGCCATTCAACGGTTACATTCTCTGAAATGGGCATCTTGGAGAGGTGAATCTTGAGTATCTCCTTCCGGGAAACTATGTCCGGCAGGGGAATATAAATTAGTCGATCGAACCGTCCAGGCCGAAGCAGGGATCTGTCCACCAGGTCGGGCCTGTTTGTAGCCGCCAGGACGACAACGTCCTTCAGCTCCACGAGGCCGTCAAGTTCGGTCAGGAACTGACTGACTACCCTCTCTGTCACGTGCGTCTCTGTGCCGCTGCCGCGAGCAGGAACTACAGAGTCCAGCTCGTCGAAGAATATCAGGGATGGTGAGGCCTGCCTGGCCTTCCTGAAGATCTCCCGGACCGCTCGCTCCGACTCGCCAACCCACTTGGACAGAAGCTCTGGCCCCTTTATGCTTATGAAGTTCATCTCGCTCTCCGTTGCCAGGGCCCGAACAAGCAGAGTCTTGCCAGTTCCAGGTGGCCCATACAGAAGAATCCCTCTGGGTGGTCTTATCCCTGTGGACTCGAACGCCTCTGGGTACTTGATGGGCCACTCCACAGATTCGGTAAGGGCCTGCTGGGCGTCATCGAGGCCGCCCACGTCTCGCCAGTGCACCTCGCTGATCTCTACAAAGACCTCTCGCAGAGCGCTGGGCTCGATCTTCTTCAGTGCCGCGTAGAAGTCGTCCTTTGTAACTCGCAGGTTCTCCAAGACCTCCGCAGGTATATCCTCCTTGACGTCCAGGTCGGGCAGCGCCCTCTTCAGCGTTCGCATTGCCGCCTCTTTGCACAGGGATGAGAGGTCGGCCCCAACGAAGCCGTGGGTGATCTCGGCGATCTCTTTGAGGTCCAGGTTGTCGTCCAGGGGCATCCCTCTGGTGTGGACGTATAGAATCTCTAGCCGTCCGTTCTTGTCGGGTATTCCTATCTCGATCTCTCGGTCGAAACGCCCGCCTCTTCTTATTGCCGGGTCCAGCGCATTGGGCCTGTTGGTAGCGGCAATGACGATCAGCTCTCCCCTTGATGACAGACCGTCCATCAGGGCCAGAAGCTGAGCTACAACCCTTCTTTCCATGTCGCCTGAGACCTCCTCGCGCTTGGGTGCTATGGAGTCGATCTCGTCGATGAAAACTATGGACGGTGCAGCCTTCTGGGCCTCCTCAAAGATTTGGCGGAGCCGCTCCTCTGACTCTCCATAGAACTTGGATACTACCTCCGGGCCGGATATGGAGATGAAGTTGGCATCGGTCTCGCTGGCCACTGCTCTCGCGATCAATGTCTTGCCAGTGCCGGGAGGGCCGTGAAGCAGGACTCCCCTCGGCGGATTTATGCCTAGCTTTGCGAAAAGCTCCGGGTGCCGCAAGGGCACCTCGATCATCTCTCTGATATCCCGAATCTCTCGAGAGAGACCGCCGATGTCCTCATAGGAGATCTCCCGCACATGCAGTGACAGCTCATCCAGAGTCTCCCTTGTTATGCTTATGATGGTGTCGTTGGTTATTATAACCGGACCAGAGGGCACGGTGCTTACCACAACCAGAGACAGGGAGTTGTTTATCATCTCCACCCGGATCTGTTCGCCCTTGACCACTGGCCGGCCTTCCAGCATACGGAGCAGGTACTGAGGGCCGCCAATGAGCCTTATCTGGCGGGTGGGGGCCAGGACTATCTTCCTGGCGGGCCTGGCCTCAATCTTGGTCACCTGTACCCAGGCATCTATTCCTACTCCCAGGTTGGCCCTGGTGTTTCCATCTATTCTTATTATGTCAGGCGAGTCCTCAGGATTTCCAGGCCAGGCAACGGTGCATATTCTCTCTTTGCCTGTTATCTCCAAAACGTCGCCGTTTTCTGCCCCTAGACGGTTCAATGCATCTAGGCCTAGCCTGGCTATTCCCTTTCCCGCATCTCTATGATAGGCTTCTGCCACCTTAAGCCGGGCAGGCTCAATCGCATCCACCGGAGACTTACCTCGAGTTGTTGTCAAATGCTCCATACCCCACCGGTGAGCTTAACAGCGCCACGAGACAACATTCCTTTCAGGCTCTCCTCCACCAAGACCGCAGGGACCTCCAACCTTTCGGCCAAATATTCAGTGCTTGATCCTCCAGATAGGAGGGCAACCAATATCTCCGCTTCCAGATTGTCATGGGCGTAGATCTGGATTTCAGCGGCAGCATGGCGCTTTATCTCCATATCCCTGGCCTCGATCTCCTCGAGCTGCTTTCTCAGGTTGCAGCGTTGGTCCTCAATCCGGCCCAGCTCTTCCTGCAGCACCCGAAGATCTTTGGGCTCCGAGGAGTCCATGCCAGATGTACTCTCCGATCGGTAGGCCCTGACGCCGTAGGAGTGGGGGGATACGGCAATCTCCACCACAGTCTTCCTGGCAATCCTGAAGTACTTCCTTCGGCTCTGGTCGTGGTAGCATTCGATCAGGCCAGCTCGCTCCAGCATCTCCAGGTGGTCTATAACCGCTTTCGGCCCAACATCCAGGCGTTTTGCCATCTCGTTGAAGTAGAAGGGCCGGAAAGAGAGTAGCTGAAGAATTCGTCTCCGGTTCTCGTTTCCCAATATATCCAGAAGCTCGACAGGGTCCAAGATCATCACTTAATAAACTCCAAGATAGTAACCTAAAGTTAGATAAACCTTGCGGTTAATTTATATCAGTCCCATTCGCGTCCAGCGCTTTCCACATCCTCACTGCATCCTTCCCCCTACCGTAGTAGTTCCTGACCAGCTCCCGCTCGCGGTAGCCCGCCTTACGGTAAAGCTCCCTCGCCTCGGGATTCTCTAGAGCGGCCTCCAGCCGGATGGCTCTGGCTCCCTGGGCCTGCAGCTCCTCCTCCATGGCGCGGACGAGCTTGCTGCCAACACCCTTCTTCCTGTGGGCCGGATGAACGTCCAGAGTGTAGACTGCCCCGCCACGACCTGAGGTGTATCCAATTATGAATCCTAGGACTCTGTCCTCAGGCTCACAGGCGACCAAGGAAACAGAGTACGTGATCAAGTAGACGAACATCCCTGCAGGGAAAGCAGTTTCCTTCGGAAAGCAAAGCCCTTCGATCTCCACGATGGAGGAAAGATCCTTTGGCTCGGCTCTCCTGATCTTCATTTATTCTCTGAGACCTGTCGAACTATGTTCGCATAAGCGCCAAAGACCTTTGGTAGGTCGATAGTCCCCACGACATCCACCACTCCAATGGCTGCAACGGTCTTACCTTCTACGACAATTGGAGCGACTGAAACTGGAACTCCCTTGTAGGCTCCTCTTTCCGGAATGGTATGCACCGACCTTCCGGTCTGCAGCACCTCCTCCAAAATCGGGCCGCTGTAGCTGGCGTCAAGTACTTTGCCCTTCTCTACTCTAACTCCTGGATAATCCGCACTTCGAAGTGTAATGGGCAGCCTGACGATCTCGTTGACCGCCAGAGCTAGTGGAGCCAGGTCTTCCGACCTGGCGTCCTCGGATATTACGAGCCTGGCCATATTAAATTATTAAGGGCGTGATGTCAAATAAATCCTGCCCTTTCAACTGCATTTTCGTTTTAGGAGCCGGGCCTGGAACCCGTGGTACTTGGCAAAGCCCTCTGCATCGCGCTGGCTCAGCGTTTGTGAGTCAAAGGAGACCATCTCCTGGGAGTATAGTGCGTCCGGAGACCGTCTGCCAACGGGAATGGCGCTGCCGCAGAATAGCTTCATCCTGACTGAGCCGTTCATCCTCTGCTGGCTCTGGTCGATGAAGGCGTTCAAGTCGGAGTACAGCGGGTCGTCCACTAGGCCCATGTAGGCCATCTCTGACCAGGCATCGTCAACTGCTGTCTTGAACCGCAGCTCAGCTCGGGATAGGACAAGATGCTCCAGATCCTTGTGAGCGGCAAGAAGGACTGTTGCCGCGGGGTGCTCATAGTTCTCCCTCGCCTTGAGCCCTAGGACCCTGTCCTCCACCATGTCCGTCCTGCCTACGCCCTGTTCGCCCGCAACCCTGTTCAACTCGCGGATCAGCTCGACGCCATCCATCTGCGCGCCATCGAGGGTTTCTGGAACGCCCTGCTCGAATCCTATCTCTATAACCACAGGTGGCTTGCTCGCATCCGGCCTCTTGGTCCAGGCATAGATCTCCTCAGGAGGCTCAAAATAGGGGTCCTCCAGCTTTCCGCCCTCTATGGACCTGGACCACAGGTTTTCATCGATAGACCAAGGCCTCTCTTTGGAGACAGGAACGTCGATCCCGTGCTCTCTCGCGTACTCTATCTCCCACTCCCTTGCAAGATCCAACTCCCTCATGGGAGCAATCACCCGGCATGGGGTGCACCTAAAGACCGCCTCGAACCTTAGCTGGTCGTTACCCCGACCTGTGCAGCCGTGAGCAAGGTTCTTTATGTCCTTTTGTTCGGCGATCTCCACTGCCTTCTTGGCGATCAGAGGCCTAGCTATGGCCGTTCCCAGGACGTACCCCTCGTAAGAGCCGTTGGCCTTTATGAGCGGGAACAAGTACTTTTCCACGAATTCTTTCTTGGCATCAATGACGTAATGTTCATCTGCAAGCTGCTTGGCACGCTTATTCCCCCGCTCTATATCCTCAATGGGTTGGCCAACGTCGACCAGGACGGTTACGACTCTGTCAAAGCCGTAGCGCTCCTTCAAGAGCGGTATGCATACAGAGGTATCCAGGCCTCCCGAATAGGCCAGCACGACTTCAGTCACTCTATCACCGCCTTCGTAGAAGGACCATCTTGTCTTAATGTTATCTGTTCTTGCGGTTCTGGCCGATAACTCTATAACCGCCCCGAAAAATGGGGGTTTAATGACCCAGCTACTTAAGACGGCCGCCTTGACAGTGGATTTCAATTTGGAGCGGCGGGCACTGGAGGCCCGAGGCGCTCTGGCACTGATGGTCCAGCCGATCTTGAAGAGTATAAACCAAAGGCTGAATGAGGAGAAGCCGGCCCTAATCCGGGAGAAAGATATTGTTGCAACGACCTGGTTGCCCCCTATTCCAAGCGGCCCGTTCAAGAGACTCCTTTTGAACGAGGCAAAGATGGCTATGGGTCGACCGGTACCCCAAACAGTATCCATTGAAGTGACGCGTAGCTGCGGCTGCAATTGCGACCATTGCCTCGTAAAAAAAGATGGCGAAGGGGAGCTGTCCAAAGAGGAAATCTTTCGCGTAATAGATCAGGCTCTTGAGATGGGGGCCTGCATAATAACTTTCACAGAGGGCGATCCGTTGTTGCGGGATGACATCTTCGAGTTGATCAGGCATGTCGATCCGGAAAAAGCCGTCGTCAACCTCTTCACTCCTGGTCTGGAGCTGACAATGCTGAAGGCTGAGCAGCTAAGGGATGCAGGCCTCTACAACCTACTCATAGGGGTCTACAGTGCGGATTCAGAGTACCACGACCAATTGCGCGGCCTGCCAGGGGCCCACTCCAAGGCAATCGAAGCCATCGAAGTAGCCCTGAAAGCAGGGCTCATGGTTACTATGACCACGCACATAAAATCGGGCCAGGTGGACAGAATACCCGAGCTGTACAAGTTAGCAACCGACATGGGAGTTCAGGAGCTCTCCATCTGGGAGGGCTTGCCTCAAAGCCCGGAGGAGAAGCTGACCCAGATAGAACGAGAGAAGATCCTAACCCTCTACAGAAAGATTAACTCTACACCAGGCGGACCGAGGATCTTCGCCAGCACCTATTTCGAGGGTCAGATGCTGGGGTGTATGGCAGGGCGTCGCTGGCTGCACGTGGGCGTGGATGGCAATGTCCGAGCCTGTCCATATTTGCGTGGAGGCTACGGCAGCGTCATGGAAAGCTCACTTGGGGAGATATGGAAGGCAGTCAGAGACTCGGGAGAGTTCAAAGGGTTTGTCTGTTCCTGTCCCGCGCAGGAGACATTAGGCTCCCCTCAGTAGATTTCAAGCTAGCCTTTTCGGCAAGCTTCCCTGCCTTATTTCCTTTTATTCCGAAAGATCCGCCTTGGATGCAACAAATTGTTTAAACTCATACAGTTAATATACATCATCAGCAGATGACTTCAAATACTCTGCTCCGAGGTTTCAATAAAAGTATGGAAAATTATTAGTATTGATATGGTCCTAAGCAACACCGAGGATGTAAATGGGTTTTTTCAGCGGCTTTCGAGGAAGCCTGGGGGCCTGGATAAACAGGATCTTCGGGAAGAAGAGGGCGAAGATAGGTCTGTACGGACCTCCAAACTCGGGGAAGACAACCCTGGCAAACAGAATAGTCAAAGACTGGAGCGGCGGGGTAGTTGGTACGGTGTCCCCTATTCCTCACGAGACTAGAAGAGCGGTCAGAAAGGAGGGCGTCCAGATCAACGCCAACGGCTCAAGCATAGAGCTGGACATAGTCGATACTCCAGGAATGGCTACCAAAATCGACTTCAAGGAGTTCATGGCCTTCGGGCTAGATGAAGCTGAGGCTAAGAAGAGGGCCAAAGAGGCAACTGAGGGGGTTATCGAGGCGATTAAATGGTTGGACGACCTGGATGGAGTGCTGCTGATAATGGACTCCACAGAGGATCCGTACACCCAGGTCAACGTAACAGTTATAGGTAACATGGAGGCCAGGAAGCTCCCCCTGCTCATCGTGGCCAACAAAATGGACCTACCCGAGGCATCCCCAGCGCGGATCAAAGCAGCTTTCCCTCAACATTCTATGGTGCCCGTATCCGCTCTGGAAGGAACGAACATAGATGAACTCTACCAGGCCATAGCCAACCATTTCGGGTGATATGATGCGGGAAGTTCAGATGGACCTCATCTCCGGAGAGAAACTCGCTAAGATGACCTCGATGGAGAAGATCAGGCTCATCCTTGACAAAGTTAAGACAGGCAAAATAGTAGTTTTAGAGAGCGGTCTTACACCGGATGAAGAAGTGCGCCTGATAGAGATGACTATGACGGAGATAAGGGTGGATGAGTTCTCCGGTATAGAGATTGAGAGCTATCCATCCAAGAAGGAAGGCTCGTTCTTGGACAAGATCTTCGGGAGGAGCCTTAAAGGAAGGATGACGGTCATAGGCCCTGCCAATCAGCTTCGGACCATCGAGAAGGATCAGTACCAGATCAGCACAAAGGTCTCAGTCGGGGATTAGATGCCGCACATATGTACCAGGTGCAACAACGTCTTTCACAAAGGAGAGGACATCCTCAAAGGCTGCCCTGTCTGTGGATGGAAGAAGTTTCTATTCACCAGGAAGGACTCAGAAGACGCGGATGTATTGGCTCAGGAGACTACAATAACCAGAGCCATGGGAGTAAGGATGCCTCCCAGAGCAGAGCTGATCGTGAACGATGGCAAAATAGGAGAAGCCAAAAGACGAGCAATCGCACAACAAGCCAATCCCGATGAACGGGTCCAAAAAGAAGAGATAAAGCCGTTATCCCTGCTAGATCAAGCGAACCCCAAAGCCAAAGATGAAGGCAAGGTGGAGAGCATAAGGATAACCGCGCCAGGAACCTATGAACTCAACCTCCCCTCTCTCTTCGAAAGAGAGGAACTGATAATGGCTGTCAAGGAAGGAACTTATCTCATAGACCTGACTTCGGCTTTCCGGAAAAGCAAGAAGGAATAGAGTTCATTCTCTCTTCACTTTGATGACTATATCCTTCTCGCCAGCCGCCACTCCGCGTAGGGAATCAGCTATGGCGGTAGCTACGTTTCCTATTATTGCTTGTGTAAAGTCATTTAAAGGAATGGCCTTGCCGTCTACTGTCAACTCCACCTTCATATCCAACTCCAAGATAGTATTTCCTTATCCAGCTCTTCTTTTAGGTTAATTGTCCTGTTTATGGCCATTAATCCTTTTATGGCAAGCCAATCGCTATTGGCGGAGTGTATATGGTCGTGTTTTTTGTAACAGCCTGAGGCTGGGTGATGATATCGTTCGCCACAGAAGTTACGTTATTGCTCCTTATGGTGAAGCTAGGGGTAATGATTACTGGGGTTGGGCCCTTTATGAGCGTGGCTGCTACTGTTGAGGTTAACTTCTTTCCCATGGTGCTTAGGTCTAGAACTTCCTTGGTGGTCTTCGATCCCAGATAGTTGGCGGCTGCATAGTTTATGGTCGATGTTGACTGTGGAAGGACAATCGTTGAAACAGGCTTTTTGGTCAGGGTGCTGAGGTCCAATACGCCATCAGCAGCTGCCGCTGTTATTACTCCGGCAAAGAGCACTAAAACCACGGTGATTGTGAGAATTGTTTTCATCATGAACCTCCATTCAATAAAGGCATTTAATGTGCCTCTTTTCTCCCGAGGATGAGGTTATACCATTTATTCCTTTTGCTTATTTACGAATGCAAAAACAAGCACCAAAAAGGAAGTTATAGGCACTAATAAGGGGTATTTCGAAACTTAATAATGCTCTAATGCAACATAAATGGTTGATTAGTCCTGATATTTTTTTTTGATCCGTTATTCGACTTAGGCCAAAATAACTGCGCCGGTCGATGTTACCTTCGGTCATCAACGAAACAGGCTCAAAAAATAGCAAGCTAGGAATCTTCGCTGTTTTTTGAATGTTACGGACATCTAGTTCTTCGAAATAGGTGAACCTAACGTACAGCCCTATAGGTTCTACATTTCTCATCAGGATCATTTAACACTCCAATTGGATCAATAAAACTTCTGATTTGATCAAGAGATTGACATCTTCCCAATGCAATTGAATGCTCGACTCACGAAATCATTATACTCTATCGAATCCACCACTTTCTCGTGAAGAACAAGGAGATTGCCAAGGTCCTTTACGATATGGGAGAGCTTCTGGAGCTCAAGGGCGAGAACCGCTTCAAGATTATAGCCTATGGAAAGGCTGCCAGAGCCATAGAGTCCCTGAAGGAGGACTTTGAGCAAGTCTGCAAAGAGAAGCGCCTCGAATCAGTTCCTGGCGTAGGGAAGGCCATTGCTCAGAAGGTCGAGGAATACCTTAGAACGGGAAAGCTCCAGGTCTACGAAGATCTGGTTGCCCAGACCCCCCAAGGCCTGGCTGAGCTACTCAATGTCTCCGGATTGGGCCCCAAGACGATCTCCCTGCTTCACGAGAAGCTGAACGTAAACAACATGGAAGATCTGGAGAAGGCTGCCCGAGAGCATCGCATCAGGCGACTTCCCAGAATGGGCCCAACGAGCGAAAAGAACATCGTCAAGTCCATCGAGAGGTACAAAAAGCGTAGCACCAGGATTTCTCTGGACGTTGCCGAGCCGGTCGTGGAGGAGATCGTCGGCTATCTCCAGGGTATTGAGGGACTGGAGCACATCACTCCCGCTGGAAGCTACCGACGGGGCAAAGAGACGGTCGGAGATATCGACATCCTGGCCACCTCCACTCGACCTGGTGATGTCATTTCAGCATTCGTTCGCATGCCCATGGTCGAGGAAGTGCTGGGCAAAGGTCCAACTAAAGCCAGTATAATAGTGAAGGAGACCATTCAGGTCGACCTGAGGATAGTGGAGCACAGGTCCTACGGGACAGTTCTCCAGTACTTCACAGGCTCAAAGGATCACAACGTCAAGCTCAGGCAGATTGCCCTAGGTCAAGGTTATTCCCTCAGCGAGTACTCCCTCAAGAGGATTAGAGACGGAGTTGACCTTTTCTTCGACCGGGAAGAGGACATCTACAAAACCCTTCGAATGCAGTACATACCGCCAGAGATGCGGGAGGACACAGGGGAGATAGAGGCGGCCATGGAAGGAAGGCTCCCCAATCTGATCGAACTGTCCGATATCAAAGGCGATCTGCACGTCCACAGCTCCTGGTCTGACGGCAGGGACTCCATAGAGGAGATGGCCAGAGCTGCCCGAAAGCTGGGATACGAGTATATCGCTCTGAGCGATCATTCTCCTGCTATCGGCATTGCCGGGGGCCTAACTCCCGAGCAGCTTGATAAAAAGATCGAGGCCATCTCGGCGCTGAACGATGAGCTCAAAGGGTTCACAGTCCTGGTGGGTGCCGAAGTGGACATCAGGGCTGACGGTGAGCTGGATTATCCAGATGATCTCTTGGCCAAGTGCGATGTTGTCGTCGCATCGGTTCACATGGCCCAACAGCAGAAAGAGAGAACCATCACCGGCAGGCTAATCACGGCCATCGAGAACAAGAACGTGGACATAATCGCCCACCCCACGGGCAGGATAATCGGCCAGCGTGACCCCTACGAGGTGGACATGCATTCAGTTTTGGCGGCTGCCGCCAGGGCAGGGACCGCCATGGAAATCAATGCTTATCCCACAAGGCTGGATTTGAACGATGTCTGGTCAAGGACTGCCAAGGATATGGGAGTCAGACTGGCCATTAACACCGATGCACATCAAGCGGGCCAGCTGAAGGTTATGAGGTACGGCATCAGGGTCGCCAGAAGGGCATGGCTGGAGAAGAAGGATGTGCTGAACACCTTTGGCCTCCGGGAGCTGAGGGCGGCGTTGGAAAAATAATGGAATTATACCGGAACGACAACGCGAATTTGATAAACTAATTCTATAGGCGAGACGTTTATCTAATACCTCTTATCGCCTCAGCGATCAGCGGAGCCACAGACACAGTGCTCACCGATCTATCCAGCGTGTCTGCAGCGATGACCGCTTCGACTCCTGAACGGTAGAGCTTCAGAATCGCATTTCCCGTTAACACGGGATGGACCGCGGCGAGGAATACCCTCTTTGCGCCCTGCTTTCGGAGAAGTGTTATTGCCGTAGCCATAGTTCCGCCTGTGGCAATCATGTCGTCGAAGATGACTACGTCCCTTCCAACGACATCGATCTCCTTGGGAGTCATGGAGACCTCTGTTCCGCTCAACCTGGTCTTCTCCAGGTAATCGCACTTGGCCCCCAGGTGCATAGCTGCATTCTTTGCCATTTCCATCGCTCCTTTATCGGGTGATATCACGACCGGATCGTGGAGCGCGAGGGTTCGTACCTTCTCAGCCAAAAGGGGTGTTGCATCGAGGTTCTCTGCTGGGCAGCGGAAATGGGATAGGACCGATCGAGCGTGTATGTTAACGGTGTAGACGTTGCCCTCTTCGCCTAAGAGAGGATTGAGGGCAGAGGCAATGGCCCTGGCAGTCATGGGCTCGCCTGGCTTGAAGATTTTGTCCTGGCGGGCGTAACCGAAATAGGGAATGACAAGAGTTATCTTCTTTTCCCGGCAGGCGTCCAGGAGCTGCATGAGGTAGATTATATCGCTGTCCTTTGGCGTGGACTGGATTATGGTAACCTCATCCTCTAGCTCGCTCGCTACTTGTGAGTATGCTTCTCCGTCCGGAAAGGTCTTGTACTCGCACAGGGCGAGCTCTTGGCCGAGAATCGTTGCTATCTTCCCGGCCAGAAGCTGGGATGACGGTCCTCCGATGATCATAAAAACCACCTTAGCTGCCTACAACTTTCATCCTCGCCCTGACGCTGGGAGTCACCACGGCATCCACTGCGCGCACATCGGTGCCCACATCCATATCATTCAGAAGCTCGAAGATGTTCCCAGCCAGCATCATGGAGCTTATAGGCCTCGGTGCCTCGTTCGGAGCGACAAAGAACGAATTTCTGGCCTCCACAGAGAAGTCGCCTGAGATGGGGTTGGCTGTGTGAGCACCGATGAAACCGTTTACCAGCATGCCCTTGGTCTCATCCTGAAGGTCGAAGGCATGTTCAGAGCCAACGATTAGGTTTCTCAATCCCAATCGGGGCACGTCCGAGTAGCCCGAGCGAACCGCATTGCCCGTGGACTTTAGCCCATCCTTTCCCGCGGTGTAGCTGTCGTAAAGGAATCTCTTTAGCACGCCATTTTCGATTACGGCGTTACTCTTGGACGCTACGCCCTCCCCATCGAAAGCCGTTGTGCCCATCCCCCCGGAAAGCAGCCCATCATCGATTATGCAGAGGTGATCTGACCCGATCTCATCTCCCAAACGACTGGCCAGGTGTGAACGTCCTTTCTGAACGTTGTCGGCAAAAATCGATGGCACAAAGGCATACTCCAGAAGCTCCACGAAGGCAACAGGCTTAAGGATGACATCGTAAATGCCGCCTTCGGCTTTCGATCCGTTGATAGAGCTAATCGCCATCTCTGCAGCGGCCTTGCCCACACCATAGAGATCTTCATCCAAGAGTCGGGAGTTGTGAAACTCAGTGCCCGTCGCGACATCGTTGCCTTTTGCGATGGCTTCCATTGAGGCATGCATGGATGTGCCTTTCTCGGAGAGCTCGATTCCCCACGAGTTAACCACGAATTCCATGCCAGAGACGCAAGCCACTCCTCCGGATGCAGGTTCGGCGCTCTTGACCTCTTGGCAGCCACTCAGCATCTGGCGGGCAAGGTCTAAGCAATCCTCTGGGACGATACGATCGATAGTTACATCGAAGATGTTGCGTGGAGTCTGAACCGTCTCAGGCAGGGGAAGGGATCGCCAGGATTCATCGCTGCCTCGGGCCCTGGCTGACCTGACTGCAGCCTCGGCCACAGACTCCAGCTTGGTCATGTCGCTGGTGCTGGAGAATCCAACAGCTCCACGGACAACGGCCCTTAGTCCCAGACCCTGATGGAAGCTTTCACTGACCAGCTCAATCTGGTCCTTGCGCAAGTCCACGTCCACGGCCCTTCCGGCCGTCCCGAAGACCTCCGCTTCTTTTGCCCCCGCCCTCTCCGCCAAGGCCAATAGCCTGTGGGCGTGTTCAATCAGGCTATCCGATATATCTGAGATCCTCGTCGCCTCCGCACTCGTAAGGCATCTGAGCCTTCTCCATCTCCTGTAGCTTGCCCACGATCTTCTCCATCTCCTTCGCTCGTTCCTGTAGGGCTTGCATATCCACCTCTATGTTGAGGGCCTTGCACAGAACTCTCAGCACTTCCTGAGCGGACTTGGGGTCCACAAGGTATCCGCTGGTTACTCCCATTAGACAGACTGCGTCTATTCCGCGCAACTCTCCCAGGCCCAACAGAAGACCAGAGACACCTATTATGCCGCCGCCCGGCTCGTTCTCGTGAAAGACTACGTCGTACTGCTTCATCTCCTCTACTAAAGCAGCATTGTTTGCAGCCCCGAGGACCGTGGGCTTGTCAACAAATTGGCCCGTGCCATAACCGCCTAGGGCGTATATCCTCTTGACTCCGAACTCCTGGGCTATGTCCAAGAATATTCCGGTTAACTCGTAGTGGCCCTCGTTGGTGGCGCTCTGATAATCTCCCACTACCAGCAGTAGATCCGGTTGACCATCCTGCCCGCTGAAGGCATATACCTCATTCCTGACCTGCTTGATGGTTCCGTCCTCCTGCACCATGACCTGAGGTGGGAAATGGGGAGAATAGATCTCGATGATCTTCTCAGCTTTCAGCTCCTCTACCAGGTGTTCTGCCACGAGCTTTCCTACATGGCCTACGCCGGGAAGGCCTTCAATCAGAATAGGGTCCTTCAGGGTTGCTTCCTTTACTCTTCGAACCAAAGTCTCTTTCATATAGCCTCCCGGTTTAAGGCTCTCCTGTATTTGCCATACGGGTCTTCCGGGGAGAACCTGGCAGGTTTAGTGATTAAGGTTGGCTCCCCACACACAGGGCATATGGCCTCAAGAGTATACCGGCCACAGACGGAGCATTTCAGTATCTTCGATCTCATGCTTCTCTGTGGAAGGTGCCCTCTCCGCCGTGCTGCTCGATGTGCTTAACCGCGGACTGAGCTGCCTTCTTGAGAACAGACTCAGCCAGCTTGTAATCAGGAGCTTTTACGTGTATACGATACCTGGGCGCGCCAACATAGGTGATATCCAGGGCAACGTTCTTGTCCTTCACTCGTTTGGCCTGCTTCAGCGCCTTTTTTATGATCTCTACTCCGTCCGGTGCTGGGGATGTAAGATCTACAAACCCGCTGATCTCCACCGAGGGTATCTTGACGTTATCCTTGGCCAGCTTTTCGATTATCTTAACGTCATCCTCAGTAAGGTCGGCATCGGCGAGGGCCTCCACCCCGGAGAGAGAGGTCTCCTCAAAGGCAAGGTAAAGGCCGTTGAAAGCCTTGATCAGAGAGTCGGTAACCCTCTTCAGGTCATCGGGACGACCGTCATACGACATCTGAAGCCACTTCCAGGACTTCTGGTCCGCCTTCCACTCCTGGATCTTCTCTCTTCTTTGGTGCTCGTTCACGTCCTTCAGGGAGAGGTCAATGTGGTGCCGCGACCGATCCACGTTCAGGACCTTGCAGACGATCTTCTGGCCCTCGCGGACGTGGTCTCGAATGTACTTTATCCATCCACTCGCCACCTCGGATATGTGGATCAGGCCCTGTTTGCCTGGATACTCGTCCAGGGTGACGAACGCCCCAAAGTCCACTACCTGGGTGACCGTGCAGACCAGCAAGTCCCCAGGCTCAGGCCAACCCTCGCGTTCCATCAGGGATCACTCTAGCGCTTCTACTATCGTGGTCTTGATTTCCGCCCGTCCGCCTCTGGGCTCGGCCAGAGTTCTTCCGCAGACCAGGCACTTGACCACTGTAGAGGCGTTGCCGAAGATAATTTGCACGTTCTCGCAGTCGTTGCACTTCACTTTGATGAACTTGGCCGGCAGGTTTATCCCTCCACCAGATCGAACTTGCCCGCTCGGAATCCGGCGCGGTTGTGGGCCTTCTTGCATACTGTGCAGCGGTAGCGTAGGTTCAATCTCTTGGTGGGCTTGTCTCCGCCGGGAACCTTGGAGAACTTGCCCTGGTTTCCTATTCCGTTGGCTCTCAACTTCTGCCTAGCTATGTGGGTCAGAGAGGAGGCCCGGCCTTTCCTAACCCTTTCCACGGTCTGCAAGGTATGCTTATTGCAGAAAGGGCAATGAGCTTTAGACTGTTTTGGCATCTTCACTTTTATCACTTCACTGTTCTTTACTATACTTTATTGCTCAATCTTCACTTCGACGGCTAGATTCTTGGTGCGCAGGTTCTTGGCGTGAACGCCTGGAAGCATGACTACATCGTCCGCGGTGAGAAGGTAGTTCTTCCCATCCACGCCTACAAACATTGGAACACTGTCCAGTAACCGCACAATCTCGTAACCCTGGGGTATATCTTTCTTACCTGTTAAAGGCCTTTCGGTATGAGCTATATGAGCCTGAATTGTCTCCCTGCCTGTCACGACCGCTGAGAGCATCTGGGTATAGATCTGCTCCTCCTCGCTGGTCAAATCAAGGAGCACGTCTTCCCGAGAAGCGGAGCGAGCGTTCTTCACCACCCGGCGGACCATCTTCCTCATCCGCTGGTCGATCAGCTTGTTAACGCTGTTCCGTTCTCCCTTCAGGGTATCCTGGATGATCTGGGCCTCAACTGAGTAAGGGTCCGTGATCTTGAACAGCTCCTGCTCAAGGCCAGCCAGATACAGACCCACCTGTTCATAAAAGTTCTTGTCGAGCTTCTGGAATTCGGCGGTCTTCCTCTCATCACGTAGGGTGTTGGACAGATCCACTTTTTCCATCCCGGTGTCCGTTGCGCCTGCCCTTAAGCATAGGCTGGCGATTAGAGACCCAAATTAGACGCATATCAATGATTCTCATCCCTCTAAAGCTTTGCCCAGCTCAGCCGCTCCTCTGGCCATTAGGAAGATTGCCGCGCATGCGGGAAGCTCAGAGTGCCCTTCCTCCAAATCGTAGCTTTCGCCCTGAATCTCAGTCTTGAAGGGCTTCACAACATCGATTGCAACTGGCTCATCTCCAAAGACCACCGCATCCCACAGAGGCTCGAACTCCTCCAGGCTTTGGATGGTCAAAGGCGTTACTCTAAACCCTGAGCCGCCGTGAAGGCTTGTGGGGCACCGAATCAGCCTGCGGATGTCTGCAGTGACCGGCTCGTCGGTTTCGCCTCTCTCATCATCGAGGCTCCATCCCACCTTTACGCTCTCTCCTTCCAGGAACTCCGCAAGAAGCTTCTTCCATATCTGAGAGCTGCCTCGAAATAGATCCAGGTTTCCCTGGCGAACTTTGTCCAGGGCGTCGCGCTCCACAAGGCCTTTGTAAAAGGCCGCAGCCTTTTTTGGTCCGATGCCCTTGGTCAGTGACAGTACTTTTACAGCATCATTCTCATCGAGATCGCGAGTTCGGACCACGAAAGAGATTAGAGATCGGTTTATTCTGCTTCCCCAGCCGGGCGCTCCCTCCACAGGAGCTCTGAGCTTGAATGCGCGTTCCCCTCCTCTGCTGTCTCCACCGATGTAAGACTCGTTGATGAACCGTTCTACGTCCAGCCCTCTGCCTGTGAGGTAGTCGACGATCTCCCTTCGCTCGTCGCTTCCAAGAGCCAGGACTTTTGGGTCTCTGACATGAATGTGATACCCGCGGCCTCCGGAGAATACTACGCTTATGTTCTTCTCCGAGAACCCGAAATCCGCCAGGAGGAAATTCAGCAGCTTTAGGGTCTCTTTCTTGACCAGGTCCAGCATATCACTGTATGATTTGGGAGCCTTTCGCAGATGATCCGCGTCCAGGTCAAAGATCAGATCAGCACCCTGCCAGCCTTTCTCCTTCATGGTGGGCGCGCCGGGTCGCTGGTAGTAGGCGGCTGAATGGTAGAGGTGAGCCGGAACCATGGACCTGATGTAATCGACCAGCTCGCCACGGCCGAGGTAGGACTTGTGGCGGCGCATTCCCACATCGTCGAAGAGGATGAAACCCCACTCTCGGGACTCCAGGCTCGGTGGCGTGTCTAGAGCGGCCTGGAGGTAGTACTCCCTGAACTTTGACCGCAGATAGTTCCTGGTGAGGGTATTCAATAGATCACCTCAGTATATCTCCGGCCTTCTATCGCCCAGGTAGAAAATCTCCTTTCTCCATTTGTCTCGCTCCTCCAGATCAATTTCAGCGAAGATTACCTCCTCCTTCTGGCTCGCTTCAGCCTGGACCTGGCCGCGAGCATCGATGATCAGGGAGCCACCAGCATTTGCCCAGTTGCAGGCCACGTGGGGGAGCTGGTTCTCGATGGCCCTAGCAAAGCAGAGGATGCGCCAGTGCGTCCTCCGGGCGGCGGGGAACTGACCTATGGTAACCAGAAAGTCGGCACCCTGCCGCGCCAGGGAGCGAGCCACCTCAGGAAAGCGCAGGTCGTAGCAGATCTCAAGGCCCACCTTGCCCCATTTCGTATTCATGGGCGAGATACGGCCGCCGCCTAAGAAGTGCAGCCTCTCCTGGTCGAAGGGATGGATCTTGGGCTGGAACTGGATGCCTTCGGGCTCAAGGCAGAAGCCAAGGTTGTACTTGCCGCCCATGAGAGAGCCGATGATCAGGCAGTCGTGATCCCGTGCAAAGGCCCTGAAAGGGTCCAGCGAGGGATAGGGCGGGTCCTCTGGAATCTGATCATAGCAAAAGCTTGTGATGAACATCTCAGGGAACACTAGAATATCCGCGCCGCGATCCATGGCAAGTTCGGCCATCTTCAGCGCTCTAGTAATGTTCCCCTGGCGTTGGCAGAGATCTACACTGAGCTGAAGGCAGGCGGCACGCATGATAAAAAGAGGGCAAGTTCGTATATATTAAGATAGATACATCAAAATTAGATGGCAAAAGCTATAAGCTTCGGGTATACGAGATCCTGGAGGCTACAGACCCTGAGGACAAGATAGCTGAGAGGGTAAACATCTTTCTTCTGGCCCTGGTGGTCCTAAACGTCGCTGCCGTGGTCCTGGAGACGGTGGAGAGCCTTTATCTCGTGCATAAAGACATCTTCTACTACATCTCATCTGTCTCCTTGATAGTATTCACCGTCGAGTACTTTTTGCGCGTCTGGTCCTGCGATGTGGACCCCAATTATAGGAATCCCGTCTTGGGAAGGCTGAGGTACTGCCTGACGCCTCTAGCAATAATAGATCTCATGGTGATCCTGCCATTCTATCTGGACCTTGCATTTGCAGCAGATCACAGGTTTCTACGCAGTCTTCGGGTGCTTTGGACTTTACGGTTGCTCAAGCTCCATCGGTACTCTGAATCGCTTCAGACCATAATAGACGTAATAAAAGCCCAGGAACGCGAGCTGGCCATGAGCTTCACTGCCATAATCTTCTTCATGGTCCTGTCCTCGACTACGATCTACTTTCTGGAGCATGACGTTCAACCTCAAAATTTCCCTAACATTCCTGCTACAATGTGGTGGGCAGTGCTGACTATGACAACAATCGGCATGAATGTGTATCCCGAGACTCCGCTTGGGAAAGTGATCGGAGGACTGATAATAATACTGGGCGTGGCCACCTTCGCTCTTCCGACCTCTATACTGACATCAGGGTTCGTGGACGAGCTTCAAAGGAAGAGAGAAGAAAAGCACTCAGAGGAAGAAGATGGGCCTTAAAGAGCCAGTCTCAGCTCATTAATAGATAAGACGAAGCAGTCTCAATTCAAGGATGGTCAAAGTCATGAAAGTTTCCGAGGATATCAAGAAGATAAACCTGGACGAGGAGTTCAGAGTCTGCCCTCAGTGCAGCTATGAACTTGGATTTCACAGCTCCTTTTTGAGATCGGAGAAGGGCTATAGGATTATTCTAATCTGCCCGGATTGCGGAGCGAGGTATGATGTGGGATGGAGGATGTAAGGCCGCTGGCGTGGGCAAAGGGTCCCTAGAAACGATCATTCGCTGCTCTGCTCCTCACAGAAAAGCGACAAATGACCGCTTATCTCTCCATAGCCTTTCTTCTCAGATCCTCAGGCATTTTTTCAATGGCGTACCGTAGCGCAGTCCTGGGCATCTCTGACTTTCTTCTCATGATGTATTCATAGACCTCTTCTCGGTGTTTTCTGCTCGCCTCTTTCAGCATCCAGCCGTAGCCTTTCTGCACCAGATCGTCTTTGTCTTTCAGCAGTATGTCGGAGATCTCCAGAACGTCTTTCAGGAAATCTCCTTTTCTGGCCGGAAGGATAAGGGTCACTGCCGAGGCACGCTTGAGCCATCTGCTCTCTGACCTCGCCCAGCCTTTGAGGTTTTCTATGAAACTGGGGTATTTCTCTACGAAAGCCCCGATGGTGTGGTTGCAGAGAGTATCGCATTTGGCCCAGTTGTCAACGTATTTTTGGACCCATCCTTCAAATAACTGAAAATCTGCGGCTTCGTATTCTTTCCTAAGGGAATAAGCCCATTCGAAGGCGATGAAAGCCTCTTCGCCGTAGCCTGACTGTAAGAGGTTTTCGCATAGAGCAAGGATATCTTGCTTATCTTTTCCTTTTATGGCTCGCAGATGCTTCTGAGCGATTTTTTTGACCGCCGCGGACTTTACTCCGTGAAATTTCACCTCTTCTTTGAAGAATCGTTGGACGCCATCTCGTGTCTTCTCGTCTACGCTTTGCACTAGCTCTTCTCTTACCGCCTCAAGAACATCGGTCTCCATTTTCCTCCATCGGTTATTTCGGGGCAAAAGATATTCTTTATTTTCTATCCCACTCCAGCAGAGGGTTCAAGCGATTCAGATATTATCATTGCCACTGATTCGTTCAACTCAGTGTTCTTAGGGAAAAAAGTACTTAAGAATTTAGGCAGAAGTCTTCGTTCAGTCAAGGAGATGAATCGCCATCATGAGACAGTTCGTCTTAACTCCCGCCGCCGGCAAGCGTCTAATCGCCAAGGCCCTGGTAGCTCATCCAGCCATCCAGACAGCTCTCAAGTCAGGCACAGTCGCCATCATCGCAGGAACGACTAACGGCTATGTGGCTGAGGAGATCCTCGCCAGCATTGGTCAGTCAGAGGGCTTCTCGCGAAGGCGCTTCTTTCGTGGGATTATTCTACCTCCGGGGCATCCCACGACCGAGATTGGAATGCTCCCGGACCAGAGCGGGTTTCCCGGCGATGCGGTAATTGTCAACGGCGTCTGTCAGAAGGGAAAGACCATCTTCGATGTCGTGGATGTCCTGTTGGAAGGCGACGTTATCCTGAAGGGCGCCAATGCCCTAGACCTGGTGCGCCGTCAAGCTGCTATCTTCATCGGCCATCCAAAGGCTGGCACCATCGGTGCAGCCCTACAGGCGGTTGTGGGACGTCGCGTACGGTTGATCCTGCCCGTAGGCCTGGAGAAACGTGTTCCTGGTGATATGAATGAACTGGCGGTCCGGCTGAATGCGCCCTGGGCCAAAGGACCGCGCCTGCTGCCTGTTCCCGGAGAGGTGTTCACAGAAATCGATGCCATCAAGCTCCTGACTGGCGCAGAGGCAGAGCTGGTCGCTGCGGGCGGCGTAGGCGGTGCGGAGGGCAGCATTTGGCTGGCGGTAAGCGGGAGCGAGGAGCAGATCGGAGCGGCCGAGAAACTGCTAAAGGTCGTCGCTGAGGAGCCAGGGTTTGAATTATGAATCTACTTTGATCGAGTTATTGAAAAATTGTTCTAACTCTCCTTACTAACCGAGCGGCAATTACCTCATTGTCAACTGTCTGGTTTACAAGGCTTACATGAGCGGAACGGACAAGCTGCCTGTTGAGGTGGAATGGTTGATGGAGGCAATGAATCATCAGACAAGCTGAGAACAGCAGCTCAATAAGCTGTAAAAAAAAGTTATTGGCGGTCAGCTCGAGGCGTCCATGCGCTCGGTGTTGACCACCCGATAGGTGTAGTTTATAGCTATCTTCAGGCTCGGCTCCATCAGTAGCTTCCACTTGAGGCCTGTGGCGGTCACCTCGAAGGGCTTTGGCGAAATGGCCAGTATCTTGGCCTCCTTCGGGCGAGCATCGGTGACCTCTAAGTTTGCCTTTGTGTCCATGCTGCTGTCTATCTTGAGCTGGTAGGTCCAGTTCTCAGTGGTCTCCTTGACTGTGTGGTTCTGGTTGTCAGCCGACTTTACAGTTTTGATCTTCTCGGATATGTTGTAGTCCTTCAGGCTCTTAGCTACCTTCAGGTCGGGTGTTGAGCCCACCTCGATCGATGCGTTCGTGCCGTTGGCTGTGTAGGGCATTGATATGCTGGAGACGAACTCGCCGTCCCTGTATAGCAGTGCATTTCCAGCAGGCCAGGGAAGCTTCATGGTGTTGTTGGCTCTGATCTCCTCTATAGCGGGACCGTTCAGGTCGTTGTAGGCATCCCATGTGTATGTCCTGACGATGGGTGCTGTCTTCTCGAAGAGTGGCAGGCCTATCTTTTTGCCCATCTCCAGGTCCTTTCGGCCCTCCAGCTCGAAGATGTACAGCGTCTCAAGCTGGCCTGTGCTGCCTGCGCCGGATATGTAGGGCGAGGGTGCAGCCGCTGGCGCAAGCGCTGCAGCTTCGGCAACACCAGCAAAACTTCGGTCCGCCGCTACACTTTTAGCCAGGTATGGCTGAACCAGAGATGGCAGACCCGCTACGAGCTTGAGCTTTATGTTCAATAGATCTTGTCCGCCATTGTTCTGAACTACCGCATTAGCTGCGATCTTCAGCGAGTCGTTGGAGAGCTGTAGATCGTACCTCGGCTCCCAGGAGCCTGCGTTGTACATCAGGTAGCTTTCCACGAACTTCTGCTGCCCAGTCTTGGAGACGTTCAGGGTGTAGACCGGGTTGCCCTGGTAGACGATCCTCTCGACTGTGGCGTTGGTCACCGACAGGAGCACTGTGTCCTTGTCTGCAGCGTCCGGAACGTCCAGGACGAACTTGTGCTGGCCCTCGGTCACGTCGAGGCTACCCATTCGCTTGACTGACATCATGCCGTCAGGGTAGATGGTGACGGAGTCGACGGGCAGGCTTATGGAAGTTGTTGCCTCGATCGATTGCGAGCTATTGCCCGATGCCAGCGCCGCCGGCAGGCAGAGCGATAGCACCAGTAGAGCTATGAATAATTTCGTTTGGATTCCCCCGGCTAACATTGATGCTCAAGAGTATAAATTTTACTTGAGTTGACGGATGGATAGCCGTCCGACGCAATGCTTATATCGCCTCGCCCAGTTCAGATATGTAGATTGATCATACTGGTGTTCAGATGTTTCTCGATTTCAAGAGCGAGGTAGAGTCGCTGTTGCATAGCGCGCTTGAAAAGTGCGGTTTCAAGGTTGAAGTGGGAGTAAACAGCCTCTCCCTGGAGAGCAGCCCACATTCCGATCTGGCCTCTTCGGTGGGCTTCAGGCTGGCCCCCGTGCTCAGACGCAGCCCCGCCTTGATAGCCGCTGAAATTCATAAATCGATGGCCTTTTCGCCCGGCTCTGCAAGCTCTGTCGATAGAGTTGAGCTAGCGGGTCCCTACCTCAACTTCTTCATGAACAGGGACTTTTTGGATTCCATCGTCATCCAGGCCCAGGGCACAGAGTGCTGGAAAGGCAAGATGAGCCAGAAGGTGATAGTCGAGCACACTTCCGCCAACCCCGACGGTCCGCTGCACGTTGGCCACATCAGGAACTCAGTGATTGGGGACACGCTTGTGCGCATCCTCCGCAAAGCTGGTTGCACCGTGGACGCCCAATACTACGTCAACGACATGGGCCGCCAGGAGGCGATGGTTGTCTGGGGCTGCGACCACTACAAGCTAGATGACTCCAAGGCAGACCACGCCATCGCCAAGGTCTACATCGCCGCCAACAAGGCCGTGACCGAAACGCCGGAGCTGAAAGCAGAGGTCGACCATATCATCCAGCGCTACGAGGCGGGCGACCAGGAGCAAGAGGCCAAGATCAAGTGCGCCGCCAAGTACGCCATCATGGGCATCGAGCAGACCCTTCACCGGATGAACATCCGCCACGACAGCTACCACTGGGAGTCAACCTTCGTTCGGAACGGCGACGTGGACAGGGTCATCCAGGATCTGCAGAAGACCGGCCTGGCAGAGATGGAGGATGGAGCGCTCCAACTGGACCTGAGCGCCTTTGGCTTTGAGAAGAAGCTGGTACTCCGGAGGGCCGACGGCACAAGCCTATACACCACTCGCGACCTTGCCTATCACAGGTGGAAGTCAACACAGGCCGAGAGGATGGTGGACATCCTCGGGGCTGACCACAAACTGATATCCTCCCAGCTTCGCACTGCCCTGCGGCTTATGAAGATACCCGAGCCCGAGGTGGTCATATTCGAGTTCGTATCCCTGCCTTCGGGCTCAATGAGCACCAGGAGGGGCAAGTTCATCTCGGCGGATGAGCTTCTGGACGAGGTTGAGAAGCAAGCCTTTGAGGAAGTGACTGCTCGCAGGCCGGAGGAGAGCGAGGAGCTGCGGCGCAGCATTGCAGCAGACGTAGCCGTTGGAGCTGTACGGTACGATGTTGTGAAGGTATCCGCAGACAAAGCCACCATGTTCGACTGGAAGGCTGCCCTGGACTTCGAGAAGCTGTCTGCACCCTTCATCCAATACTCCCACGCCCGTGCCTGCAGCATCCTGCGCAAAGTCGGAGAGATCGGCCAATTTGATCCCGGCCTCCTGACCGGGGAGAACGAGGTAGCCATGATAAAGAAGATCGCCGAGTTCGACCAGGTGATAGACCGAGCTGGCAGGGAGCTCAAGCCCCACCAACTTACCACTTATGCAAGAGAGCTTGCGGAGAGCTTTAACCTCTTCTACAGGTTCAGCCCGGTGCTCGATGCCCCGCAGGAGCTAAAGGCTTCACGGCTGGCCCTGGTCAACGCCTCGAGAAACGCGCTGAGGGAGACTCTGGAGACTCTGGGCATACCGGCACTCGAAACGATGTAGAACAAAAGTAGGATCATGGCGAAGCCCTGACATCGGTTCTTCTTCTGCTTCTTCCGCTAGCATTTGGATCAGCTTATGTGGAAGAATCGGGCCCTCAATGGACTGTCACTCCATGGGTTAAGGGCGATTTATCTAACAACAGCCATCCATCGACCAATCAGTCCGCATTAGTCTGTCAGACTTCAACCTCTCGGGGCACAAACCGTCCAAGGTAATCCTGGGCAAGATGAGGGTGCAGTTCCGGAAATATCAGTCCAGCGTGAGATCCACAGAGCTATGGCTGGAGTCCGGAGCAAACTGGACGCAATACTCGGAGATCCGTCAGGGCCAGAGCCTGAAGCTTGTAGCATACACTCCGTCAGGAGGCGACGGCGACCTTTACCTGATTGATTATTCCAACAGCTCAATCTTACACAAGGGATGCCATCTACAATCCAGGGTACAGCAATGTCACCATCAGGGCTGATAAGGTCGGCAGGATGATGATCGTTTTGACAGTGGAAAACCAGCCAAGCAACGCCCTCGTGACAGATGTTCTCCCTCCGATTGAAGAAGCAAAGGGTCCCAGAGACATCGAGCAGTTCTCTCCGGGCTATGCCCTAGTGACCATAACTTCGGACAGGATCAAGGGCTACGATGTTTACATGGACGGCGTCTTCTATAGCAGCGACATCGCAGACGGGGTACTTGACGGAACCGCCAACTTCCGTGTTGGAGGGAACGGCATTCACACTATAACCATCTCCAAGGGAGGGACCTTTGGCACGCCGGAATACAGTAGCGAACACACCAAGAGCTTTCAGAGCGGTTACCACTATCTACTTAAGATATAAATACACAGATATAGACGTATAGATATAAATCCAAAATATGATTGTAAAGATTGTCCGTCTATTTAGGCAATTATATAACCAGTCCTTTCAAGAACTATCTTCGAGTATTGCGATTAACAATGTAGAAAAAGAGAGATTGGAATCACTACCGCCTCAGAATTAAGCGATCCTGGATCCGATGTTGGAACTTCCTTTGGTAGCACGAGTCCAGGCCCAATCGCTTCGTGTGTCGGTGTTCCTGCCATCTTCTATCCTGGACTGAGTAAAATCGTTGTGAGCTGTATCTGTAAGCAGTGGCGTCTCGTTGACATTTTTGCCATGACCATCTGTCAGGAGAACCATAGCGCTATCGACAGCAATCCATTTAGGATCTCCTTCTGCCACGTAGAACTTCTTGGAAAGAATCTCGGTACCATTCGGAACGATGATCGGTCCCACCCAGGGCGTGGAGATTATGGAGACTTTCCAGTTACCTATGTCCACTGCCTGATCGCCCGAGTTGTAAAGCTCCACCCACATAGAACTATTATCCGACGGGCTGAAATCTACTTCGTTAATCAAGACGTCGCCTAAACTTGTTCCGCAAACTGCAATCAAGCATGCTGTCAAGGCGATCAACGCCAGCCACGCTCCATTAATCAATTTCATGATCTGAATTCCTATCGTGATAAGATCTGTATCTTTCTTGAGCACTAACGGGGGCCTGTTTTCTTCATTGTTAATTATATTTTTCTGGAGTCCTGAGAATCATCCCACAACATTGGATCTGCCCTTGGTGGCATAGCCGAATCCCCAGTCGCCGTTGGTGTTTGTATCGTACCCGTCCGGACGACGGCCCCAGGTGAAGTCGTTGTTGAGGTTATCCACCCGGTAGGGGGTCTCGTCCACCTTCTCTCCCGAGTCCGAATAGAGCGTAGCATACCCGCCGTTGTTGTGGTTCCATAGCGAGTTGCCATCTGCAACGTAGAAACCGTTTGCCGGGATGATCGTTCCTTTGGGCACGGACATCTTTCCTATCCAGCCTCCGTCTGTGATGCTCGCAGTCCAGTCGCTTATGTCCACGCTCTGGTTGCCTGAGTTGAAGAGCTCTACCCAGTCTGCCCCTCCCTGGGGCGGATTGAGCTCCATTTCGTTTATAACTATGCTGCCGCTGGCAGCAACTGCCGAGGCCGCCATCCCCACTATCAAATATAGCAAAATTGAATTTGTCATCAAGATACCTCAATCTGGAAGTATATTCTACACATGTTTTAGTGGCCGCTCTACATCGCCGTACATTATATTACTATATCGTCTCATCTCATTGTATCGGCGACCTTCTACCCCGATTTGCCATCGGATCAATATCCTAGGACTTCATCGATCAGTATCAAGGTCGTCCTTCCAGGCCGTCTTTCCTTGGGCAGAATTACACACTTTCCTATCAGGCTGGGAGTTCCGTAGACCTTCCTGGCTCTGGCGTCCTCCAAAGGGTAGGCGTAATCCCAGATCCTCTTCAGGGCATCCTGCAGCGTTAGAACTTGTTCACACCTGAAACCAGTACCAGGTTCTGGGCTCCGAAGGGCCAGGCACAGACGCGACTGCCGGTGGCGTCGCAGGTCAGAATCTGGCCGGTCTGTGCCATGGCATTGACGCCTAAGAGGAAGTACTCTGAAGTTATCGACCTATGTCTTAGATCATTTCTCATTCGTTCGTCGTTCTCAGAGATGATGGTTTTACGTAGGTCCAACCAGTTGTGCTGGCCGTTCATGAGGTCTTCATAACCGATCTCTATCAGGGTCGTGGAAGAGCCGTTCATGACCTCAGACCCCGGAGGTATAAGCTCCTTGATCTTCTCAAGAGCTGCAATGCCATCTTTAACCCTGAACGCTACGACGTTGTCCTCTCAAGTGCAGCGACGCTGGCGGCGATGTCCTGCTCTGAAGGAATGCGGCTATATTTTCTCCAGATCGACTCGGGCATCCTTCAGCAGATTTACGAAGCTGTACTTGGTCGGGTTACCCACGGATATTGCCTCACATAGGGGTGTGGTCAGTTATTACTAATATAGTTTGATGTGACAGATAATGCTAAATGCTATCCGAAACTACCGCTTAAACCCCATCTCGAAGATAAAACCTATATAACCGTTAGTGTATTCTAAGATAGCAAATATTTAAAGAGAATGTCGATAATTAGGGGGTAAAATATGAGACTTATTGCTCTGGCTTTTGCGCTGGTGCTGGCGCTGGGCTTTGCACAGGCCTATCCTCTGAGCGGCGGAACCGCAGCGGTCAACTGCACCCTGTTCGGAGCCACCAAGGTTCCTGTCCCTGGGACAGATCCTAATGCCACAGTTCAGAATTATGTACTCAAGGTGGATGTTGGATTATTAGGGACCCGCAATGCAACCTTTGAGCTGGTGGACAGCAAAGATAAGGTCTACAGTCCCGACCCATCTATGTCCTGGACATTCCAGCCCATCTCAGAGTCGTATATACGTCAGCTTCTGGCTTTCGTGGTTCCGAGTGATGCCCTGTTTAAGCTCTTCAAAGTATCGCCATCCGTAGGCGATCCTTTTGCCATCAAGTGGTGGAAGACGCCAAAGAAAAGTCAAGGAGACATCATTCTTCGGTACTACGGCGTGGTTGACACCCGAACGAATCCAAACGAGCAATCGGTGACCTATGAGGTTGGGATTCAGAACAACGGCACAAAAAGTACGGTCATAAATCCTTTGAACTTCACACTATTGGACCAGTCGGGCTGGGAATACTACACTATGTATGGGTTCGGTGAAAGTTATCTGGCTCCAAAGAATTCGACAAAGGTGAAGGTGAACTTCAGCTCTCTTTCATACCTTAGCAGGCCGGTTGCCTTAGCGTTCGACTATCTCACCAGCAACCAGATCGTCTTTGACCTGGACAAGGACACTGGACCTCTCACTGATGCTCAAGTTTATGGAACCAACGTGCCGAGCACAGCAACGACAGCAACTAGCACAGTAGCTCCTCCGGCCGCAGTTGTGGCTGCACCAACAGTCCAGGCTACGCCTCAGGCAGTGCCTCAGGTTGCGCCTCTGGCCAACATCGCAAGCGCCAGCCCAGCAGCTTTCCAGTCAACCTCCGGTAGTATGCAGTCCTTTATGGATCAGCTAAATGCAACTAAGGAGAGGAATGCGAACATGGGCAGACCCGGAACATCGGGCTCCGTTGGTGGGCAGATAAGCCAAAGCGTGAACGATACAAAAGCCAGGTTGGAGAAGATGAAGGAAGGGCTTCCACATGACCAGAATGCCAGCCAAAGCACGGGGGCCCCAGGGTCCCCTGCAATTGCGTAGGCCAATAGTCCATGGCTTATTGCGCTATATTTAATTTACAATTAATTTTTTATGCAGAATACATGCGGGGCGATATCTTGATATGGTTAGAGCGTATTGGGCAAATATATTTATGGAGTAACATGAGTAGTCCGGTTGTCGCTCTTAATTGAACTCCCAGAGCCAAATGGTATTGGAGGAACACTGCCTATGAAATTGCGGGAAACGGTCTTGCTGTTGCTGCTTGTAATCGCCCTTGGCATAGCATCCGGCTACCCGATACACGCTGGCAATGGGGCAGTAAACTGCACGGTGTTTGGGGAGTTCAAGGACCCTTATACCATAGTTGAACCGAACGGTGAGCGGAGCATAGTCCTCAACGTCGATGTGGCCCTGATCGAGAACAACTCAACCAGCGTCTCTCCTGCCCAGGCCGTATATTCTCTAGTTGACGGCAACGATAGGACCTACTCCACAGGAGGCGAGTTCACCCGGTCCCTTCAGCCAGGACGGCAGCTTTTGGGCTTTGCTGTCCCTGAAGAGACTATCCCCAAGACTCTGATTGTGGACCCCTCCGATTATCCATCTGAAGGAAACAGATTCGCGATCAACTTCGGCGAGCTTACCAATGCCACAAATGGAAATGTGACCCTTTTGTACTACGGCATACTAAACTCGAAGATCAACTCGAACATCAAGTCCATCGACTTCGACGTGGGAATTACCAATAATGGTACAGTAAAGATGCCCGTAAGCCCGAAGAACTTCAGCCTAACCGATCAGTGGGGCTGGAAGTACGCCAGCCTTGAGCACGATAGCTACACAAACAACGGCTTCGCGAATAGGGAGTTGAAGCCAAATGAAACGGCCAGGATAAAGGTCAGCTTCGGCTCAATGTCCACGCTCAGCAGGCCAGCCAAATTGGTTTACAAGTGCTCGAATACAAGCTCAATAGTCTTGAATATAGATCCCGAAGCCGGGCTCCTGCAAAACGTCACTGCTCCCAACGGCAACGTATGCCAGGCATGCTCTAACAGTGCGTCTGAACCAGCTCCGACAACCTTGGCAGGAACGATAAAAGCCACCAAAGCCAGGCTGGCGAAGGTGAGGGAAAGTCTTCCCGGATCCGGATGAACAGAAGTTGAATCACGAGCTATAGCTCAAAAACTTATTAAGAGATTGAAAGCCAATACATAGAATATGGTCTTTTTGCCGCTACATTGGGTACCTTCAGCCCTGGCAGCACTTCTGACCTTCGCCCTTGCGGTCAATGCCTATGGAAAGCCGCACAGAGCCTTGGGCGCAGCCACACTACTGTTAGCTCTCCTGGGTTTATTCGGCTACATCTCCGGCGGAAACATTCGCTTTTTTCCCATAGACTTCCACACCTTTCATGCCTGGGTAGGTCTTGCCACGCTAACGCTCTCAGTTTTTCTGTTTGTCGATAAGATTCTCCTTCACCAGACGACGCCAGAAAAGCACTGCCGGCTCGGGAAGCTGGCGGCCTTGTTGGCAGCGATCACCCTGTTCATGGGCCTCGTGATGCTTTTGGGCCTGGTGCCTACAGAAACTACAGCAGTGTCTGCATCGAACAGTACTCAGGAGCTGACATCTAGCCATCTTCCTGAGGTGGAGGCGGCCGAGTATCAAGGCACAAAGCTCATGCCCCTGAGCAGCCAGGGAAACAATGCAATTAAAGGGACGCAGAATTTAGACAGAGGTTCTTACCGTTTGCAAGTGACGGGCTTAGTGGGGCGGGATTTGTCTATGAGCTACGATCAGATGCTGGTGCTCCCTGCTTACTCAGAGGTTGTCTACATGCCGTGCGTTGAAGGGTGGGGTTTTTATGCCAAGTGGACCGGTTTCCGGGTAACGGATCTCTTGAACAGCTCCGGACTAAGGCCGGGAGCAAGCTATGTCCTTTTCTCATCGGCAGACGGCTACTCCACAACACTGCCTTTGGACTATCTACGGCAGAACCGTATCCTCCTGGCCTATGGTCTCAACGACCTCACGCTGCCCCCCGACCGTGGCTTTCCTTTGCAACTAGTGGCCAAGAACAAATACGGCTACAAGTGGGCCAAGTGGATAACAAGCATAGAGGTAACGGACAAGGACATCCAGGGCTACTGGGAGTCGAGAGGCTACAGCAATAGCGCCAATGTTGGCCAGCTTCCTTTTGGTCCTTGATAGTTTTGTTACTCCAAGAGCATCGATAGAATCAAATCCCGGAGATAGAACAATAAGTGAGTTGAAACGAATGAACGACGAGGAGGTCTGACGATTGCTCGGAGAGATGAGGATTGGGTTTCTTAGCTCAACTGCGATCCTAATCCTGGTGCTGTTTAATATAACAATGTGTGACCCAGATGAGTCTTACGGAGTTGTAAGCAAAATAATAGACGGCTGCACCTTCAACATAGTCATTGAAAAGTCCGACCCGAGGATCTTCTACAACACAGAACGTATTACCCTCGCAGATATCAAGAGTCTAGACCTGAACACTTCGGAGGGCCTTGCAGCAAGGGACTTGGCCGCAGCAGTGCTCCTCAACAGGCGGGTATTCCTTGACATAAACAACCTGGGAAGCGGACGCGACTCTCAGGGAAGGCTTGTATGCGTTGTGTATCTCAGCGGCTATTACGGTCAGCCTCTTCTGTCGCCCTGCTACAACAGAATACTGGTCGATTCAGGCTTGGCTACGGTTAATGACTCCAAGGACAACGAGTTCAATCCAGCAGACTGGTGGTCCAGGTCTTCAAGTACGGGACCGGGATATAACGACAGCACCCAGGCCATAAATCGGCTGGAGATCGCAGCAAGGGATCTACTGAGCCCTGTCCAGGGAGAGTTGGGCAAAGAGTACGACAAAAGATCGAAGGAGGCCGTGGACTGGCTATATAAGCAGCTTCCGATCAAATAACCATCTTGATGTCTCGTGTAGCTGGAGATAAGTTTAACGGCCTGAAGGTNNATTGAAGATCGTTTGAGCGCTCATCCTTAAGCGGGTCTCAAATAGTCGTTAAACGGGAGGAGGGTTCTTGAGCTTAAGGACCTGTTTGCGACACATCGGACTCCAGCGGCAGTGTTTTGGCTTCAGCGGAACGCTTCATCTCTGCTTCTTTCTTTTTCAGGCGTAGATAAACCGCGGTCCTGTAGGCAGCAAGAAGGAAGCCGTACAAAGCAGGCCCTACAACCACGCCCATGATACCCATCACAAAGATGGGTGCAGTGTACGCCAGGATGGTTATAATAGGGTGGATAGAGGCCCCTTGCATAGCCAGTTTGGGACGAAGCACATTCTCGGGAATTATGGTCAGGACAACTATACCAAAGACCAGGATAAGCGCTCCTCTGAAGTAATCGTGGATAAGCAGGTAGTAGATGGACATGGGCAGGAAGACCACTACCGGCCCAACCATGGGTATCAGGGTGAAAATGCCCACGACCGCTCCAAGAAGCACCGGATAAGGCGTCCCTATCAGCGAGAATCCGATGGCGGCAAATATGCCGCTCAGCATAGACGTAATGAAGTAAACGTTGAACAGATTGTTGTAGATGGTATTCAGATCCTTCATGAAATGGTGTACGAGGTCTTTCTCGGGCAGCTCGGATACGACTTTGTAAACCATGTCTCTGCCATCGATGAGAAAGTAGTAGGTGAAGAATATGGCCACCAGAAACTGTGCAAAGCGTATAGGCAAGTCGGAAAGGAAACCAGAGATGCTGTTTTGGAGGATGGGGAGCACCCAGGACATCACAGCCAAGGACAGGTCGCTCAAATGCACTACATAATAGGCTAATGCAGGCGGTAGGTATTTCTCCGCGGCTGCTGAAAGGCCGCCAGCTTGTTTCACATAGCTGTTTATGGGTCCAGGGAGGCTATTCTCCACAAAGTTGTTGACATTGGATGAGAGGTTGGATACAAGCTGATAGGCGTCTTCCGATGCCAGGAGCACTGACACCTCGCTGGAGAGCACGCCAATGGCGGAAATGACGATGAAAACGAATACTATGAACACAAGAATTATTGAGAGAAACGATGAGAGCGATCTTCTGCCTGTCAGGCGGAGTGCATACTTGTAAACGGGGTTAAGCATGTAGGCCAAGAAGACGCTCAGAAGAATCGTCGTTAAGAACTCCTTAGTCACGTATACCGTTAAAATAGCTACTAATAAGACCAGGGCCAAAGCACCAGTGTAGAACTTACGGCTCAGGTCCATATCCCTTACTCCACCCGCTGAAGATTATACTTTTCTGTCCGAAGATTGTATTTTCGTTGCTCATAATCCATTGAAATTCAGACCCAGACCAGATCTACACTGTGACCCGGATTACCGGGAGACAGCACGCGACAGAGTTACTGAGACAGACTCTAGGGCTTTGCTTCCTCGTAGGTTATCCAGACGACTATCAGCCCAATGAATAT
>PMNG01000118.1:20566-20838 GCA_003162615.1 Methanothrix sp. | reverse complement strand
ACCCTTTGCCCAGTCCTTAGGGGGATGGTGGGTGCCAGTTTTTTTGTCACAGGTCGGGCTCGTCTTACCGGCCACTTGTGCATCATAGTGAGCTTTGTGCCGTCATCCAGGACGGCCACTGTCTCGTCCACTGTGAAGTTGCCGGAGTAGATCTCCTTGATTGCTCCGCCCTTAAGGTTTGGGGGGACCATGATCTTATGCTTGATCAGGAGCTGTTCCTGAACTTCACCAATGGATTGGCCGGGCTTGACTACATCGCCCTTTTTCACTAC
>PMNG01000118.1:0-20513 GCA_003162615.1 Methanothrix sp. | reverse complement strand
ATCAGGCCTTCCTCGCCGACCAGGACCAGGTCGTACATGGAAGCTTTCAGGCCCGTAGCCTGAACTAGTGGTCCGGCGACTCGCTTTATTTTCCCTACTTCCATAAATCAACACCTATTGCCCTTTTAATCTTCTCTCTCATCTCTGTGCTCTGCTCGGTTCCGATGGCAATCATGGTAGGCTTGATGGACTCGGAGAGCTGCTCTTGAAGCCGCTTCGGGAGTCGGTTGTAATCCGATTGCTTCAACACCAGGATTCCTACATTGGAATCTGCCATAACCTCGCCAATCTTCGAGACCAGCTCCTCCTCGGTGTTGGCCACATAAGATTTCTTTACCCCTGCCAGGTTGAACCCGAGGACAGTCTCGCTCGCACCAACAAAAGCGATATCCATTAAGCCACCACCACTTGCTCTTCTATGAGCTCAGCAGGAAGGCCCGCTTCCTTTCCTCGGACGATCTTCCTGATGTTGGAAACCTCGGTGTCCTTGCTAACCATGTATCCCAGAACCGGCAGGATAGATAGCGGATGATAGTTCGAAAGAGCCCAAGCATACCGAACGAGATACGCCCTAAGCCTGGCTTCGATCCTGCTCATAGCGTCGAGATCTGCCGTTGCTATATCCGAGATTGAACTCCAGAAAGGATATCCCTCCAAACCCCTGAGAAACTCGCCGAACGGCTGTCCAGCCATGCGGCTCAGCTCTTCGTGGAGCTTTCCTCCGGGGATCAGGTTCTCCTGTATTATAGCTGCATCGACGCCCGCCTTATTCATCCTGAAGAGAGTTATCAGGTTCCTGATGTCTATCTCCCTACGGACGTATTTCAGCAGCAGGCCACCTCCTACGGACAGGGTGCCGCCTACGGCGCGCTCCATCCTGAAGTAGTACAGCTTGTCCAGGGCGTTTTCGAGCGACGCCAGGTTCTTGCCATCGTACTGGGCAAGGGCGCTGGAGTAATCTGTGCCTTCGAAGGCTGATATAACCTCCTGCACCGTCCCTTTCTTGGTCAGTCCGTCCAGGAACTCAGCATCGAGCTCTCCTGCGGGCACGAGATACTTCATGATCTCGGTATCGGTGGCTCCGTAGAACTTGCCACGGATCACGGTCTTGATGTTCCAGATGTCCCAGCGCCTCAGATACTCAAGTATGAGGAACTGCGGCTCATCTATGGACACATCCAGAAGCTTCCTGTAGGTCTTTGCTAGGTTGGCGAAGGTTGCATGCTCTATAAGCTCGGTTCCGGAGTAGTCCTTGGACAGAGCATCGATCTCGTCCTTATACTGGGTCTCCTCCAGATATCTGGCGATCTCGGACGCGTCCATAGACTGCATCCGCGGATACATCTCCGGAGGAATGAGCTTGGTCTTCATGGCCCTAACTCTTCCTGTGATGTAGGCGTACTTCACCGGTTGTCCGAACTTCGGCAAACGTAGTACCGGCATCGTCCTCACCCGAATATGATCTTAGAAGCCTCTTTCATGTGGTTGTTGAAGACCTCACGCGCAAGAGTTTCGAAGGTTAAATCGTAACGAAGAGCGCCGTCCTTGCTCTCGACCACAACGCCGCCGATGATGTCCAGGTTCCCGCCGTAATTGGGAGCGAGAGAGGATACGAAAGCCTCATCCTTCTTATTGGAGAAGACCTTCATATCCTTGAGGTCATAAGGTTCGAGCATCTTCTTGATCAGCGCTTCATTCTGATCCTTGGGGAGCTTCTGGATAGCACCAAAGAGCTTGGCTTTGGACTGCTCCAGCATCTCCTTGTTAACGTTCAGCTCGGACCTCTTGACTTCGAGGTGAGCGCTGGAGATCACCCGGCGCTCCAAAGCCTCGATAGCCTGTCCAACCTCTTTTTCTTTCCTGGATTTTATTCCTGCGGCACGTTTTCTGGCTTCGTCTAGTATTCTGGCAACTTCCTGGTCAGCCTCAGCGCTGACTGAAGCGACCTTGCTTTTGCTGGTCGCCAGAATATCCTCTACCACTGCGTCTAGTGCCATTGCCTCTCACCCTCAGAATTTTTCTGATTATTTAGAGGTGGCTAGCGAATGGTGTCCAGGCGAACATCAGAATCAATGAAACTGCAAGTCCGAAGATGATCAGAGTCTCAGGCAGAAGCATTAGGAACAGACCCTTTCCAAGGAATCCGGGTTCCTCGGCCACTACGCCGACTACTGCAGCTCCGATACCCTGCTCACCCATTCCTGCACCAATACCTGCCAGTCCAGTTGCCAGACCAGCACCTACAGCCAGACTTCCATACAATGCTCCAAGATCCGTTACTGCCATTTTCCTCAATCCTCCTTTTTGTATTAACTTAAACCTTCAAGAACCTTCGGACATGGCCGAAGGGAACGTATTCAACTCCACCGCCGTGCGCGCTGTAGAACTTCGTGAACATCTCCACATAATGCAACCTCAGTGGATGCATGAATGGGGACAAAATTCCCAGCAGCAGGTTGATGAAGTGCACTACGAACAAAATCACTACACCGGCGATCATCGCAACAATTGTCGGACTCTCTGCGCCACCGCTCAGCATTGGCATTATGACCTGGAATCCCAGCTGATTAGCAGCGAAGGCAAGGCCAACAGATGCTAAGCCGATTGCCAGCAACCTCAGATATGATATGAGATTGCTTATCAGGGACGGAACGTGAGCCAAACCCATTGGCCCCTCTGGACCCATGATCATCATCACAATTGATATGACAATTATGAGGGCACTTGGGCCAACCAGAACCATGTTCATGCCCATGACCATTCCCAGCAGAAGCACAGCGAAGAAGACCTGGAAGAGAAGTACTGGAAGCCTCTCGAAGTAGGCGTGTTTCTTCTCGCCGTAGCCCAGTTCGGTCTTGATGCCGAGGATGGATCCAACGCCGCAGTGAACGACACCGATGAAGAGACTGATGCCGATCAGCATTAAAACAGCGTTTGTTGCAAGCCGATCCATGGGAAACATTCCCGCTGGCCCCAGCCTTCCCAGAGCACCGTATACGCCATCACCGTAGAAGGCACCAATCGAGTTCAGGTGCGTTACTTCTTCTTCTGGAAGTTGACCCATTACTCTGCCCCAGAGTCCAAGCGGTCCGAAGATCTCTCCAAAGAAAAATCCGAACACGATTGCCCAAACGCTGGAGATCTTAACGATGTTGATCAGCTGTCGCCAGCCTTCTGTTCTGAATCTCCTCTCCAGGAGGAATAAGACCAGAAGAATCATGATGCCATATCCGATATCTCCCAGGATCATGCCGAACATGACGGGGAAGAATGCGAATATCAGAACTGTCGGGTCGAACTCCTTGTATTCAGGTATAGCGAAGAGACGAGTGATCAGCTCAAAGGGCTTGGCAATCCCTGGGTTGTTCATCTGTGTCGGTATATCCTCGCCTTGTTCGACAAGTTCGTCCGATTCTTTGTCGTCGAGCATCTGGACGTCGATGTGCCCGCTGGCGGCTGTCTCCAGCTCGCCTTTCAGCCTGTTGAACTCTTCGGTTGGTATCCAGCCGTCTATGACAAAGGCGTTGCTGGTCGCTGCGAAGTGCAAGGGCGCTTCGGCCTTTTGGGTCTGCATCGACAGGTACTCATCGGCTGCCAGGATCATATCCTCATGCTGCTTCTTTAGATCCACGAGCTTCTTCTGGAGAGGAGCCATCTCGCCTTCCAGGCTCTTCACGCTCGATTCCAGAGCGGATATGGCCGAGTCTACGCTGCCCTCCAAGCTGGGAACGGACATCTCTGCAAATCCGTGCTCTCCTAAGACAGAAGACACCTCTCCAGCCTTGGCAACGGGAACGAATACCGCAACGATCATACCCGTTTTGGAACTTGCAGAATAGACCTCGTTAACCGGGGAGACTTTGGCAACGTCCGCGTCAACCGCGGATGCAACAGAGCCCACATGGACTGCCAAAGAGTCATATCCGTGGTATAATTCCAGGGGCAACGGCAAAGACGCCAGGGGTCCCAGTGCTCTGATCTGATCCTGCTTGGATTTGATCTCCGTCTCGATCTCGGTTATGCGCTCAAAGGTCGAGGTTACCTCCGCACCGACATTGTTCAGGAGGTCGTCCATCTGGGAGACCACCTGCGATTCGGGATAGGTTACCTCAGGAGCCTTGGATTTAATATCCAGGTATCTGGCCATCGATCTGAGCTTAATGAGATCCTCAGAATACTCCTTGGCCTTGCCGATGGGCTTGCCAAGCTCAAATTCTGGCAAGCTGCCGTTATAGTTGACTATATGTAACAGGCGCAACTCATGCAACTTTTCGACAACAGGTGGCATCACGTCCTTTGACCCGGCGACGACTACGCGACTCATCTTAACGGGTCTAAGCATGCAATAACCCCATGAACTCCTTCAATAGATATTCAACGGCCTTGTCCAGTTTAGTGCTGGCGCTGTTGCTCATCGAACTGACGTTCTTTGCGCCGCTGCCTACGATCGACTCCTTCTTGGATTTAACATCAGCCTCTGCTTGGGCAATGCTCTTGTCGTAGTATTCCTGTGCAGTTGTTTCAGCGGTCCTAACGATGTTCGCTGCTTCAGTGGTGGCATCGGCTATCTTCTTCTCCTTTTCTTCCATGGCCCGCTGGACGCTGGCCCTGGCCTCAGCCTCTGCCGTTTTGATTTTCGATAAGATATCCTCTCTAGCCATCAGATCCCTCTACATATTCCCTCTCTACACCTCTTCCTGTTTTTTCAAACAGCGCTACATCACTTTGATCGTGATAAACGTGGCAAATCATCCTCATCTACCAATATAAACTCTTCGGTTTTGCCTTTATAATCCGGGCGATTCCGATCCTCTGCTTCACGATCCCCAGAATTTTAAGGCAGTTTCCAACTCTTTGTGATCTTCCGCGTATTCGGACAGAGGGACCCGCTTCATCCAGGCTTCTGCTGCCTGGACCATGGCCCTGGCTCCGGCCGTTGTGCCTCCGGGGTGGCCATGAACTCCTCCACCAGCCTGGACTATGCAATCGATGCCATATCCGTCCAGATTGGCATGAACAGTTGCAGGATAGATGCCCCCGGATGCGACGGGGAAGACTCTCTTCAGTCCATGCCACTCGTTTCTTAGGGCGTCCCTGCATAGGTCATTTTCCTCGATCTCGCGAGCCATCTTGCCTAGATAGCTGCCCGTGTGCAGGTTGGTCCCTCCCGCCATCCGGACAAGCTTAGCTATCACCACCATGGAGATCCCGTGACCTTTGTCCCTGGTCATGGCACCGTGCATGGTCCTATGAACGTGCACCGGAACCTTTACATTCCTCGATAGAACTTCGAGAGCTGAGAACCCAGCTGTCAGAACATCTACCATGACCATATTGGCTCCGTGATCCACGGCCTTTTCAGCTCTCTCGAGAATCTGATCGGCCCCCGTGGTAACGTTAACGGCGTAGAAGGCCTTCTTGCCCGTATCCTTTTCTGCCCTATCCAAAGCGCTCATCACAGCCTCCACCCTTTCCACCATCGGGCAAAAGGATTGGTTCGTCAGCGTCTCATCGTCCTTGACGAGGTCCAGCCCACCACGAACAGCGGCAGCCGCCACCTCTGCCGTGCCCGCGGGGTCCAGGCCAACCTTGGGCTTAACGATGGTTCCGACCAATGGTCGATCGAAAACATCCAAGATCTTTCGAGCATCTTCGATCCCGAACATTGGACCTCGGTGGGCCCTCACAAGGCTCTCAGGAAAGTCCACGTCCAGAAGACGCACCTTCTTCAGTGATCCCAGGCCGAACAGGTTCCCTGCGATCACAGATAGGTACTGGGGAATATTTCCGGGCTCAAAAAGCTCCACGGGAAAGCCTATCTCTACAAGGTCTCCTTCGGCTCTAATAACACGGGCTGCGAGGGGGTTATCTGCGCCCCGGACCTCGGTCCAGGTGCCCGTTGACTGCTCGGCGGCTATGGCCTCAGCTGCCTTCTGGATGGGAAGGTCTGTTTCTACGTGATATTTTGCAACAAGGTCCATATTACCTCTCCTGGTTTCTATCACTAGCCAGCCAGGCCGCTTATGCTCCGAGGACAATTCCTTCCTCTAAATGGCATTAAGGCCTACATGGCCGCTTCCGGTCATAGATGATCTCTGGCAGATATAAGAACTTCTGCAAGAGAGGCTTAAGACTGTCCCGATACTCTTGACGTTACATGCCCATCACTGGTGCATGGGAAAGAAGAACAAAATCGTAAAGCTAACTCCCAGAAAGATAAGATGCATAATCCGCCACAAAACGAATAACTTCAACACCAAATAAAGCGCTAGAGATCTCAAATTAGTGGATAACAGTAAAGCGAGTCTGGATGCACTGGATTAGAGGCGGCGACAGAGAAGGCCAAGAAGCTCAAGCTCCATGGAGCCAGGAAGGAGCTTTTGGCGGACGTCTTCCTCCGGCAACATTTGCGGCATGGGCCCTATTCGCTTGCGGAAGTACTCTGGGAAATTCTGGCAAACAGCAATTAGAGGATTGAAACGCATCTCTTCGATGCGGGGGCAACATCTTTATTATCGAAGAAAAACTTACAGATTGCGGAGAAAATATCAGGAGAATCTATGGGTGACGGCATAAAAGATCAAACTCAATACATAGTTGATCTGAGGCGCCACATGTGGATGGAAGGCATCGAGGTGGAATTGCGGCGGCTCATCTGGCAGATTGCCGTGGTCGGCAAATATATTTCCGCGGAAATCCACGAATCCAACCGCAAGCTGGCCGGCTTCAAGAATGTTTACGGCGAGGATCAGTTGGCGCTGGACCGCATTTCCGACGACATATTGAAAAATATGCTACGGAACTCCGGATTTGTTCGCGAGTATGCTTCCGAGGAGCTCGAAGATATCGTCACCATAGGTCGCGGCCAGGAAAAATATATTGTTACCGCCGATCCGGTGGACGGTTCTTCCCTGGTAGATACTAATCTGGCCATCGGAACGATCATCGGCATCCACAAAAATTCAATATTTGACAGCGGCCGGAATTCAATGGTCGCNNAAGCTGGAGGCAGACGGCTACAAGCTGCGCTACAGCGGCGGATTTGTTCCCGACATCAACCAGTTGATCATCAAGCGGGGAGGCGTATTCACGTATCCTGCACTGAAGAAATCACCCCAGGGGAAGCTGCGGTTGCTGTTTGAACTTCAGCCTATGGCCTTCATCGTGGAGCAGGCCGGCGGCATGGCTACGGACGGGAAAGACGATATTCTTTCCCTCAAAGTGACGTCCGTTAATCAACGGTCGCCCATCTACATCGGTTCGTCGTCGGAAGTGACAAAGGCAGGGCAATTCCTGTCGCAATGAATACATTCAAAGGAGCAGCCATGATTTACGAGAATATAGATCAGCTAAAGAAAGGATGCGAATCCATACTCGCTTATGACGGCGGTGATGTTCGTGTCTTGAATGAAGCCAGGTTTCAGGAAAAGTTGATCGATGATTTAATCTATACGGTCGTTTTCAGTCCCGACCCTGCCACTCAGGAAGCCGCGGGGTTTCTGATTCGCCGGGGAGCTAGTGCGCTCGGAATCATGTCTGCGTCGATCCAATCCCTTTACGAAGCCATGGGCCGTAAAGAACTCGGCGGATTTACCGTTCCGGCGATCAATATCCGCGGCATTACCTACGATGTTGCGCAGGCTGTATTCCGTGCCGCGATAAAAGGGAACGTAGGGCCTGTTCTTTTTGAAATCGCCCGTTCGGAAATAGGCTATACAAAGCAAAGGCCGCTGGAATACACCTGTGCCGTGATGGCGGCGGCTGTTAAATCCGGCTGGTGCGGCCCGATCTTTTTGCAGGGCGATCATTTTCAGATAAACTCCAAAAAGTTCGCAGCGGACGCAGAAAAGGAAACGCAGACAGTTAAGAATTTAATCAGGGAAGCGATTGTTGCCGGTTTTTACAATNNCCGGAAGGCATCACTGTGTCCGTGGGCGGCGAAATCGGCGAGGTTGGCGGTAAGAACAGCACGGTCGATGAATTGCAGATTTTCATGGAGGGTTATCTGGAAGAACTTAAAAAGCGGGGCGAGGTTTTCAAGGGAATCAGCAAGATCAGCGTGCAGACCGGGACGACGCATGGCGGTGTGCCGCTGGCCGACGGTACGGTTGCGAAAGTCAAAATTGATTTTGACGTGCTGCAGAGACTGTCGGAAAACTCCCGCGCGCAATACGGTTTGTCCGGCGCCGTTCAGCACGGCGCTTCAACGCTGCCCAATGAAGCCTTTGACCGCTTTCCCGCCACCGGAACGGCCGAGATTCATCTGGCTACCGGTTTCCAGAACATGATTTATGACAGCAAAGGTTTCCCAGCTGAGCTGCGGGCAAAAATTTATGATCATCTGAAAGCCGACTTGAAAGACGAATGGAAAGAAAAGGACACGGAAGAACAGTTCATTTACAAAACCCGCAAGAAAGGCTTCGGACCGTTCAAACTGGAGCTATGGCACCTGCCGGCTGATGTCCGCGATAAAATCTGCGCCGAGCTGGAGAGGCAATTCGCCTTTTTGTTTGATAAGCTCAATGTCAACGGCACCCGGCCTGTCCTGGATCAGTTCATCAAGCCAGTTGATGTGCCTCTGAAAATGCCCATGGCGCTGAAAGAATGAAGCAATCGCAGAGTGACGCCATTATGAAAGCGGCTATATTGGAGAAAATTACGGATGTTTGGAGGAATTCTCAGCCGCTTTCTTTTTTTAGAAATCCACGAACTTGTCGCCGATGAAAGTCAGATTTATAGTCAAAAACCTAATTGGTATAACACAGTTGGGTTCCATGAATCACTTGACACAAAAAGGCATCTACAGACGCCTGATATCACATTTTGAGCCAGCTGCTGGAAGGGTACAAGTTTAGGAATGTTCTTGAATCGCAAGGTGACAGAATTAAATGCTAGAAAATGAATGTAAATATCAAAAAGGAGTATGTAAAGTCCAAACATTCAGGACTACGCACGAGAGGCTTAAGACCGCAAAAGCCATAATATATCACATCGGTTGAGATAACAAAGACAAATCAGCAATATTCGCCAAGAGCATCAGATGGGATTGAGACGACAAAAATAACAATCAGCCTTATAAGAGCCGACGTAGGTGGCTACCCAGGCCACTCTTCGGTCCATCCCGCATTGATCGAGGTAGCAGAGTCGAAGCTTCAAGAAGCAAAGAAGGCCGGCGCACTGACGGACTTTAGAGTGCTGGCCTGCGGCGACGATTTAGAGCTCATAATGAGCCACAAGAAAGGCTGCGATAACGGCGAGGTTCACGGTCTGGCGTGGGAGACCTTCGAGGAGGCCACAGAAGTTGCCAAGAAGCTCAAGCTCTACGGAGCAGGTCAGGACCTGCTTGCCGATGCCTTCAGCGGCAACATCAGGGGCATGGGGCCAGGTGTGGCCGAGATGGAGTTCACCGAGAGGACATCCGAGCCTATAGTCGCTTTTATGATGGACAAGACAGAGCCGGGAGATTTCAACCTCCCTATTTTCAAGATTTTCGCTGACCCATTCAATACGGCAGGCCTGGTGATCGATCCTGCATGCCATCACGGCTTCGTCTTCGAGATATGGGACATCATGGAGCACAAGAAAGTCTTCATGAACTGCCCTGAGGAGATGTACGACATTCTGGCTCTAATCGGCGCAAAGAGCAGGTACGTCATAAAGAGGGTCTATCCCAAGCCCGGAAGCAAGCTACCAGAGGAGGAGCCTGTGGCAGTGATCAGCACCGAGAAGCTCTTCCAGACCGCAGGAACTTATGTGGGCAAGGATGACCCTGCTGGGTGGGTCAGGTCTCAGTCAGGGCTGCCCGCCCTTGGTGAGGTCCTGGAGCCCTTCGCTCAGGCCCACCTGGTCAGCGGATGGATGCGCGGCAGCCACAACGGTCCGCTCATGCCATGCTCCTTCGATACCGCTCATCCAACCAGGTTCGATGGTCCGCCAAGGGTCATTGCCGCTGGATTCCAGCTAGCATACGGAAACTTCGTGGGGCCAGTGGACCTCTTCAAGGATCCTGCCTTTGACAACGCCAGAAGAAAGGCTCTTGATATCACCGATTACCTGCGGCAGCACGGACCCTTCGAGCCGCATAGGCTGCCCATGGAAGACATGGAGTACACAACGCTCCCCCACGTCATGAAGAACCTGGCAAGCAGGTTCACCGATACCGAGTAGTCTTCGACAATCACACAATTTTTTGCATTTGTTTTTGTAGTATGGGCTATTCTTATTAGTAAGACGAAAATTTCAGCAGAGAAGACAGCTAAGGAGACGATTTGAGTATGGCGGATAATCCCGAGGTAAAGGTCGAGTCTGCAAAGGCCTCGCCAGAACAAGAGACGAGGCCAAAGCCCAAGAAGAGACGCAGGCTTAAAGTTGCGCACCCGGAGAGATGCATTGGCTGTCTGGGCTGCATGTTCGCCTGCAGTCGTGTTCACACTGGGAACGTTTCTCTCCAGGATAGTGCGATTAAGATCCAGACCCAAGGCGGGATAGAGGGAGACTTTCGCGTCGTGGTTTGTCGGGGGTGCAACGATCCGCCCTGCGTTCGGGCGTGTCTTGCTGGAGCCTTGGAGAGAAAGCCTGACGGAAGCGTGGTTTTCCATAAAGAGCTTTGCACCGGCTGTGGACGATGCCAGGATGCCTGCCTGATTGGAGCCATATCCCTTGGAAAAGATGGCAAGCCCATCAAATGCATGCACTGCGGGGCATGTGTCGCCTTTTGTCCCCACGGTGTTCTGACTCTGGAGGAGGTGCCCATCTAATGCTAAGAAAAGTTCTTTACATCGATCTTGGAAAAGAAGAGAGTTGGGTTGAAGAAAAGCAGGACCTCTTTGACCAGTGGATGGGAGGCACCGGCGTCGGGATAAAGCTTCTCATGGAAGAATGCCCGGAAGGTGTCGATCCTCTGTCTCCAAAAGCACCCGTAATCTTTTGCATAGGTCCATTAAACGGCATGTTCCCGGTGGCCACCAAGATGGTAGCCACTTTCAAGTCACCCCTGACGGGGGAGCTTGGCGAGTCCTACGCCGGTGGAAGGCTGCCCCTGGCGGCCAGGTTCGCAGGCCACGAGGCCATTGTGATAAGAGGAGCAGCCCAGAGGCCCTCCTACATATCCATCAACAACGCCGACGTGAAGATCAAGGATGCCACTTCCATATGGGGAGTAGAGGCCCAGACCGTGGGCATGATCTTGCGAGAGCACGAGCCTGGTACCGGCCGCCGCAGCATAATCCGTATCGGCCCGGCAGGCGAGAACCTGGTAAGGTACGCCGGAGTGCTTGTCGATACCTACAGGCACCTGGGCAGGCTGGGCCTGGGTGCTGTGTTCGGGTCCAAGAAGCTCAAAGCGATGGTGATCTCAGGGACGGAGCACGTGGAGATCCCAGATCACAAACGTTACAGGGAGGTCTACAACCGTCTGTACAGCACGACTGTCCAGACCGACGTGATGGAGAAGTACCACGACATCGGAACCTCTGTCAACATAAACGTCCTGAACTGGCTGAAAGGCCTGCCCACCAGGAACTTCCAGAGCTCCAGCTTCCCGGAAGCTGAGAACATCAGCGGCGAGATGTTCGCGGACAAGTACCTCTCCCGCAGGCTATCGTGTGCCGGTTGTCCTATTGGCTGCATCCACATCGCCTCACTTAAATCAGCCTTCTCCACTCATCACGAGTTCGAGGTCAGAAAGGTCTCCTACGACTACGAGCCCATCTACTCCCTGGGATCGAACCTCGGAGTGTCGAGCGCAGAGGGCCTCCTGCAGCTGATCGATGCCTGCGAGCGGCTCGGACTGGACGTCATGTCAGCAGGCGTGGTCCTTGCTTGGGCTACCGAGGCCTACGAGCGCGACATCATATCACCCCAGGAGACCCTCGGCGTACCCCTGCAGTGGAACGACGTTAAAAGCTATCTAAAAGCCTTGGATTTCATAGTCAGACCGCCCAACGAGTTCTACTCCGCACTCGCCAGAGGAGTAGACTATGCTTCTAGCAAGTACGGCGGCCAGGATTTCGCCATGGCTCTTGGAGGAAACGAGGTCTCCGGGTATCACACCGGTCCAGCCTCCATCGTCGGCCAGATCGTGGGAGTCAGACACTCCCACCTGGACAACGCCGGCTACAGCATAGACCAGAAGGCAGCCAAGAAGCCGCTGTCACCGGAGCAGATGGTGGATGAGATCATAAAGGAAGACAACTTCCGTGGCGTCTTCAACTCCCTGGTTGGCTGTCTGTTCGCTCGCGGCGTCTACACAAATGAGAACATAATCGATGCCCTCGGGGCCGTTGGCATAGAGAAGACCGTAGACGACCTGGATGATCTGGGCAAGAGGATCTTCAATGAAAAGTACAGGTTCAAGACCAGGGAGGGATTCGACCTCTCCAAAGTAAGAGTCCCAAAACGCTTCTACGAGACCGTATCCACCCTAGGTAAGGTCGATTCCCAAACGGTGGAAGAGATGCTGCGCCTTTACAGAAAGAAGAGAGGATGGCTTTAGGATCAAATCCCATTTGCTGATGGCTTTAGCTTCTTAGCTAATCTCCAACCTGGAGTCTTTTATAAGACCTCGGTGGACCATCCTCTCTTTTATCAGCGTTCTTACCTCATCTCCTCCGATGTTGAAGACCTCCCCTATCAGATCCAGGGCCACTTCCAGCTCTCTCTCCACCATGGGGTCGCCTTTCTCGGATTTTGTTGTCAGGCCGCTCAATCGCTCCAGGGGCTTGTCAACCATCTCCGAAGAGTACTTGTCCTGCTCAACCTTCGAGATCTTCAGCATGGAATAGATGTGCGGGAAGACGGGCGATGCCGGATTCAGTTTACAGAAGGTGTTGGTCTTCTTCTTGACCTCGGAGCGGGAAGACGGAAGCACCCGGCGCTCCAGGGAGACCACCTCCAGCCGCTCTAGCTTGTCCAGCTTGTTTATGAGTGTGGTCTGATTCCAGAAGGGACCGCCGGCCGTTGGTCCCAGTTCCTTCCAGATCTGGTTGAGCTGGACCCATCCCCCTTTTCGCTTCAGGTAGATCAGAAGGGCGGCTAAAGGCGCCTGATCACGCTGAAGAGCGCAGTACCTGTTGAACTCATCCAACATGCACGTAGAAGGGGCAAATAACTCTAAAGACTTTTCGATGACTTTGTCAGAAAGCCTTTTTATTCTGGATGTCGCCCTTAGATTATGCAGGCGATAATTCTGGCCGCAGGCGAAGGAAGCAGGATGAGGCCGCTGACCAGCAAGCGGCCCAAGGTCATGTTGCCTGTCTGCGGTAAACCAATTCTGGAGCAGATCGTCCTTCGGGCCAAGCAAGCTGGGGTGGAGAGTTTCGTCTTCGTGGTCGGCTACGGAGCTGATGCTGTGAAGTTGCACTTCGGCGACGGATCCAATTTTGGAGTTAGGATCGATTACACTGTCCAGAACCGCCAGCTTGGAACGGGCCATGCCCTACTTGCGGCCGAGGCTAAGGCGGAAGACCGTTTTATAGTCCTCAACGGTGACGTGCTGCCTGATGCAGAATCTCTGAAGAGTATGACATCCATTAAGGGAAACGCCGTGGCAGCCAAACGTGTTCCGGACCCTTCCAGGTACGGGGTCTTCCTGTGTGACGACGGACACATGAAGTCAGTGGTAGAGAAAAGCAAAACGCCGCCGTCTGATCTAGCCAACGCGGGCATATACCTTTTCGATCGAGCGATCTTCGATGCCCTGGAAAATACTGGGATGTCCGAGAGAGGAGAATACGAGCTGACCGATGGCCTGAACGCCCTTGCCTCGAAAGAGAAGACGAAGATAAAGATAATCGAACTCAAGGATTGGATAGAGGTAGGCAGACCCTGGGACATCCTGGCTGCAAACGAAAAGCTGATGCCGANNCCGGGGGACAGTTGTCCGTACAGGCTCTTACATCGTAGGCCCAGTTGTGATAGGCGAAGATTGCGACATCGGCCCTAACTGCTACATCAGGCCTTCTACATGCCTAGGCAAAAACGTACGTGTTGGAAATGCCGTGGAGATAAAGAACAGCGCCATCATGGACGGCACCAAGATAGGACATCTAAGCTATGTTGGTGACAGCGTCGTAGGGTCTAACTGCAACTTCGGAGCCGGCACTATCGCCTCTAACCTGCGGCACGACAACGCCAACATTAAGTCCTACATCAAAGGGCTGCCCGTTGACAGTGGCAGAAGGAAGTTAGGGGTCATAATGGGCGACAACGTCAAAACCGGCATTCACACCACAATCTATCCTGGGACGGTGATTGAGTCGGGTCACAGGTCGATGCCCGCTTCGGAGCTGAGAGGCATGGTCTGTGCTGCAGTGAAGGATGAATGCAAACTGATATTTTGAGGCTTAGATTTGAGGGAGCAACAAGCGACCGTAGAATAATATAGTTCTGCTTAGAGATCAGGGAGCCGTTGAAGATCGAGTTCGAAGGAGAATGGCATGAGTGGTTTTATTCCAATAGCTAAACCGGTCATAGGCGAAGAGGAATCAAAAGCAGTTGAGGATGTTCTGAACTCAGGAATGCTGACCCAAGGAGAGGAGGTCAAAAGGTTTGAAGATGCCTTTTCCGCTTATCTCTGTGTAAAGAATTCTGTGGCCTGCAGCAATGGCACGGTGGCCCTAGATCTGGCGCTGAAAGCTATTGACATTAGGCCAGGAGACGAAGTGATCACTCCTGCCTTCACTTTCATAGCCACTGCCAACGCAATTCTTTACCAGGCTTCCAAACCGGTCTTTGCTGATGTGGATCCCAGGACATTCAACATCGATCCCCAGGATCTTCAAGAGAAGATAACTCCCAAGACCAAAGCGATAATAGGGGTTCACCTTTACGGCCAGCCCTTCGATCTCCGAGAAGTGCAGCAGATCTGCGAGGATCATCACCTGGTTCTAATCGAGGACTGTGCCCAGGCTCACGGAGCAGAGTTCAACGGCCGAAAGGTCGGAGGCTTTGGAATGGGATGCTTCTCCTTTTATCCCACGAAGAACATGACAACGGGTGAGGGCGGAATGATAACCACGAACGATGATCGGTTGGCAGCAAAGCTGCGCCTCATCAGAAACCACGGAGACACCGGCAAGTACAACCACGTAATTCTCGGCTATAACTACCGAATGACCAACATTCAGGGTGCTATCGGCCGGGTCCAGTTGAAGAGCCTGGACAGGTTCAACCAGAAGAGGATCGGGAATGCTGAGTTCCTCAATGAGAGACTGAAGGCAAAGGGATTGACGACGCCCTTCAGGGATTCCAGGGTCAGGCATGTCTACAACCAGTACGTTGTCAGGATGGAGGATGGCTTCTTGGCATCGCGAGAGAAGCTGACGGAGTACCTGGGGTCCAAGGGCATCGGTTGCGCAGTTCACTATCCCAAACCGGTTTACCGCCAGCCTCTGTACCAGCAGCTTGGCCTGGACCGAGTCGTTTGTCCCGTGGCAGAGGATGTCTCCCAACGAGTCATGAGCTTACCGGTTCATCCTTCACTAAGCCAGGAGGATCTGGAGTACATCGCAAAGACTGTCAACAGTTTTGAGGCATAGCCATGGATATTGGAGTAATCGGCGTCGGGTCAATGGGCAGGAACCACGTCAGGGTTTACTCGGAGCTGAAAGGCGTGGGGGAAGTCTACGTTTACGATCCTTTAGCCCAGAACGCAGAGAAAGTAAGGGAGTACGCCACGGTCTGCCCGTCGATGGAAGACCTACTTCGGAGGGTCGATGCGGTTAGCATCTGTGTTCCGACCAAGTCCCACTTCCAAGTCGCTAAGCAGATCATTGAAGAAGGAGTGAGTTGCCTCATTGAGAAGCCGGTGACTTTGAAGGCTGAGGAGGGAGTTGATCTTCTCAAGATCCTGGAGTCGGAGGAGGTGATTGCCGGAGTCGGCCACATCGAGCGCTTCAATCCGATTGTCGATGAGATAAAGAGGATCGCCGACAAACCGGCTTACGTTGAGATCAAGAGGCACAACCCTTCATCTAACAGGATCACGGACGCCTCAGTTGTGGAGGACCTGATGATCCACGACATCGACATAGTCTTCAACGTTCTCTTTCCAGGAAAGGACTACAAGATCTACAGCGCAGGAAACAGGAACGTGTGTGAGGCAATGGTTGTTTTTGAGAATTCGGTGGTGGCCTTATCGGCTAGCCGAATGGCCTCCAAGAAGTTTCGGACTATGTACCTAGAGGAAGAGGAGTTCACAGCGGAGGGGGACTTCATGGCTCAGGATGTCTACGTGTACAGGAAACCTGGAAAGTATGGTTTCGAGAACGAGAGGTACACGCAGGAGAACATAATAGAGAAGGTGCTGGTCAACAAGGTGGAACCTCTGAAGGTAGAGCTGAAGACTTTCGTGGACTGCGTGCGTAAGGGCGAGGCATTCCCCGTAACTCCAAAGGAAGCTCTCAACAACCTGTTGATCTGCGAGCTGATCGGTCGTGGCATAAGATGAGCTTCTACGCACACCCGACAGCCGTTGTTGAGAGTGAGGACATCGGGGATGGGACCAAGATATGGCACTTCGTCCATGTTCGCGCCGGTTCCAGGATCGGCCGCAATTGCCACCTTGGAAAGAGCGTTTATATCGACACCGAAGCCGAGGTCGGTGACAACGTGAAGATCCAGAACTTCGTGTCCGTTTATAAAGGAGTCAAAATAGACGACGACGTTTTCGTGGGGCCGGCAGTGACCTTTACCAACGATCTCTACCCGAGGTCGTTCTCCTGGGATGAAGAGCACGTAGTCCCCACCCGGATCTGCAAAGGGGCGAGCCTTGGAGCCAACTCGACCATTATCTGCGGCGTAACCGTGGGAGCGTACGCCATGATCGGAGCGGGAAGCGTTGTTACCAGAGATGTGCCTCCCTACGCCTTGGTCCTTGGAAATCCGTCTGAGATAAAAGGATGGATGTGCCAGTGCGGAAGAAGGCTTGGTGACATTGTCGAAGAAGACGAGTATAAGATACATTATAAATGCAGTATCTGTGGAAAGGCCATAGAGGTGGAGAAGAAGTGGATGAAAGGATAGCAGTAGTGGGCTTGGGCAATGCTGGATTGCCCCTGGCCGCAGTAATTGCTGACAGGGGATTGAAAGTCACTGGCATCGATGTAAATCGCGAGCGGTGCAAGCAGATAAACACAGGCCTCAACCCAATTCCCCAGGAGGCAGGGCTGGATGAGCTGATAAAGCTTCACGGCGGAAAAGGCCTGGCGGCCACACCCGACTACGCCGATGCAAAGGACTGCAACGTGTTCATCGTGATTGTGCCCTTGTTCGTCGACTCCGGCTTCAACCCGGACTTCGGCATCCTAGAGAAAGCACTTAGAAGCGTTGGCGGAATACTGAAACCTGGTGACCTTGTGGTTCTGGAGACCACTGTGCCCCCTGGAACCACGGACACTCTGGCCCGTGCCTGGTTAGAAGAGGCCAGCAGCCTTAAGGTTGGTGACTTCCACCTGGCCTACTCGCCGGAGAGGATAATGACCGGGTACAGCATCTCCCGCTTAAGGGAGTTTCCCAAAGTCATTGGCGGCGTTGACGAAGATAGCGGCCTTGCAGCCTACAGCGTTTACAAGAAGTTCATCTCCAACCTTTCCATGGTCTCGACGGCCAAAACAGCGGAACTCATAAAGGTGATGGAGGGATGCTATAGGGACGTCAACGTTGCCCTTGCCAACGAGCTTTTCAAGATAGCTGAGCGGCTGGGCGTAGAGTTCTATGAGGCCCGGTCCTACGCAAACCACCAGTTCTGCCACATCCACTTGCCATCCACGGGAGTAGGCGGGCACTGTATCCCTGTTTATCCCTGGTTCCTGATCAAAGCTATGGAGAAGAGAGAGCTGTTCGGGAATGTTCGGCTGCTGCGGACTGGCCGGGAGCTAAACGATGGCATGATCGACCATTGGACAGAAAAGATTGTTCTCGCGTCCTTGAAGATAAATAAGCCCTTGAAAGACGTAAAGATCTGCGTGAAGGGATTAACCTACAGGCAGGGGGTCAAGGAGTTCTACCACAGCAGGAACCTGTCCCTGGCCAAACTGCTCGTGGAAAAGGGATTGAACGCCTATGCTTGGGATGAGCTCATGTCGAAGGAGGAAGTAGAGGGAAAAGGACTATACTGGCTCGACCCGACGGAGGCTGATTTGATCTTCGATTGTTTCACTCTTAAGATAGTTTGCCGATAGGACTTGGATCGTCAAAAAGTTCTTCTTTTTCCTGAGTTATTTTCGACTACGGGTTAAAGTGTACATTTAGGTTTATAGTTTATTCCTCGACGACTCTAGGCCAGAAAGCTGCTCAAAGTCGTCTGCCTGCACGTTCTGAGTTCCTTCAGGAGGGTGCTCTCTTTCACGAATCTAGTCATGGGGAGCTGCAGCTTAGTGGAGATGTAAGAGAGGGCATTCGTCATATCCTCGAACTCTTTTGGGGGCTGATTCATTGCATTCCTCACGTTTTCCCGGACGTTGAACACTCCCATGGGCACATATCCGGGGTACGCCTCTCGGAGGATGATCGCTCCGGCCTGTTTTTGCTCTCTGGCCAGGGCTTCTAGCACTGCCATCTTACAACTGTAGTAGCATCCTCCAACGGTAGAGTATCCCTTCTTTCCGGCATTGTGCTCGAAATCGGAGAAAACCAGCTCTTCCCTCCCCAGGATGTGCAGGAAGGCCTCCATCCATTCGTACTGCCAAGCCGTGGGTATCAGGAGTACAGAGTAGTAGTTGTTGAGGCTTGAAAACTCGTGAACCCGGCAGCAGTCTATCATGTCGAACTGCCTGACCTCTTTCAGCAAATTTTTTCCGATGGTGCTGTCGCAGGCGGTTATCGACCACCTTGTCGGAACAAGCCTCCTTCTTCTCTCGGTACCCATGGTGCCAACTGAAAAGGCCTTCTGTATGTTTGAAAAAGGGATCCCCTTTTCGTGAAGGCTGGTCACTGCCTCGGCTGCCTTCAAATCACCGTCGTAGTAAACTCTCTCCAGAGCACGATCCCATTTCACGTTGCCTATATTGAACTTCTCGATCAGAGCGCTGGGCCCAAAGGGCGTGTGCTCGTCGCTGAAAGACTTTCCCGTGGGCTTACGGTCGAACTGAGCCTCGCTGTCAGTTGAGCTCTGGGCAAGCGAGATCTCCTGGAGCTTTGAGACAAACCTGTTCTTCAGGTCAGTTATCCTGATGGGCTGCTTGCCTCTTACCAGTCCCAACCGGTAGCGTATAATATCCTCCTGAGTCTTATGGCCTGGAATCCACGACTCAGGTGCATCCATTATGGCCGTATCACCGTGCTGAGGAGCTATCATTGGACCTGCGTACACTTTGGGATAATTCCAGCTCCCTATGAAGACCGAAGGAGGCGTGCTTCCGTTGAGTTCTTTACCGACTTCGACCGACCGCATATTCACGCTGGCGGTGAGCTTCTTCAGATAGGCCTCCTTGCCCTTGATCACGTTTAATCGGTTCGTGTCATCCGATAAAGCAGTAACGCGAGCGGGGAGAAAGTAATCTTTCCAGGAGATCCAGCGACCGGTTCGCCTTCATCGGTATCTCTCCCTCAGACATGCCTCGGCCTTCTGAAGATGAAATCGTTTCCGTCACGGTCTATCCCTAGCCTGGCCATCCTGAGATAGCCCAGAGCTATGAAGAAAGGCAAAGCCCGGGTTATTCTCCTGAACTCATCCTCGCCTGTGCTGTAATGCCACAGAAAGTGACCGATGTACGGCTCAGCTCTATTTTCGTTTTTCTCATGGATGGCAAAGTAGTGCTTTAGCTCGGCGGCAACTATACCGAGGTCGTGGACCAGGATAGCGTGGTCCCATGAGCTCTCGAAGTCGAGAGCGTAAACCCTGTTTTGCTGGAAAACGTAGTTCACGGGGTTTGCATCGCTGTGAATTTTGCATCAGTAAGGCTGATCCAAGAGGTCGCTGTACCACCAGTTTCCCAGAAGATGATCATACTTCAATCGCGTCTTCACGTCCAGCCTGAGCTGGTCCAATATCTTGTGAAAATGGCAAACACATCCTGCTTGTGGTAACTGGTCTTGGTACCATCGTGGAGCTTTCTGAGCGTATGCGCAACCGCCATGAGCTTGTCATAGATTCCATTATCAGTTTTCATGAATTGGAAAAAGCACTTTCCACTGACGTGCTCGGTGACAAGAACGCAAGAGAAGTCCTTTCTGACAGCTATAGGCCTAGGAACGTCTATTATTTGCTCTACGTTTTTGAGGGTCTCGAACTCTCTCTTCATGGTTCTGGCTGGATCATAGTCCTTCTTCCAGCCGGTTGGTTCTGCATAGAACTTNNTAGGAACTCGTACCTACAGACTGTATGAGATGCAGGCCTATCTTGAACACATTACTTTGCACCTTTTGTTGCTTATCCTGTCGTCCAGTGTGTAGATGTGCCAATCTCTGAAGTGGTCACTCCAGATTATCCAATTTACTGTCATGTTTGAGATCTTTCGATATGTTTTTATGTTATCCCGCGTTTCATAGAATATGATTTATCTATAGGGATAAAT
>PMNG01000001.1 GCA_003162615.1 Methanothrix sp. | reverse complement strand
ACCAATTAGGGGGTCACGACCCTCTTGGGAGTACCTTCCAGCAAAATAATTATTGTCAAAACGTTTGCATCAAAGACTTGGAAATTTCCAAAATCAACTATTTGCTTGATAATTGAGTGCTTAGAACAAAAATCGCGAAGCTTAAATCCATGAATTGCTTCTAAAAAGTATCTTGCAGTAATATATCCAACATATCCATGTTCTTTAATTAAATCCAATCCTTTCTTAATAAAATAACTAGAAATATCTAATTTGCCTGCATATATTTCGCTATGCAACTTTTCAAAAACGGGTTGAAGATACGTAACCCGTTCCATGCTGAAATAGGGCGGATTCCCTATCACCACATCAAAACCGGGCTCATCACCCAGGAACGCCTCCGGAAACTCCAGCTCCCAATGGAAGAACCGCTTCTCTCTTGCCAGTTCCTGCGCTCGTGTGAACCACGCCTGCTCCCGTAGGTCAGCCCAGTCCGGAAACTTCTCCGGGCTCAGGTGGTTTTGCAGCTCGTAATAGTCGTCATCCTTCACTTCGTTGCCGAAGAAGGTGGACAGCCAGACATTAGAAAGCTCGTTCAGCCTGCAAGAGAGCTCCGACTCCTTGATCTGGCGGAATTGCTCCTCCTTCCTCTTAACCATCTGCAAATTATCGTCCGGCAGCGCGTCCATGAGACTGTACTTTTTGAGCAACCCGTCCGTGTGGCTCTTGAGAACATAGTTCCAGAGCGGTGTCTGCTCCTTCTCTCCGCCCGGCAAAGTGGCGAGCTTGGCTAGCTCTGCCCCAATGAGGCTGTTGCCGCATCTCAGGTGGTGGTCTAAAAAGCTCAAGGGCTTGTTTGCGGCCACAGTTGTTAGCCAAAGGGAGAGTTTGGCTAGCTCCACGGCCATGGGATTGAGATCCACACCGTAGATGCAATTTCTGACAACCTCACGCCTGGCCCAGTGAATGTCGTTCTCTGCCACATCATCTGATTCTAGCTCCTCATGTCTGGCTATCTCTTTGGCATGAATGATCTCTCTGGCAATGTAGTCCGTGGCTTCCACCAGGAAATGGCCTGAACCCATGGACAGGTCGAGAACTCTGATGGATAGCAGCTTCTTGAGAAGATCTTTTCGCAGATCTTCTGACATCATAGCCTCCTCCATTATAGGATCAATCAATGGTCCAAGCGTCTTCTTCACTAGGTGCTTCACGATGTACTCCGGTGTGTAAAAAGAGCCGGTGTTCTTTCTCTCTCCGTTGTCAGTTACCAGATAGAGATGGCCTGCCTCAACGTTGTCTGCGAATTTTACGCCGGTAGCTTCGATTCTTGGCAGCCATACCTCTTTTCCCTTCTTTTTTGCGGCCACCATCGGCTCTTCCGCCCGGTGCAGTTTGTACTCAAGAATACCTTCGTAAAGAGATCCCAAGTGCCGAATGTCCAACGATGAATAATCAACGAAGACCATCCCCTTCTCGCCTGGGGACCGCGCCAAGAGGTCGATGGCCTCTGCCAGATATGAGTTTCCTATCTTCTTTTGAGCGAGAAAAAGATTTTTCGTAGGATCGAAGAGCCCGCCGTTGTATGCTGGTATATAGAACTCTTCCTTTGGATAACCGAAGGCTTCACTTCCATCGTTAATGAGGCGGAATAGGTCCTTCAATCCTTCCCAGTAAGTAGATCTGACTGCCAGCAACGTCTCGCCCTGATCTATCTTTCCTGAGATTTCCTCCTTCAGTTTACGAAGACTCATTTCGCTGTAGTGTTTGTTGTCAGTGTTCAAGAGCTTCCTGCTCTCGGCATAAAAGATGAATAGAAGGCGATAAAGCAGGCGCATGGAGTTATCCTGGACATCTCGTATGTCTTCCATCGAATGCGATAACGAGTTCGATTGATCTGCAAAAAAGCCTTCAGCCAAGACTTTCATTGCTTTATAGACATTCTCTTGCAAGTCCTTCCCAATCTTCTGGGCGTATGCAGTGCTCTCCTCTCTTACTCTATCCAGAAAAGATGAACCGAGCGGAACTTGGGGGAAGGCTTCAAGCCTAAAAAATAAATAAAAATACTTGAAAAGATCGATATCACCGGTTTCTTCGATCCTCTCGATCAGCTCAGGAAGATTTACCTCATAGTAACAGTCCATCTTGACGCTGGTATCCTCATGATATAGCCTCCACATTCTCCCGTTGGTGAGGATCGCCCACTTTGACGGAGTAGCTCGGAGATAAACATCTATTTGGAAGCTGGGATTGGTCATCTCGCGGCGCGCTTTTCCCTGGCGACTTTTATCTAAAAGCACATTCCACGCTTTGGCATCGCCTACCGCAATGGCTTTTTTATAGAAGTCTTCTGCGCCTTTCTTATGAGAATAAGCCTCTTCCATCGTCTCTTGATCTGGAAAGAAGGCATAGTCTGGTTTCATGGGGTCGTGATGTAAGCCTTCCTGAACCCCGTAATGGTGGCCGAGTTTGTCAAACACCGGTCTGATCCAATTGTGTTCTAGATCAGCCTCAACGTACCTTTCAAAATTTTTCCTTTTCTTATCAAAGATCTCTTTTATTTGTGAGTATGCTTCACGGAGATGAGTATCATCATCCCATTCTGGGACCATTTGGATCATATTCTCTAAGTAATGATTTGAAAAAAGGCTGCTGTTATTGAACGCATTCACCGTCTGGGTCGTCTCCGTGGTTGCCACCAATTGCCTATCCTCCGAGTGTGGATCTACTATCATATCCAAAAGGTTTGTGGGAAGCATGGACATTGGACAAAGTCCGAAATGTAAAGCCTTGCGACACAAAAGCGAAATCAATTCATCCGCTTGCTTCTCTTTTCCGAGGAGATGCCGGGCACGTTTTTGTTAAGCAAATGTTAAGTTTGGAAAGGTTGTAAGGGGTTTGTAAAGGTTGTAAAGGCAGAAGGTTGCTCTCCACAGGCGAAGTTTGACGGAAGTTTGCTTGTGTAGTTTTTGTGTAATTTTGGAAGGTTCTGGCTCTGTAGTATTTGTGTAGTTGCTCGATGTCGATAAGGTGATAAGGCTTTTGATAAGGCTGATAAGGCGGAGAGTCCCCCCCATCCCTAACTGGCTCTTGCCTGTCCCCCTGGCTCAGGGAGTAGGTACTGCCTGAGCTCTGCCCTCTGCATCTAAAAGCCTCGCTCCCTAAACGCAATTGCCAACGCTGCCCGGCCCGATTTGGTTGACCTCATTAGGTTTA
>PMNG01000192.1 GCA_003162615.1 Methanothrix sp. | reverse complement strand
ACAGAAATTTCGGCACACTACCTGTATTTCTTAGAAAGTCAGTCAGTTTTAGCCTCTATGTGAGTACATACATCTTGTACACCATCTTCCTATTTTCTCTATTCTCTGGCTCCAAATACGTATTATAAAGGCAAACTTGGTTCAAACTCCAATATTCTAAGCGATCGAGTCCATTCTGTAAATTTCGATATGCAACGCCTCAATTAGTTGATAGCAGGCGAGCTGCTAGGTTGTATCTATGGTTTGTGTAATAACCAGCTTGCCATAACTGCAATTAAGACGATTTTAGGCTTTTGGAGATGTTTGGATAATCCCGTGCGTTGAAGCATCAATTGATTGAGGCGAGATGAAGCATTTCGTCCGTGATGACATTGGAAAAATAGCGGTGAAATGTTTTCCTATTGTGAAAAACTGATCTGCTTAATGGCCGAAGAACTTCGAGGTTTTGATGTATACAAAGAGGTCATTTCAGCAATCGGAGCAAAAAGCAACCCTTTAAGTTACATGAATGACCAAGTCTAAGTGCTGGTGGTAGTTCTGAAATGATACGTCCACACGATATTCAATCGGAAAGAATTTAAATTCATAGAACCGATATGAAAAAGGTGAGTCAATGACTAAAGAGCCATCAGAGACTGAAGAAGTGGATATAATGACCATTGAAGTGGAGAGACAAAACAAGAACGATCATTTCAATATCGTAGATCTAAAGTTTTTTCATCACGAATGTGGTGGAGGATTAATAAAGATAGAAAAGCATGAAAGTATAGGTAAGTACAATTTTGAGTGCCAGAGATGCGATGTTGTTCATAGCATCGACGCTGATGATGCTAATGAAATTGGTATTATTAACACGGCCCTCAAGGGCATAGAATACACCTATCAATCCTGTGACGATGATAGACTGATAAAATTTGTACAAAGATAGAGTTTAGAGCTCCAAAAAAAGCTAATCGTATCCTGTGGATGTACTGGCCAACCGAAAGTAAGATGGAGCGGAGCAGATTTAGGGCATGCACAGGGATGAGATATGCACTGTTTAACCCTATCCTTGAAGGGCTGGCCAGGGAATGCAGGATTAAAATTACGGTTGGGAAGCAGGGGGATTTGATATCTCTAATAGAGCGATAGGTCTACAAGGGAAGGCTAAGCACAAGTGACAGTTCTGGAAATGACTGACCTTCACAATCTCCTGAGACTTTAAATTTTTTTAATGATGTTCGATGACAAATTAATATAAATACTTTTCAAAATGAACCATATATTCGGAAAGACAACGAATAAAAGTATTTTTCATACGTAAATTACTTATACGATTGCACGTTTACTACGTATAAAAGTGAAGACTAGGAAACAGAATGAATATGTATCGCTTTGTAATTTATTTAACATAATACGGGTAACTGTCGCTTACTGGAACTGCTTGGTCAGGTGGGATTGGATCTCGTCCACACACTGACGGAGTATCACTTTATTGTCGTATCCATGAAAGATACTCTGCAAATCCCTGGGGGTAGTCGCAGACAAATCCTTCGCGAAGGAGATCAGATTGGGAACCGCCCGAACAATATTGTCCACAATTGTCACCGTGGCCATCCTGGACGTCCTTGAGAGGGGGTTAAGGTCGATGGCTATGACCTTTTTGCCCATTCTAACCAGGGCCTCGCACCTATCGCCGTCCTCCAGGGGAATCAGCACTACATCTGCATCGAATATCGCGCCCCTTGTGGCCTTGGCCCTGGCGTGATCCAGACCGGGAATTGTCTCATCTGGATCTTCCCCTAAGACCTTCTCCGCTCCAAGTCTTCTCAACAAACTCGCTATTTTTCCAACTCGCTCTTCTGACCTGTGAAACAGATTGACCTCTAGGGTCGCATTCAAGACTTTGGACAGTTCGACCATTCCTTCCGGAACAAGAGCTGCCACGTTGCCGTTGACGCTCAAGGCGGGACGTTTCGCAAAGAGGAGCACAGCCGCTGCTACATCCGTGGCTGCTTTTGCCGATGGCGTCGTCCTCTCGCCGATCAGATAGTCGAAAGCCTCGCCGCGTCCCTGGGCAATCAAGCCCTGAGTGCTTGTTATTCCGTCCTTAACACCTTGCGCGATACGCTCCCTAGCAAGCAGGGACTCATACCTGGGATGGGACTTGGGTATTTCAGTCAAGGTTGGCGCCTCTGTGCGCTATAACTGTTCTGCCAACCTCACCGAACTCCGACAAGGCCTCAGTTCCGCCAATAGAAAATACGGCGTCGCCAAGCATTATCATGCTGGCCATTCCCCCTACGGACTCGACTGCCTCGATGGCGTCCAGAACCCAAGGGCTTCCTAGATCAATCTGCTTTGTGAACCGACTCGAGAGCTTCATGAACTGCTTCAACGTGGGCCTTTGTAATAGCTCTTTGACAGCAGCCTCTCCCCCCTTGTTGATCTCCCTCATTGCCGCAGGGTCGGATAGCACTTCCTTGGTAGAGATGGGCCCCCGGACCACATAGTCAATCTTCAGAGGTGGGACGGGTATGCGATCGATCTTGCCTATGCCTGGGGCTCCTGGCTCCAGGCGTACAACCAGACCGCCGGTGTTCTGAGCTATCACATCTCCCAGGCCCGTCTTGTTAACGACCTCGGCTGCATGGGCCACAGCAGCGGCTTGGTTGGCCAACAGGCCGAGGTCGAATATGGAATTAAGGGCGTAGGCGCACCCAAGGGCCCCTCCGCCGCTGGCCCCAAAACCAGATCCAAGGGGCATATCAAGTCGGGTCTCCACTCTCACCGGCGATCT
>PMNG01000049.1 GCA_003162615.1 Methanothrix sp. | reverse complement strand
TTTAGGGCGGTCTATGCCTGCCAAAGCTAAGGACTGCATAAGGTAGCCACCAAACTCGGATTCCAGATGGTACGGCAGAATGGCTGCCATGCCAGATGGAAGCATCCTGATGGCAGGGCGACTACCATTCCTATTCATGGAAAATGCGAGATTGGAAACTGGTTATCTACGAAAATTTTAAAGCAGTTAGGCATAACTGAAGAGGATTTCCCTAACCTCTTGGGATAAGATTGCCGCGTCTAACATATTTCCTGCTGCCCAGCCCAGAGGGCAGCTGGCCCGCCTGGCAACGGTGTAAAAGTTTTGGGGTAAAGACAATTTCTTTTACTAGCTAGGCCACCTGATACGAAACTCCGATAGCCCTAAATTCCCCAGTCTCTTGGCGCTCCAGCTTGGCTCTGATCTGTTCGAACTTTCTTACGGTTTCCTGCGAGTACAGCCTCTCTCCACAGCGCAGGCAGACTTCGGCGCAGACCTTCAGAACCGCGGTATTGACACCGCCACGTAAGACCTTCTCAACCTCCTTCTCTACAAGATCGCCACCGCACACGGGGCACTTTTCAAAAGGCATTGTATTCATCTCTTCCTCAATTTGCAGCCAATCCATAGATTTGGGTCTGGCCGATAGACTGTGATCAGCACAGCCCACCGGTTCTTTTCATTGTACGCCCAAACACTGTGGACCGGGTCTCCTCCAAAGGTTTGACCAAATATCAGAACGCTTGGGTAGGGCGAATCATCCTGATACTCTTCTATCACTTCTCCATGCAGAGCTGAAAAGTAGATCTCGTCGAACTTTAGTCGGTCAGCATTGGCTTCTTCATAAGCATGATCAGTTATTCTGACTCGGCCTCCTTGTATTGCTTCAGTTATGTTGGCAAGCTCTACATGGCCTTTTTCATCCACGATTTATAAACTCTTATTATGACTATTAAGGTTTATGTTAGCTTTCTTAGCCGGAGGTCTCTCCCTGACTCACGACTTAAGTCTACCGTTTCCTGGCTCTCCTTGCATTACGCATTCAGTTATGGCGGGTGCCAACTGGTAAGCAGCTTCAGCCGGATGAGCGGACGACGTGCCATGCATCCTCCTGGCGGTTCCGGCCCACGGTGGAGAAGAAACCAGCAAAGCTGCCAGCATTGAACTTTGCAAATAAGATGGCTTCCGGATTTACACGTTCACTTCTGCAGAAGCCGCCGTTGTAGTTGGTTCAGGTATACTGAGAGACTCGGCCTTCAGACCTTCCAGGTGAAACTCTATTGCCTCTTTCGTCAACTCTAGCGTTTCCTTCTCGTTGGACCGGTGGCTATGACCCCAGGCAAATTCGGGCAATAGGCCGCATAATTATTTTCAGCCTTTTCAATGATGATCAGATACTCAGTCATCTTTCCCGATCTCCTTAATTACCACTTTGGTTTAATATGCTATTCAAGGTACCCCTTGGTACTTCACCATCCAATTCCCTGAGGATGGTCACCAATCCACTCTTAAAATGGTGCTTGTACTGTCTGTGACTGCCTCTTGTTCTATCGAGGAACCATCCATCCTCTTCTACCATCTTAATGACGGCTCGGACTTTCAATTGTTAGCCTCAGTGAGATAATTAACCAACCATAAATAAGCCTCTTTAAACATATAATTGATTTGCTTTACAGTGCCAATCGGTGTTCGCTAATAAGTCAAAGCTCTTCAGGATAAGCAGACAAAGCCCTATGCATCCTCTCGGCGGCCCATGCCCGATGAGTAGCACAACCTGGCACGCGCCCTTCGGAAGCTGCTCCAGATGCGAGCGGGGCCCGACCGGGCAAGCGGGCCCGTCTGGCTAAAAAAGACTTAAACCAATCGGTCCTCTTATGGTTCTTGAAGCATTTCGATCAAGGCATCCTTTGAAACACTATTCCTGATAGATACCTCGGATAAGATGTCGCTAATTGTGCCCTTCGCCAGCTCATCGTGCAATGAAACGGTGATGTTGTGGTCTCCTGCTGCGGTTGACTTTCTCAGCCTGACGTGACTTCCCCTCTGCCGGATGATTTCGTATCCTAATCGGCTCAGCACTTTGATGAGCTTCTCACCGCTAACAACCGGAAGCTTTCGCAAGAGGCTGCACCTCAACCTCAGAAATAGACAAAATCTTCAACTCTTCGCCGGCCAGAAGGACCTCTTCAAAGTGCAGGCTAGTTGCTTCTTTTATATTTTCCATCAGCTCATCGAGGGTCTTACCTTGCGTAAAGATGCTGACACCTATTCCACGAGCGCACCAATATTCACCATCAAAATAGATATCGAACTTCACCAGCATCTTATCACCGCTTAAACTAATGGGTTATTGCTATTGCTTAATATTTCTATGTTCCTGAAGAGGAAAGCAGGCATTGAGCGTTTCACACTGCGGTAGCGGGGCCACGAGTGAAGCCGTGACCCGATCCATATGAGCAGCTATTATTTCCCGGATAGACACCATTCATCGAGTGGTATTATATGCAAATAAGGATGAAGTGGATCATAATGAAACGCCTTTATGACTACACGATAATCCTCCGCCCTGACGACAATGGCACATTTGTGGCCTACGTCCCCGCTATCCCTGGCTGCCATGCTTGGGGTCAGACTCCTGAGGAGGCACAGGCGGAGCTGATCGATGTCTTCGAGATGATTCGGGAAGAATACAAAGAAGAAGGCCGTATGCTTCCAGAGGATATTGATGTGAAGGCCGTTCATGCCTGCCAAAGTTAAGGACCTGCAGAAGGTAGCCACCAAACTCGGATTCAATATGGCACGGCAGAAGGGCAGCCACGCCAGGTGGAAGCATCCTGACGGACGGGCGACTACAATTCCTATTCATGGCAATAGCGAGATTGGTAACTGGTTATTCTACGAAATTCTAAAGCAGTTAGGCATAACAGAAGAGGATTTCAGGAAGCTCTTAGAATAGAACGCTACAACCAGCATCCTCCCGGCGGCCCAGGCCCAATGTGCAGCTCAGCCTGCCAAACTGGCTTTTCGTTATAGGCTCCAGGCGCGAGCGGGTGACCGGCTTGGCGCAAGCTGGCCGCCTGGCAAGAAGATCTTGAATGGCCTGGATTATTCTTCTATCAGCAGTTTTGCCAGGTGGGTGACGTGCTGGTTTGCTGGCCACATGGCCTCGATAATAGTTTAATCGAAACACTGTTTATGTAGCAAAGCCAAGATGGTGATGCAAGGATAGAAGCTATCGAGATCCACGCAGGGGATACCAAAACTTGAAAGGCAATGCATCCGGTTTCGCTTTTACGATACTGAAAGAAGACAAGGAATCGAGAGCCAGGCTTGGAGTCATAAAGACCAGGCGCGGTTATATCGATACTCCCTACTTCGTGCCGGTGGCTACGCTAGCCTCCGTCAGAGCTTTGGGCTCCGATGACCTGAACGTACTGGGTTTGCAGTGCGTCCTGGCCAACACCTATCACCTTCACTTGAGACCTGGAGACGAGCTGATCAAGAAGCTGAGCGGCCTGCACAGATTCATGTCCTTTGACCGGCCTATTTTCAGCGATTCGGGTGGATTCCAGGCTTTCTCCCTGGGTTGTGGAAGAGAGGACAACATAAACAAGATTGGCGGAGTCTTCTCGCGCAGAAGAACAACTGAAGATAATATAGGGAAGAAAGAGAATTTAACAAAGATCACAGATCGGGGTATCTCCTTCAAGTCCTTCTATGATGGCACCTGGCAGTTTCTCGATGCCAAATCGTCCATGCAGATTCAATCCAACTTGGGCTCGGACATCATCATGGCCTTTGACGAATGCACCTCCCCGCTTTCGGATTACGATTACACCAAAGAAGCCATGAAAAGGACGCACGAATGGGCCGGACGCTCCTTGAAGCACCACGACATAAGACAGGCCATCTACGGCATAATCCAGGGCGGTTGGTTCGAGGATCTTCGGGCTGAGAGTACAGAGTTCATTAAATCGCTTCCCTTCGACGGTATGGCCATCGGCGGATCTCTCGGTAACTGCAAGAGGGACATGCATCAAGTCCTGGATTGGGTTGTGCCTCAACTTGATGAACGACCAAGGCATTTGCTTGGAATAGGAGAGGTCGACGACATCTTCGAGTGCGTGGAAAGAGGGATCGACACCTTCGACTGCGTCTTTCCTACAAGAGTAGCCAGGAGGGGAGGTGTGTTCATCTCTCCAGAATCCGGGGGAAGACCCGACAACAAATTCAGAATAAACATAAAGTCTGCGCAGTTCAAAGACGATGGGACGCCCATAGATCCTGATTGCCGCTGCCCGACGTGTAGGAGATACATAAGAGCCTATCTGAGGCACCTCTACCTTGCCAACGAGCTTTCCTATTTCCGTCTGGCATCGATGCACAACCTTCACTTTATGCAGAAGCTCATGCAGAAGATCAGGGAATCGATAAAAAATGGCACTTTTATGGAACTGAAGGAAAAATGGTTGGAGTAGGATTTAGTTCTGAAGACAGGGCCAAGGAAGGCTGCAAAAAGGAGACAAAGGCCGGATCTCGAGCGCCCTTCTGAAGAGAACGAAAAGAGAAGGCCCAAGCAAATTAGTCAAGCGAATGTTCACGGACTCATGTCCAGGCTCAATCTAGACAGAACCCAGGCAGCCGTAATCCTGTGCGGGTTCTATCTGTTCTTCTCTCTGGCAGGAAATTACAATGAACTAGTTCATTTAACATAACTTCCCCATTACCTGGATGCAGGGAAGCCTGCATCAATGAGCCGATATAGGCTCTAAGCGATCTCTCAAATAGAACCTCAATAAATCACACATCTGTATGATCAATGAGCTGCTATGGTTCGGGCTGATGATTTTTTGCTATCTCGCCGTCCTATTAATATACAAGCTATTTGGCAGGAAGGGCCTTTTCGCATGGGTGGCAATGTCGATCATACTTGCAAATATCCAGGTGATGAAAACTATCCAGATTTTCTGCCTCGTGACTGCGGAAGGAAACATAGTATATTCCTCCATATTTTTCGTATCAGACATCTTAAATGAAGTTTATGGTAAGAAAGAGGCCAAAAAAGCTGTATTTGTAGGCTTTTTCATTTTAGTCATGATGACAGTTATTATGCAGGTGACTTTGATGTTCATCCCTGATTCATCAGATACTATGGCCCCCCATTTAGCAGCAATTTTCGGGTTCATGCCTAGAATAGCCCTGGCCAGCCTTACCGCTTACATATGTTCACAAATGTATGATGTCTGGATGTACGCTTTCATAAAGAAATATCACGGACGAAAATTTCTCTGGTTCAGAAGCAATATATCTGTGATATTAAGCCAACTGATAGACAACACCATGTTCACACTCATTGCATTCTACGGCATATTCACATGGGATATAACACTCCAAATATACGTAACCTCGTTAATGCTCAAGGTTATAGTCTCATTTGTAGACACGCCGTTTCTGTACTGGGCAAGGAACATAAAGCCGGAGGATGATTGAGAATTATAATTGCTCTTGCGTTGGAATGAGACATAAGATGTCATTCAACAGACCTCTATAATAGTCAATAGTCAGAAGGCTGAGATAATGGATTAACAATTTAAATTCTTTATCAGCGCTCTTTCCCTAGGCGGTATTGAGAGAGCGCTGTTTGATTGAGAATTAAAAGATTTAAAGATTAAGGCAGGGTTTGTGGAGCAACTTGCTCTGGAGCCGTGGGAGCGGGTCCCGTCGAGCTTGGCTCCGCCAAAATCTGAGTCTTCCTGACCTCTACTCTCCGCAACGGATAGATCGCCTTTGCCTCTTTGTAGATGTCCAAGGAGAGCTTGCCCATGACTACTTCCTGTACGAGCTGGTTCAAGTCCAATCCTACTGCCTTGGCAAGGACTACCTGCTTAGATAGCTCTCTTATGGTCTTCACTTGGTTAGCCCTGGCCCTTTTGACTGTGAAACAGCTAGGCTTTACTCTAACCTGGTATCCGTCAACGGTGGTGACGTCGACTATGGAGTCAATTCTGGAGGTTCTTCTCTTCACCAGAGACCTGATGTAGTCGGTTGTCATCTCATGGCCCACGAACTTGGTGTAAGCAGAATCGCCAGCTACGCGGTCTACTCTGAACTTGAGCTTGGTATTCTGTTTAGAGAAGTTGTTTGTAAGCTCTCCGAGAGTGGTCTCAATTACCCTGCCCACAATTCGGTTGGGATCGTTAGATATAGTCTCCCCGACGGGAGTACGCCCGAACATCTCAGGCCCAATTACCTTATACCATTGCTTTGCCTTTCTGCTTTCAGCCTTTCTTTGTGATCTTCTAGCCAATAAACATCCTCCAGGGTGATATCAATCCCAACACCATCCAAGCTCGCAGTATATAAACCGATCGCCCAAAACAAAAACAAATCAAGTCTGGTCGAGAGGTCAACTTGTCGACCAGACGTAGACGTAAATGTAGTTCGACCAGTCGTTGCTGAAATAGCTCAAGATATGCCAGCCGGGCTTATTGCCGCGGAACCATGTCGAGCACCAGCCAGTTCCCTTGTAACCGAAGTTCTTGACCTCCGGATAACAGAAACTGCCGGACTCTTGAGTCCACTCAAAGGACCAATAGCACCCAGACTTGCCTATCTTGGACCACAACGGCAGCCACTCACCGCACTTCACGCTTCCGACTGTGTTGAGCCGACCTTGAAATCCTTGCACGTAGTACTCGTTGCACCTGTAGGCAGTCGGCTTCGGAAACACTGTTTTGAACGTCTGAGCCGAGTAACTACCCTGAGAACCGTATCCGCTCTGAATTGGATTGTATCCGCTTTGACCAGGATTATATCCAATCTGACCTGGATTGGATCCGCTCTGGCCCTGAGAGATCATGCTGTAGTCCGGAAGCATCAGGTTTTCAGCATTGGGATCAGGCGGTGTAGGCGCTCCTGACGGCAAGGCAACTGAAGATTGTGCCGTTACTGGAATTCCAAGGCCATTTCCGCTTCCCGTTGTTCCCGCGCCACCTGCTCCAGGCCAGACGTAAATGTAGACGTAGTTTGACCAGTCACGGCAATGGAAGCAGAGGATGTGCCAACCAGGTACGTCGCCGCTAAACCATCCCTTCTTCCAGCCCGGCCAGGTCCAGCCCCACCATCTCACGTAGGGGCTGGTTTGCCCTGGATACCACTCGTAAACGTAGAAGTTGTCTGAGGAGGCGATGTTCGCCCACAGAGGAACATAGCCGCCGTAGCTGCAGCCCGCCACTGACCTAAAGCCAGACGAGGTTTGGACGTAAAACTTATTACTGGAGCTCATCGACCCCGGATAGTACCAGGTACTCGAGGATGCATAACCTGGGCCAGTAGCTGAAACCGCATTCGGGGCCATGGCGGTATCCGCAAGCATGCCACTGGGTGGATTGGCTGCTGCGAAGTTAAGGCTCCCCTGAGGCTGGAAAACCTCTGCTTGAGGCTGGGAGAGCCGCAGATCGTCCGGAGAGAAATGCTCCTGGTAGGGGCCGGATAGCTGCGGCGCGGCCGAGGCAAAACTAGACATCTGGTTTACTGGAGTGGATTGCTGATAGCCAGATATCGGCTGATTGCTTGGGACAGACGGATAGCTGGCCTGTGGCGATTGATAATTCTGCCCAGGCACAGAGCCGCCTTGATTGAACGAAAGGCTCGTCTCCTGGGGGACGCCCATCTGAGCAGCCTGTGTGTAATGATCGGGATTCGATCCACTCAACGGTTGCTGGAAGCCGGAAGGCTGCAATGAACTATCCTGTGGCGCTGGATACCCGGAACTTCCAGCAAGATCATTCTGAAGCTGTAATCCAGGGGTCTGGGATGCCAAACCTCCTTGTTGAACCGCTCCAGCCATATAGCTAGATGAAGGCTGAAGATTGAAACCATCAGAGACTCCTACGTCTCCGACTCCACCCAAGGCAGCGTTCGTAAGTGCTAGAAACGCTACCAACAGAGAAAGATAAATTCTCATACCCCTTCCCCCATACCTATCGATAAGTTGCTACCATATTCACAGTATGAATGGTTACTATTTAAGTTGACACTTTATCTATTTAATACTTGCTTAAGTGGCTGTTATTCGAAGTGAAATATTCTCGATTTGACACAGCAACCCGATTATATATTCAGGCAAATGGATGACGATTGGCTCTAGCGGCCGCAAAGGGAAAAATGACGCCAATCAAAGACGTCTTAAGGTTTTTTTCTGTATTCCGGATTTTAACATTGATTTGCGGCGTTTATGCTTTCCATCACTCAGGCCGAGCTTTTTGAGCCCCAGGTAGACCTGACCATCTCCGCAAGACGTGGATTCTTGAACTGTCTGTAAATGTCGAGGTCAGTAGTGTATCCGATAAACGGATCTATGGTACCCTGTTCAAGGTTGACGACCCAGATCTGAATCCCTGCCGCCTCAAATTTTGCCCCCTTCTCCCGGAATAACTTCATAAATGGCTCAAGGTTATCCCCGCTCGGAACCAGGATAATGTAATCTGCTTCTGAATCCTGTCTGCAATCATCCAGGTTGAGCGATCTTACGCTAGTAAAAAGTTGGCAATCTGCTCTCCTCCCCGGAGCCTCGAACCCGAAGGACCGGGAGGAACTTTCAGCGACTTTGTACCCAGCTTCGGCCATGAATTCTGTGAGGAGATCGATCATGTTCTGGCGTAAAACAGTCCTCAACTCGGGTATTGCCGCCTGGAAATTGCAGTAGGCATTATCGAAGTCCTGCTTTCCATATTTCTCGGCATGATTGAAGTGGAATATCTTGCCGTTTAGGAGTGTGTAGGTGTCAAGCCTTGGGAGATCGAAGGATATTGGGGTGCCGCTCAGCAATTTGGCGAATACCCCTGCAGCCACACGTTCGCCGACGAGCCTTTTGAGGTCATCCTCCTCTGACGGGCTCAACTGGGCTGCTCGGACGAAGTCGTAAGTCCTGTTGAGAAGTTCGCACCTGGCAATGATCCCCCGATCCATCAGCAAACTCCTGAGAGGGGTCCCTATCCTTTCGATCGCGTTCATGGTCAATAGTTTCCTGTTTTCTTGGACTGAAAAGACCTATCTCTAATCGTAGCTCAACACGACTTCACGCTAGAAAGCTCTGCCCGGAGTTCGCCCATAGTTGCCGTCCTCTCTGCAAAGGCGTTGTGCTGGTGGATGCTCTCTTCGTTTATTTGCTTGAGGGTCACAGCCGCATCGTCCGGAAGGTCACCGAAAGCCTCCACAACCTTCTGGGCCATTGTCCTGACACAGTCCTCAACGAACTTCGGGTTGCTGTGGGCTCTAGCCACAACTACGGCCTCGTCGGGACGCTTCAGCAGCCCATAAACCTTTGCGCTCATAGACTCTTCGATAATCCTGATGATCCTGTCAATGGAGACACACCGGCGGTCATGTACTTCGATGGAGATGCTTCCTCTTCCTCGCTGGTTATGAGTGGCCACAGGAATTCTATCAGCAAATTCTGCCGCGGCTGATTGATCCACGCCCAGTTTGGCCAGCTCGTTCCTAACCTGCTCTTTCATGATCTCCTGGGCGCAAGGGCAGGCAGTTGTCCCGACTACCTCTGCTCCTACTGACTTTTTGAGAAAGCCCATAGGGCCCGCTCCTGCCATAGCCTCGGCGAAGATATCCACGACTTCCTGGCATGTAACCCTGGTGAAAGGAGTCGTCCTGCGGACCACGTACTCACTCTTCATCTTAACCTCGGCGTGAGTGGCGTACTCGTGTCTGGACAGAAGCCTGGTGGCTATCTCTCCGCACAGCTCCTCTATCTCATAAACCGGCTTGTTTATGGCTTCCTCTACAACTTCGTCTATGACCTCGAAATTCCTGGACAGGTTGGCACCTTTGCGGTCGGAGGGAAGATCTACGAATACCTCGAAGTTGGAGATGAGAACGATTGGTCGGTTGTCTCCTCCACGCTCCACTTTTACCAGTTTCTTAACGCCGGTGACCCCCACCCTTGTCAGATTTATGGGGTACTCAGGGACGCAGGCCTGAATATCAGGCAGGTTGCTCAAACGACATCACCTGTTGCAATGGGCATCTTTCTCAAGGTCCTCGGAAAGCTGTATGAGCCTGTCAACCTCTTCGAGAAGATCATCAAGGGTCTCGCTGATCCTCCTGTCATGCTCATCAAGACCCTTTAAGATCGCCTCCAGATCGACAGAGGAGGCACTTTCATCCACCAGGCTGAGAATCATCTCCCGGAGCTTGCTATCGATCTTGTCAGAACCCTGCATATGGCTCTTGTTCAGGGTCGAACATATTTGAGACTTTCCAAGTATGATATATCCATAGAGTCATCTATATCTATTGGCACGTCCCTATGAAGGAAAGGTGTTGTCATGATCAAGCATTGCTCTCACCACGGATTTTTCAGGGGAGAATGTTGCATATGCGGTGCATCCGGCACATTAGTGCTCGATGAGGCTATGACCGAGCAACTGGGCAGGCTGGTTGCGGGAGCGCTCAGACATTTCCCCGACGACCTGGGTCTGGCCATGGACCCCAGGGGTTGGGTCGATCTTATGGCCCTGGGCGATGTGATTCATAAGAGACACCGCTGGGCCGACAGAAACATGTTGGTGGCCCTCGTAGAGTCCGATACAAAAAAGAGGTATGAGATCAATAACGACAAAATAAGAGCGCGTTATGGTCATTCGGTTAACGTCAATCTGGACCATCCGGAAAACACACTTCCTTATCTGTACTATGGTGCTAACGAGGAGGAAGCGGATAGAATACTTGAAGTAGGGCTGAAGTCCGCATCTCAGCGGTACGTCCATCTTTCCACTACCCCGGAAAAAGCTTGGCAAGTGGGCACTTTCAGGACAGGTAACCCCAAGGTGATCAAGATAGATTCCGCGGCCGCCAAGGAAAATGGGATTAGGATGATGACAGTAAACGACGACATCGTGCTCTCAGAACCGATACCTTCCATATTTCTCAGCACACTTCCTTCTAAAGACATACTGAAACAAGAGACTATTAAGCCGGGTATATCAAAATCCAATACGTCCAAATATTGATATATTTAAAAAAAGGAAACACCGCGATTATATCTATAAGTTATTCTATATAGTTCTTTTTAAATTATCATTAACTAGAGCAGTATACTTCTTTTCCAAATACGATCCACTAAGCCATTAGCGTATCAAAAAGAGTCATCTTCCAAAGCGGCGTTCTCTGCGCTGATAGTCCCTAATGGCTCGCAAAAAATCGGTCTTTCTCAAGGAGTTCCAGTTAACCTCGGTGAAATAGAGTTCTGAGTAGGCTGCTTGCCAGATCATGAAATCGCTGAGCTGTTTGCCTCCGGCCCTGATTACTAGGTCTGGCTTCTGGCTGAACCTAAGTTTTGCTTCTATGGTCTTCTCGTCGATATCGTCAGCGCTTATTCTGCCAATCTCAACATCTTTTAGCAATTTTCTGATGGCTTCGGACACCTCTTGTTTGCCACCGTACCCAAGCGAGATCAGCAGCTTGGTTTTTCCGCCCGAACCAAGTATTTCAACACCGTCTTTGGTGTGCAGGCTTATCTCTGCCCGTGCGTTATACAGTTCAGTGACTATCCTCTGGTAAGTCTGAGGAGCATCGTCTCCGGAATAAAGGGCGATGCTTCTAATGCCTATTATCTCGCTCCAGGCGATAAGTCTTCTAACCATCTCTAACCCCCGGTCATCAAGATCGCCGGGGTTCAGGATAACGGCCACACATTTGGGCACACCGGCATGGGAGATTTTGGTCTCCAGAAGCTGCTCATAGAGGTAGCGAAGCATCTATCTCCAGGATAACTTCCGAGGCAAAGTATTTTTGCGATGGAGAATTGTCCTGACTCCATGCGTCAGGAGGATGTGGCCAGGCTGGCCATAGGTCTAATGGTCTTGCTGCTTCCCTACGCTGGAGCCTTCACCGTAATCCCCCTGGCGGCTGTCTTCTTCTGGGATCGCGAATCCAGGTTGCTCTCTGCCACTCTGGGCATGCTTCTGCTCCTGAGACCAGCACTTAGCGTGACCCATCTTGAGCTTCCTGTTTACATAGTGGCTATTTCTTTTGTGGCCTCAACTTTCTCTCCTTTTGCCTCTAAAAGGTTCGACACCCTCACGGGTAGCATAATCTATCTGATGACCACGGTGGCCCTGGGATATCCATTAGCCACCATGGCCTCCTGGGGAAGCCTAGCAGAGGCGAAGGTGCTCTTCCTGGCCATTCTGGGAGGACTTAGTGGAGCCTTTTTGAATCACGTCTCCAAAGAAAGAGATTTCACAGTGCCTTTCGGGTCTTGCATGGTGATGTGGCTCTTCAGCTTCGACTATCCTCTTCCCGAGTCAGGACGTATTCTGATGATCAGTCTCTTCGCTCTGGTCCTTGGAGTGGGAGCCTACTATGCCAAGGCCGCTGACTCTGATGCCGTGCTTGCAGAGACGTTCATCTGTCTTCTTGTCATACTCTTCAGCGGTCCCGGTTGGTTCGCGTTGTTGCTTGCCTTTTACTTCCTGGGCGGAGGCTTCACCAGATATGGATATGCTTACAAGCGCAAGCTAGGTATAGCCCAGTCTAAAGGAGGGGTTCGCGGCTATAAGAATGTCTTTTCCAACAGCTTGGTGCCCCTGGCTATGGCAGTTTGTTACGGAATTTACAGGAGCGACCTCTTCGTGCTGGCCTTCATCGGCGCGGTGGCCACAGCTAACGGAGATACCCTAGCAAGCGAAATAGGCCAGACCAGCAGGACTAAACCGCGGATGATCACCACAATGGAGGTTACGGATGCCGGGGTAGATGGCGGCGTGACGCCATTGGGAGAGGTTGCTGCCTTGGCTGGATCGATCATCATCGGGCTCCTGGCAGCGGCGGCGGGAATGTCTGGCGGCTACGGCCTATTGGCTGGCACCGTTGCCGGATTCATTGGTACTAACTTTGACAGCCTACTCGGCGCGACGCTCCAGAGGAAGGGCCATCTTACCAATAACGGCGTCAACCTCATAGCCACTCTCTTCGGGGCGGTTGTCGGGGCGTTCTTTTGGGGTATCCTGAAGATTATTTAATAGAGGAGGTCAACTCCCTGTCATGAAGATTTTCGGCATCTTCGGAGATCCAATCGAGCACAGTCTATCGCCGGCCATGCAGAATGCGGCCTTCAGGGCCTTGGGTCTTGATGCTTGTTATTTTCCATTTCGGATAACAAAAGAACGTCTCGAAGATGCAATCCTTGGAGCATCGGCCATGGGGTTTGGAGGCCTGAACCTGACCATCCCTCTGAAGGAAAAGGCGCTGAAGATCGTTATACCTGATGATCTGGCGGAGGCCATCGGTGCAGTCAACACAGTCTCTTTCGGTGAAGATATAGTGGGTCATAACACCGATGGATTGGGTGCTATGAAGGCTCTGGAGGAAGCAAGGGTCAAGATAAAGGGGAGCAGTGCGCTATTGATTGGAGCGGGAGGTGCCGCCAGGGCTATAGCCTACACCCTGGCAAAAGAAGGCGCCGAGATCTCCATCGCGAACAGGAACCCCGGAAAGGCGTTGGAGCTGGCTGGGTTCATTCAGGGCGAAGGATACGGTCTGGAGGATCTGGAAAGATTAGTTCCCCAGGCGGATGTGATCATCAACGCCACATCGGTTGGCATGATGGAGGGAGATCCGAGGCTATTTGACGGCAACCTCTTGCACATAGGCCAGGTGGTATTTGATATCGTTTATAACCGGGAGACAGAGATGCTCAAAGATACAGTAAAGATCGGTGCGGTGGCCATCGATGGAGTCATGATGCTTGTTTATCAGGGAGCCAAGGCTCTGGAGATCTGGACGGGGCTGAAGCCACCAATAGATGTCATGGAGAAAGCTGTCAGAGAGGAGCTGAAGGCGAGGGAAAGGTGACTGTATGGCGGCGAAAGGGATGACGCGAATGCTTATTCTAGGAGGCACGGGTGAGACTGGGTCCTGGTTCGCCCGGTACTTCAGGGACAAGAGCTTCGACGTAGCAGTGTGGGGACCCAGCGGCAAAACCGGTGTAGCCGCAAGCATTGGGGTTCGCTACGCAGCAGACATGATTAAGGAAGCAGAGCAGAGTGACATCGTCCTGCTGAGCGTTCCCATAGAGAAGACAGTGGAGGTCATTCGCAAGGTTGCTCCTCGCATGCGGCCAGGAAGCTTGCTTATGGACGTCACCTCCCTTAAGTCGGAGCCCATGAAGGCCATGATCAGGCACGCGCACCAGGGCGTGGAGGTCATAGGCACGCATCCCATGTTCGGCCCGACTATGCCGACGCTGATGGGCCAGATCATCATATTGACGCCAGCCGTTGGCCGGAGCGAGACCTGGCTTCCGAGGATTAGATCTCTTTTCGAGTCCGACGGTGCCAGGATAGAGTTGCTGGACCCCGAAGAGCACGACGAGATCATGGCTGTGGTCCAGGCGCTAACGCACTTCGCCTACATCGGCATCGGCGCTACGTTGCAGTCCCTGGACTTCGACGTTGAAAAGTCCAGGAAGTTCATGTCGCCAGTTTATGAGATCATGATCGACTTCGTGGGCAGGATTCTTGACCAGAACCCGGAGCTGTACGCATCTATCCAGAAGAACCCCAAGGCCATGAAAGTGAGGCAGACCTTCATAGGCGAATGCATGCGGCTTTCTGAGAAGGCAGATTCGGGAGATCTGGAGGGGTTTAAGAAGATCATGCGGGAGGCGGCGGAGCACTTCGGGCAGACGCATGATGCGCTGGAGCGATCGGATAGGCTCATAGATAGAAGGATAAAGGAAAGAGGTCTAGAGAGACATCCTTAAATCTTAGAAAACTCCATTTGCTCTGGCCGGGCAATGGTAGGAAGGATATCTATTGTATCCAAAGAAATTTTTCGCTGAATGTAGCGAGCCGATAGAGGACGGTTCAGTATTTATATTAATCCCGTTTTCATCTAATTTTGAGCCCATATATAAATTAATTAAACAAATTTTAGAGAGTCCTGAATTTAATCTAAGCTGTTATCGCTCTGACGAAATCTACAAACCTGGACCTATAATAGAGACTATATTACGAAGCATGTACTTTGTCACCGAGAGAACGGTCTTTTTATCATTAGCGAATTCTTCGAAGGTCAGATTGTTATAAATTCTTCTCATAATTCATGTGGTAATAATGTCCTAGATGTAACTCCCGTGATCCAGCACATTCATACGTAGATTACCTCTTTGAGGACTTGTCTGCTTAATCTGGGCTTTAGCCCTGACTTCATCCAGCAGCGATCCGACCTTATCACTGAGGCAATTCTGCAGGTCACGTATTTTACAAGGCCGATCGGCTCTCCTCGAACTCGACCAGCAAATCTTAAGTCGCTGGTCTCCTTCTGCTCGCCTCTCACGACCGACCGAAGATGCCGATTTCCCTGATCTTGAATTTCTCTCGAAGGGTTGGCTTTTGATCTCTTAGAATCCTTTCGATCTCGGGAAAGGTTTTCATCTTCTTCTCTGTTATGGGCATATAAAGAACGCTCATATTTAAACATTATAAAAATGGGTAATTTGTATCGGTAAATGTGTAGAATTTGCGGCTTTAGACTAACCGAGATTATTCCATGTGCTGAACCAACAAATATAACCGATATATTTAATCTAATCAAATTAAGTAATCCGCAATCCTGTCAGTGATGGGCTGCTCGCAGTAGACGCACCTGAGCACAACAGGATTCTTTGTCTTTACAAGCATCCTGGACTCTATGGGCTCCTCGGTGTTGGATATGCAGCTAGGGTTCTGGCAGCGTACAACGCCTATTATCAGGTCCGGCAGGTCTACTAGGTGCTTCTCGATCACCAAAAAGTCTCGAATGATGTTGATGGTGGCATCCGGGGCTATAAGGGCGATCCTGTTTACCTCTTCCTCTTTCAGCTCCCTGTCTTCGACCTTGACTATATCCTTCTTGCCCAGCTTGCTGCTCTCAACGTTCATGACTACTGAAACCGTTGCATCGGTTGTTCCGGATATTCCCAGGATCTTCAGTACGTTCAGGGCCTGGCCTCCGGCTATGTGATCTATCACAGTGCCGTTTTTAATGGGTTTGACTCTCAGCTCTACTTCAGTCATTTACATCACCCTACCCTGTCTTTGGTGTCAGCTCGGCGACTTCATAGCTCTCATCGCCCATCAGCATCTTCAGCAGGGCCATCCGCACTGTAACGCCGTAGAAGGTTTGTTTGAAGTACATCGCGTGCTTGGTCGAGTCCACAGAAGGCGATATCTCGTCTACTCTGGGCAGCGGATGCATGATGATCAGGTTATCCCTCACTCCTTCCAGGTACTCCGGGGTGATCCGGTAGCTTCTGGCCACTTTCTTATACTCCACAGGGTCGGGAAATCTCTCTCTCTGAATTCTGGTCATATAGAGGACATCGACGTTTCGTATGACCTCGCTCAGGTCGCAGGTCTCGCGAACCTTGGTATTCTTGCTGGAAAGGTCGGACTTTATCTGGTCAGGCATTCGAAGCGTTGGCGGCGAGACAAGGGTTATGTCCGCACCGTAAAGGGATAAGGCATAGGCCAGAGAGTGAACTGTCCGGCCGTACTTGAGGTCACCCACCAGGGCAATGCTCAGGTCCTCAAGGTGGCTTTCTTTATTTATGGTGTATAAGTCCAGGAGAGTTTGAGTTGGATGGTGGCCCGCTCCGTCTCCTGCGTTCAGGACGGGCACAGGCGAGAACTCCGAGGCAAGGCGGGCCGAGCCCTCTTTTGGATGACGAATGACCAAGGCGTCCGCATAGCCGCCTATAACCCGCACCGTGTCAGCCAGAGACTCACCCTTGGAGATGGAGCTGCCCTCAGCCGGGCCCAGGTTGATCACTCCGCCGCCCAGACGTTTCATGGCCGTCTCAAAAGACATGCGCGTGCGCGTGGACGGCTCGAAGAACAGCAAAGCAAGAATCTTGCCTGAGAGCATATTGCTCTTCTTGCCGTGGGCATAGGGCTCCAGATCCGATGCCAGGTCGAGGACGGAGTCGATCTCCTCCCTGGAGAAGTCCCGCATGGAGAGGACGTGCCTCTTCTTGAACATGATTTATTCCTCGACAGTATGGGATATAATGCTTCTGATAATCTTATGAAAATCCTATGAAAACAAGTTTCGTCGTAGTGATGAAAAGAGCCATGAAGCTATTGCTATTGATCGTTATTTTGGAGAATACTAGAGCTTTTGCTCTCAAAGTCTATAACAAGCCGCAAGTTTTGAATTATCTCAGCCTTTAAGGCACCATCGCATCTCCAAAAAAGCCCTCGATGAACCAGTTATTTAAAGTCGCAAGTACGCCGAGCTTTAAAACCGAATCGCGCTTTAGAACGGTGGCTTCAAAAGAGTGTAAGGAAAACGAACAAAAAACAATATCGCCTTTCATCTATACCTTACTTTCACATCTCGATCGTATAGATATCAGGCTCATCCTCGACGAGTTTAGCTATGGTCTCTGCTGATAGCTTAGTAAATGCTTCATTGAATTTTTCTTCCTCCGCGAGATTATCCTACAAATCGTGGGGGAGGGCTCGCAAGGGTATCTCTCGAAGGCAAGCCCTCACATATAAATAAACCTACCTATGCGATCTTTACGATAAATATCCTTTTGTGGCTATTGCTTGCAGCGTCCCGTTTACTGAAGGGCACGGCAACGCCTCTACTCAGGGCCCATAGACCTCGTAGCCAGAGATAAACGTGCCAGAATGAAACTTGAATTGATGTTTGGCGAGAGGCCGGACAGCCTTAGGCCATTATTATGACTTAAGACAGTCCGGAGTCCAATACAAACAAAAAATGGAGTGTGAGTGTAAAGATCTGGGGGTAATTTAATAATCTAAAAAGCAATCGATTAGACGATCAATTGATCCGACTATAGACCCTTAGATGAATAACGAT
>PMNG01000205.1 GCA_003162615.1 Methanothrix sp. | reverse complement strand
AGAAGACTCGCGAGAGCTGAGAGAGGTTCGAATAATCGTAGAGCAATCAAGGATAAGGTCGCGAAGCTACATAAGAGAATCAATTGCCAACGAGACGATTTCCTACATAAGCTCTCTCGTATGTATGTCAATAACTTCGATATCATCTGTGTTGAGGATCTTGATGTCAAAGGTCTGAAAGAGAAAGATAGTGGTCATGGCAGGCATCGCAGCATTCATGATGCATCATGGTCAAAGTTCATGTTCATGCTTTCGTACAAGGCTCAAAGTGCTGGTCGGAAGCTGATAAAAGTAGATCCCAGGAACACCTCTCAAAGGTGTTCTGCTTGCGGGAGCATTGTAAAAAAAGATCTGTCGGTTCGAGTGCATGAGTGCCCTTATTGTGGGTTCTCATGTAATCGAGATTACAATGCTTCTAGGAATATACTTCTCTCAGGGATGGAACAGCCCGTTGCGCCCATCGAGTCAAAATCTCTACATCACATATCTGTGATGCAAGTTTTGGCGATGAAGTGGGAAGCCGCGCCTTCAGGACGCGGTAGTTCACAATGAGGATCAGATCCTCGGAGAAAGGGTGACCTTCTCGCCTGCCGATGCCCCTATAGTCTCTGCAGCGTTCTCCAAGTTCCTGGCCACCTCGACGGCTCCGTCGGAACTTATAAGCGCCAGCCATTGGCCGGTGGCCACATCGCCATAGGTGGTCGCGAAGGTGGCGTTGACGCTCTGGTTGCCCAGATTTATGCGAAGGTGCTGTCCGGGCACAAATCCTGTGCCGGTTGCCAGCTTTCTGGGTATGTTAGTGATCAGGTTGCCGTAGTGATCGACGTGTACTACGGTGCCGGTGATCTCGGATCCGTTCACCCCTGGCTGGGTCACTGGGAGCTGCACAAGATCTCTTATCTCCGGTCCCACTTCCTCGGGCCTAACGCCTCTGGCTAAGTGTGCAGCCACGGGTCCATAGACGCTGAAGCCTTGGAAGGTGGCCGACTTATTCTCTCGATACATAAGGCTTTGGTTTGTGATCTGATAAGCATGAGCCAGCCCTAGATCGTGTATAACTTCGGTGAAAAGGCCATTGTCCGGTCCCACGAAGAGCTTGGAGTCTAGGGTCGTCAGGACTATGAATCGTCTGTCTCTGGCCGAGCCGGGATCTAGGTCTCCCACGAATACAGTTCCGGGTGGATACCACATGGCCGCCTTGGCCAGAATGTACGACCCTTCCGTGATGTCGAAAGGCTTTACTTGGTGGCTGATAGTGGAAATTCTGACCGTTGGGTCCGCACTGTAGATTGATCCCTCAAGGGCTCCAACGTAGTAGTCCTCGGTTCCGAAATCGGTTAGTATTGCCACTATTCCTGATGTTCGCTGAAATTTGGATGCTGGCTCAGCCAACCCGGAGATGCAAGCGGACGAGACCATGAGAGATAGAAATGATAGTAATAGGATAAATTTTCGCATATACTTTCTCCACGGGATTCTCTTTTAAACATTCCACAAATGGTGGTGAAGATTATAAAATTTTTGGCCAGAGGAAATAGAAACTGAAGAGACTAAAGAAAAACCAAAGGCATTACAATAGTTGTGACCACTCCCGCCAATAAATTGGCAGGCATCTAGGCTAGTGCCAAAGACTGTAGTCCCAGTCTAGCGATATTTAGAGCAGCATTGAGATCCCTGTCTATAGACAAATTGCAATGTGGGCAATCATGTACACGGACAGAAAGATCTTTTCTGACTATTTGACCACAGCCAGAACACATCTGAGACGTATTTGCAGGATTAACTAGAACGACCCTTCGACCAGCATCTACCGCTTTGTACGAAGTGTACTGTACCAGCTTATTCCATGCCGCGTCCAAGATACTCTTTGCTAGATTGTGGTTTTCAACCATTTTGGTGATATTCAGATCTTCAAAGCAGATTGTTCCATATCGGTTGATCCAATCTCTGCTTACCTGTTGCGCAAAGTTATCCCGTCTGTTGGCTACTCGTTCATAGAGATGGTTGACGGCTTTGGTTGCTTTTCTTCTCTTTTGGGAACCTTTGGGTAGCTTATCTCGTTTGCTTTGAGCTGTCTTGAGTCCTTCTTCATCGGTCAACAGGAATCTAGGATTATCAACAACTTCGCCATCTGATAGAACAGCAAAGTTCAGGATTCCCATATCGATCCCGACAACCTTCTGAGATGGTGCCAAAGGATGATTGATAGACTCTTCTACCAGGAATGAAACATACCATTTCTTTGTTGCAGATCTCCGAATGGTCAACCTCTTGACAAACCCTTCGATGGGTCGATGCAACCAGAATTTGATCTCTCCTATCTTTGATAACCAAAGCCTATTACCATCGATTGAGAAACCGCTTTGCGGATAACTGATGCTGTCGTATCTGTTCTTGCCTTTGAATCGAGGATAACCAGGATCTTTTTCACCAGATTGGACTCTTCGGAAGAAAGCCTTGAACGCGAGGTTAACCCTCAGAACCACGTCCTGTAGAACCTGAGAATGAACCGTACTTAGCTCAGGCTTAGACTCTTTCCAGATTGGCAGCATCCTCTTGGATTCAAAGTAGCTTACTGATTTGCCTTCTTGTTCAAAAGAGTTCTTTCGCATAGCCAAAGTTTCGTTATAGACCCATCGGCATAGATCTAGCTGCCTGTTCAATACTGTAACCTGCGCTCTGGTTGGCTTGAGTCTATATCGAAACACTTTTGGCAAATCATTTCACCTTTTGTGTTTCGATATACCTCTGCACTACATCTTTTGTAGTGTCTCCGCAGGTTCCAACATAGTATGAAGGGTTCCACAGATGACCATTCCAGAGTTTCCTTTTGATTTCTGGATGCTGTTCAAAGAGCTTCTTTGCAGTGATACCTTTGAATATCTTGACTATGTTTGCGGGAGAGAACTTTGGATGAGCAGTCATGAAAAGGTGAACGTGATCCGGCATGATTTCCTGGGTTACGAGATCAATGCCCTTCTTTTGTGCTATCGATTCATGGAGCGTATTAAGATCGTTGGCTACGCTGCCTGTCAGTACCTTTCTTCGGTACTTAGTGGACCATACAAAGTGATAATTCACATTGTACACGCAACCACGCGCACTCACCCAATGCTCCTTTTTTGCCATCTTGAAACATACGTATGGTATCCATGTGTAAATAGTTATCGTAGCATAAGTACGGGCTGTATCCCGCCTTTGAAAAGGCAGGGATTAGCTCTGTCACGGTCCTAAAAAGGCTTTTATTTTATCTTTCATCGAAAAATATTTCAAAAACGAATATTTAATTAGCAAGAGTTAAATAGCCTATCGTGCAGTTGATAACGATGTTCGCTGGCTGGGACGAGTATCACCTGATCAACAGGGAGATTTCAAGGCTGATTGGCGGCCTACCTAAATCTGACCTGGGAGAGGTCATAAGCTATGTCCTTACAAACCCCGGCAAAAGGGTCCGGCCTCTGATCCTTATCTTCTCCTCCCAGGCCTTCGGCGGAGATGCCTGCGAGGCTGCAAACGCCGCCCTGGCTGTGGAGCTTGTGCACGCTGCTTCGTTGATCCACGATGACATCCTGGACTGCGGAGTGGAAAGGCGCGGCTCTCCAAGTACGCTGGAAAGATACGGCTCAGATGCAGCTCTCCTTGCGGGGGATTATCTCATATCAAAGTCTATTGAGCTGATCTCCTCGTATGGCCAACCGGTTATCGTGACCTTTGCAAAAGCGTGCATGAGCATGTCAGAAGGTGAGATGCTCGACCTGTCCAGAGCGTCCTCCTACGAAGAATACTACGACTGCATCTTCAGAAAGACTGCATCCCTATTCGCTGCCTCGGCCAGTATAGGTTGTCTTATTGGCGGTGCTCCCGCAAGAGAGGTTGCCGGGCTCCAGAGATATGGAATGCATCTAGGGATGGCCTATCAGATCCTGGACGATTTAGAGGAGCATCTGGGCATTGACCAGGGAAAGGCTTCGGGCAAGGCTTCGGTTACCCTTCCAAAGATTTATGGCCAGCAACACACGGCAGAGACAGTCGTGCAGATGTGCATTAAAGCCATAGATGATAACTGCAGCGAGGCAAAATTAGCCCTCGACCTGAGCTCTGGCGATCCGAAGACCAAGGATCGACTGCAGGAGCTGATAGACCGTATGACCTTGCAAGGATTGGACCGATGCAGATCGCAAGTAAGCCTCTGCTGAGGATTGAGGCCAGAGCGGAGAACGGCATAACGCTGGTTCCCAAAGGCCCTCTGGCCCCTGTCGCAAAGCCTGTCATAGACAGGATCAATCGAGTTTTTGCTGACGAAAAACCAATTAGTTCCGGCTCGGACAAATTCATTTTCTCCACCTGGATACCACCAGCTCCTAGCATAGCCTTCGATAGAATGATCTCTGCACAGATCGGTGCTCTTATTGGGAGAAAGATTCCCGACCAGTTTTCAATAGCCATCATGCGTGCCTGTCCCAACGACTGCATCCACTGCAGCGCNNTGGAGCTGGGCTCATACCTGGTCACCTTTGACGGTGGTGAGCCGATGTTGCGAAAAGAGCTTCCTGAAATGGTCTCTCACATTGACGACAGGGCAATTACGACTGCCTTTACGAGTGGGCATAAACTTACCGCGGACCTGGCGTGCAGGCTTAAGCAAGCAGGGCTTTATGCGGTGAGAATCAGCATTGATAGCCCACACGAGGCCGAGCACGATAGAGTGCGAGGTAGAATTGGTGCTTTCAAGGATGCCCTTTCTGGGATCAGGAATGCCCTTGATGCAGGTCTGCTGGTAGACATGTTCATGGTGACCTCTCCTTCGAACATCGATCATCTAGAGGACGCTCACGCCTTGGCAACTGAGCTGGGAGTCCACGAGCTTTCGCTNNGCAAAGAACAGAGGTCCTGGACCGCGGGTCACCGCCTTACCCTACATTCTATCGCCGGATATGTTTGGCTGTTTCGCCGGGCGAAGGTGGATTCACGTGGATTCTTCAGGCGATGCCCTTCCCTGCGCCTACATGCCCTTAAGCTTCGGCAACATAATGGAGAAGAGCCTCAAAGAGATCTGGAAGGAGATGGCCGGATACAGGTGGTTTAGAGGGAGGTGCTCATGCCAGATGAAGGATCGGGCTTTCAGGGACGCTCACAACGATGCCCTGAGCAAGAGGATTTAGGGGTTTATGTCTAGCATGCTATCGATTAGTCTATAAGAATTGTGTTTAC
>PMNG01000165.1:4759-19208 GCA_003162615.1 Methanothrix sp. | reverse complement strand
CTATCCAGCTAAACACGTACGATGGATTTAGGAATCGACAGAATAAGAGAACTATGTACTGAGGCATCTTTTGAACGTGGTAAGAGGTACCTCGACGAAGGTCGGATGAATATCTTGGAGGCGTCTTCCACAGGAGTGATAGCTGAGGTTCAAGGTAGCAAGACGTACAATGTTAAGATAGATCTAAAGAATGGGATATCAGCCGAGTGCAACTGCCCTTACGACCTGGAAGGATACTGTAAGCATATAGTTGCTGTCCTTTTGTCGATGCTCGATAACAAAGAAGAAATCGAGATCATGATGGCCAGGAGCAGGCAGGATCATGAGGCTGCTGAGGCCTTACTGAAAGAAGCAGACCCAGAGGAGCTGAGGGATTTCCTGCGCGGTGAGATGGAGCTACTCCACCCCCTGAGGACCCATTTCATGACCTGGTTTTCCAGAAGCGGTGATCTGAAGAGCATTCATGACTATAAGAGAGAGATTGGCAAGCTTTACAGAGAGACTGGAATATACGAAGACGATATCTTCTATGGTCTTGAAGTTGATTTCTCCCCCTTTGAGCAATTGGCTGAAATCAACATAAATAAAAAGAGCTTTCTGGAGGCAGCTAAGATCTACCAGGCCCTCTTTGAGAGCATCGATGAGAGGATGGAATCTATAGACGAATCCAGCGGCTACTACGAAAGTAAGTTCTCTAATTATCTGAACAGTTATGTCGCTTGCATAAAAAATGCTGGTCTGGATGCGAAGGCAAAGAGGGTTTATATAAAGTATCTCTTCGAGAAATATATTAATGACCCTCAATATTTCGAAGATGATTACCTCCACTCGCTGGAGGAGCTATTTGAATCCAGAGAGGACCGCAAGTACTGGCTGGACCTCCTGGAGCCCTACATGCAGGAGGAGATACCTGATGCCCAAAATGCAGTGCATGCTAATTACCGAAGATTGGAGCTTGTCTCAACAAAGCTACGACTGCTATGGGATCTAGGGAGGAAGAACGACTACTATGACCTCATGGAACAATATTATAGATATAGCTCGGATCTATGCCTATCGTATGCCAGGGCTCTCAAAGAAGACGGTAAGCTTGAGCAATCCGTAAAGGTGGCGGGGGAATGCTTATCCCTCTATCCTGATTATCAAATGAGACCTATCCGGGAATTCTTAAGCGAGATCTACGAGCACTCTAATCCCGAGAAGTACACAGAGAATCTGCTATGGCTATTCCTAAATATAAATGAGTGGAAATACTATGAAGCACTGAAAGCATCATCCTCAGGGTCCTGGAAAGAAATCTTACCAGGAATTATCGATAGCCTTTCCCAAGATCGTTTTGGTATATCCAGATTAATTGATGTTTATTTGAGGGAAAAGCTGTACGACGTAGCCCTCAAGAGGGTACTGGAGTCAAGGAGTCTCTCCCTCCTGGCGAATTATCATAAAGACCTGGCAGGCCGCTACCCCAATGAATATTTCCAGGCATACCGCGAGCTGATCCATTCGTTTGCGGGAAATGAAACTGGGAGGAGGCACTACCAGGAGGTTGTATCCCATCTCAGGAAGATGGGCGAGATAAGAGGATTCGAGAGTGAGTTCGCAGAGTTCATCGGTTTGCTGAGGCAGGAAAACCGTAGGAGGCCAGCTTTCATCGATGAGATGAAGGTTCTCTAATCAGAAAAATCTAAATCTTAATCTCAATTGGAGAGATAATCCGACTACACCACAGCCATTCCTGTCTACCATGGTCAGTGATTTATTACCAGAACCAATGACCTCCAGTAACATCTCTGTGTCAAGGATTCTTTTCTGGGGCAATCTTGCCGACGAACCTTTGTCCATTCAGGAATCCTTTCTCAGCCTGAAGGATCGACTCGCTTGGATTGTAGAAGAAAAATTAACCAGCTTCACAAAAGGATTTATCCTCATGATGCTCATTTCATCTCATCAAACTGAGGATATCCAGATGTACGAAGATAGGATTGTAATCGATCCGGCAGTGAGGCATGGAAAGCCGATAATAAAGGACACTCGCGTACCCGTCGAGATAATTCTGGGCTCTCTGGCAGGTGGCATGGAGATCGACGAGATCACAAAGGAGTACGACCTGGAAAGAGAGGACGTTCTGGCCGCTCTGGCTTATGCTGCCCGAATAATTGCTGGAGAAGAGATAAGCGCTTATGCATGAGCTCAAATTTCTCCTGGATGCTGATATGCCCAGATCAAGCGCAGATATCCTCCGCGCCTTAGATTTTGACGTGAAGGACGTGAGGGATCTGGGAATGAGATACGCTAAAGATAGCGAAATCATCGCATACGCCCAGAGGACAGGCAGAGTTGTAATTACCAGAGACTTGGATTTTGGCTCTATTCTTCGGTATCCGGATCACCCAGGAGCAATTATCCTCAGATTGCCTTTCGAGTACACCGCCAAAGAGCTTAACGAAGTTCTTAAGGATTTTCTAGGTTCTGTTAATGAAAATACTATACAAAATGCAATAATAATTTTAGAGCTTGGCCGCTACAGAAGACGCCCTCTGAACGTTTCGACAAAGTGAACTCATGAGAGAACCGGCCAAAAATTGCTAAGCACAAGAATCGATCCTGAATGAAGGGAGGAGAGCCTTCGAGATCAATTGGGGTGTATAGTTCGGAGGCTCCAATAGATTATGGGTATTTTAAACTATTTAAGTTTAATTAAATGTGCTTAGACGCTATTATTGGTTCGGAATAGTCGTCATAGTAATACAGGTAATATCAATATTCCGAGCTTAGTACTACTATGTCTACCTGTGGCGTTGTATGAACGGTTCCTAAAAGAGTCGAAACTCCCCAACTGCGATTATCATTCACTGTGATCATAAGTTCTACCTAAGAGCCGGTTGTTGCTGGCTTATGCAGTGGAGTGTTCCGAGGCCATACACCAGCTCCCTGCAATTTATCGCAACAACTCTTCTATCCGGGATTGCCGCTTGAATTATCCTCGTTGCCTTCAGGTCATTTTTATGGCCGAAGGTGGGCACCAGAACAACGTCGTTCCCGATGTAGAAGTTGGTGTAGCTGGCGGGCAGGCGTTCGTCATCGCCCACAAAGCCGGGCATGGGGAGCTTGATCACCCGAAGTTCATTTCCATCCTGGTCCAAGGAGGCGCAAAGGATCTCGTAGTTCTCCTTGAGTACCCCGTAATTTTCATCCGCTACGTCCTCCTCGTATGCGCATAAAACAGTGTTAGGGCCCACAAACCTAGCCACGTCGTCTACGTGGCCGTCGGTATCGTCACCGACGATGCCCTCTTTCAGCCAGATGACCTTATTTGTGCCCAGATACTCATGAAGGTAGCTTTCGATCTCTGCTCTCGAAAGCTGTGGGTTTCTGTTCCTGTTAAGTAGGCACTGCTCTGTCGTCAAAACAGTTCCTTTGCCGTTGACGTCGATTGATCCACCTTCGAGAACTATGCCGGGCTGGAAACATTCCAGCTTCAACTCCTCATTTATCAGACACGGTATTCCGGAGTCCTTCATCAGTGATGTGTACTTCTCTCCCCAAGCGTTGAAGATCCAAGCGACCATAGCCAGCTTATTACTGGCCCGATTGACGACGAAGGTGGGGCCGTAGTCCCTGAACCAGACGTCGGCGTAGTCGATCTGGTGTAGCCGGAGAAGCTGCGGATTTATTCCGGCTTTATTGAGAAGATCCACAACTCTTGTCTTCATCGTCTCGTTGGTGACCAACAAGTTGACAGTCTCACTATTGTGGATAGCCTTAATTAAGGAAACATAGGCCTTCTCCACTCGATCGATCTCCGGGAAGCTGTCCCGATCGTAAGGCCAGGAGAGCCAAATGGCATCGTGCCGTTCCCACTCGGCGGGCATGTGATAGCCCAGCCTTAGAGGAGTTCCTCGAAGGCATAGCCGGCTGGCCAGATTGGGTTGGTCCGGTGCTGCCTGAAATCGGCAAGGCCTTTTGGCATCGACAAGCGAGCCATAGGTCTCCGGCCTCCTGTTCCTGAAAAAGCCCCAGCCCTCTTGGACCTCACTGTTCTTATCCAGGTCGACCTCCACGACTAAGACCTCTTCTTCCTTATCGCTCGCCCGCTTGATGACCTGTCCAAAGGAGTCACAGACAAAGGAACTGCCCCAGAAGATCAGGTCGCCTTCCTGGCCCACTCTGTTCACTGCAGCGACGTGGACTCCGTTAGCTATGGCATGGCCCCGCTGAACAGTCTCCCAGGCATCATGCCAGTCTCCCTCGGGCGGCATCCCTTCTCCCTTGATCCAGCCGATGGCCGTGGGATAGAATATGATATCTGCGCCTTTTAGAGCAACGATCCTGGCAGCTTCTGGGAACCACTGGTCATAGCAGATGAGAACGGACAAGCGCGCGTAGCGCGTGTCGTAGACCTTGAAATCCAGGCCGTCTTGGAAGTAGTTCTTCTCGTAAAACAGGGGATCGTGAGGGATATGCACCTTATGGTAAGTGGGCAACACCCTTCCATCAGCATCGATGACTGCTACGGAGTTGAAGTAGCTGCCTTTTTCATCCTTTTCAAACAAGGGGACAATGATTACCACACCGTATTTTTTGGCTATGACCGCGAAGGCATCGGTCGATTCTCCGGGGATAGTCTCAGCAAAGCATGCGGCGTCGACGTCCTCCGCTTGAGGGAAGTAGATAGTCCTGTACAGCTCTTGGAGACATATTATCTGCGCCCCTTTGGCAATTGCTTCTTTGGCTTTAGCCACTGCCCTTTGCAGGTTATGGTTGGTATTCTCCGAGACGGATGTCTGAATCAGACCGATGGTGACTTTGTTCATCTTTTCTCACTTTGGACCGACAATAAGTGGGTTCTCGGTTTAACTAAATAACGATTCTGACGGAACGTTCAATTTGGAGATCTTTAAAGACCAATTTTATCTTCAATGCCTATACTTCGTATAGGTTCACTACGCTCAAATTGATGGTGATATCAGGGAATTAGAGAGATAGATTGATAAAAAAATCTAAAACCAATATGCGAATTTAGCCAAAACACCTTTAATTTGAAGGATGCTAGCTTAACACCATCAGTACCATCTGATTCCGGCAAGAATAGTCGCTATGATGAGCACCATTGTAATACGGCCTGACCATCGGTGTATGATTCGTATTTTCTTGTCCTTTATCCTGAATTGAGCTATTCCCAGTAGGGGAGTAGCTACAATAAAAACGAATGTACCGGCTCCGAGATATGCGTGGGGCTCTTGTACAAAGTATGTCTCCATGTACCTGGATACCATGTACGCTGCGACGGACAGTCCAGCTAAACTAGAAGTTAAATACCGGGATAATTGGAATCGACATTACCAGAAATCCAAATCTGAAACATGGTTGGTTACGGCTACTTCATTGATTGAGCTTTTTAAGAACTGCCACGCTTCCAAGTGAAAACGCCAGCAAAAAAGCCACAAGGGCCAAGAAAGACTCCCATGGGACGGACTGGCCGAGCGCAGCTGCCCTCAGGCATATGCTCGAACGAGTTAAGTAGAGGCCCTTCTTATAGCTCACAAACGAGGACCGATGGTCGAGAAACATAACCCACCCCGACCTTCATCTCGACCTGAGCCAGCCACATGTATAGAGCCGCTCTGCGGTTGCTCAACGCTTANNGCTTAATATAAGCATTCAATCCGATGGTGATCGGCTTATCATCAACTTTAGCGGTAGTAACGATATTCCCATGTGTACTTGCAACAACAAGGGTTTTACCGGATGACGATGGGGTTGGTTCTTCCAGGTCAATTTCTATGAAGAGCTTGTTNNCCTGAGAGATCCTCAGACATTTTTCGATGATTTTCGCGTTGCAACCATTTATTACTTTTCCTGTGGGTCTCTTTTTCTTTAACGGTTGAGAGATCGTTAGCGGCGTGTTCGGGTCGTTGCCTCCAGAAGGATAACCCTCGATCCCAGTAATTCATACTCCTCTCGCAGATCCTCAAGGTTTCAAATGTGGCAGTTCCAATGTCTTTTGGTCCGCTTTTCATCCGGCCAACGAATTCCTTGACGATCTGGCTTGGCGGGAAGTCGCTGCACGAGATCCAGGAGATCACCTTCGAGATCAGCATGCTGAAGCAATAAGGGCTGGACATCGACGACCCCCAGGAGAGCCACATCATATGATTTTTGCCAGGTATCTCATCAGATGTGTAGTATATAGCTTGCAACTCAGAAAATTTATGCAGGCCAATTCTGCACAAACACAAACGCAGCCTCCGTCCAAGCCTTTTCCAGCAATCCTCTATAATAGCCAGCACCGAACTTGATGCCGTTCTCTCGGGATCGGCCTCCCAACTTTCAGGCATCCCTAATTACATAGCCTATCTCCATCCCCGGAGCCAATGAAATGCCTTGCTTCATGTGAGCCTGCACAGCAGAGGCTTCGGCACATCTCCTTGAATAGTTCAGCCTGCTAACCATACGATGGATTGCCAGCTCCTTGACATCGACTCCATCAAGCTCGTCCATGTATCTCCTGTAGACCTCCCGAGCCTTGGGCGCTATCCTTCTAAAGCCCGGTTCTTTACATGCTCCGGTCTAGCAAGCCAGCATTCACATTCTATCATAAATGCTCTGCATATTTCTGAATTATTCACTTCATGTCTCAAATAATTCAATATAGGCATGAACCCAATTTGATTTAGGGGTGATTCGAAGAAGACCGCACACAAGGATGTTGAAGTCTGTCAGGATCGTGGCCGCTGCTCAATTCCCTCACAAATACAACAAATACTAGCGAGATCTTATGGAATTTATTTGATTCGGCTGACGAGAAACGGCCCGATCCATAGTGACACACTAACAAAGCTTTGCCAGGACCTTTGAGTATATTCCTCTCAGGTGTTTGGAACAGCCCGTTGAATAAGATCCATGCATCAAATGCGTATTCAGCGTTGGATGAATGTTCATGAACGTTCACAATTAGTATGGTGAAATGGAGGGCCAAATGATCATGGAAATAATCAACAGATTAACTCAGGTCGTAAGGTGCACAGGCTGTAGCACCTCTTCTGGTACCTTTTGCCGATATTGTCCAGTGATGAGAAGAGATCTTTGTTGTTTGCCAAAGTAGCGCAGAGCATGTAATATTTGGGTAAGATTTCGAACTTCGCCCTTGGCACCCGATAGCCCTGTAGGCCAGCGTTAAAGCAGAGTTGGAAGTTGATTGTATTGGACAAGATTAAATGGATGAGATTGATTCAGTGGAAGTTTGGCAGATCTGAGGTCCACCAGGTCTTCCTTGACTCGCCAAAGCGGCAAGATCAGCAAGAGCGAAATCAGTAAATGTGCTGACCTGAGCAATATACTGCTTCATGCAAGCGTGAAAGCCATTAGCCGTCTCTAGTGTCGACAGCTTTCGTGTTCTTACTGGATAGCTCCTCGGTTCGTTTCTTTACCCATTGACCAAATCATCTCGTGACAAGCAGCAGCTCCTTTTGCATCCGCTTACACTCAGAGATGTCTTGCATTACCTGACTATGTACATTCTGCCAGAATTGTCTGCGAACCGTGTCGTTTTTGTTACGATTGTGCGGACTTCTCTCTGAGCATCAGCGATCTCCTCCTCGTTTAATTTCTCCTCCCCGTTCTCCGAGGCAAGATCTTGATCATCGGAAGTTCCCATCGTCGTTCTCTATTTTCCCCTCTAACAGCTCAATCTCATGCATTTAGAAGTGATCAATTAGAACAGTTCTGAATGATTCATCTTCCAAAGTGCTCATCGCAATTTGACTCGCCCGAAAAGTCTCCGAAACAGAACTGAAAACTGAGAAGCTAGGGGAGATATCTCCCCAGGCAATTTCTGTAACTTAATTCTTGCACGGAGCTGGTGGCATACAGCTCGTGCAATCGAAGAATCCCTTAGCGCTGTGGTACCTCGTGTCGTGGATGGCCATGTCATCCCATCCGGTATTGCAAAGGCACGGCAGCCATGGATAGTCTTCGTACGCATAGCCTTCGTAATTCTGATCGTAATCGGCATAATCTGTCGTCTTTACGATATTTACAGCCATCTTCTTGCTCAGATTGAAAGACCCTCTATAATCTTCATCCATCAACGCAGTGCTGTCAGCTTTGGAGTTAGGGATTCCGGCAATACCTCCTCGCACATCGTTGAGGGTTACACCCAGATGAGCCGAGCCCTCGAACCTGGAATTGATGTCCATGGTGCTCCCTATGGTCGAATTCGTGGCCGCTATAAATCCTCCATAGTTATACACATCAGAGTTTAAAGTCGTAGTAGTTTCTGTATCCAACTTCTTCGCGTAATCAAAGAGCGAGTTCATGGAGATTACGCCTGCGTGGTTTTTGGAATAGGTCTGATCCTTCCAGAGCGATCTAATGGCCTTTGTCCTAAAACTGCCCGGAAATTGGTATTTTATCTCTGAATAAACCGCGCTGGTATCATCTTTTGCCGCTATACTCTGACTGTTGGCTGCAAATTCCCCTGAATAGGTCCAAAAAGTATTGTTTTGAACTGAGATAGTGGAGTTGTGGCTATAAGCCCCGGTTCCACTGCGGAGAACTCTAAGATCGAGATTTTCTGACCTATCAGCAGGGTCAATAGCTGCAAAGTTGTTATTGACGTTGGCGAATCCGGTGCCTGCAACAGCTTGATCATCTGTATAAATATAGTTTTGAATAATGGTTTCTATATCCATTGTTTCGTTATTAACCCTATCCTCATCTGCGGCGTTTTCGGCTTGAGTGAACCCTATCATCTCAAAAGCCGGGATGAGCAAGATGCAGATTAATGCTAGAATACTGGCTCTCAACGAAATCCCTCCTTGTATCCATACAAATGAGTCTATTGTTATTTCCCTTATTTTAAGATATCCGTTTATAGTAGGATTTTATCATATGTAATTATGTTTTAGTAGCACAAAATAGAACTAAAAATTCCGGGCATCATGTATAAATTTTCCTAGACTGAAAAAGGAGTTTGCGCCCGGGAATTCTCCAGGCGCTGGAGAGTTTTATGGTGCATTGGCTTCGCCATGTTTATAGCTTAGAGTAGTGAGCTCAGAGCTGATCCTGGATCTCGATGTAGGCATAGGAGGTCAGTGGTCATCTCTTGCTCACAAACAATGAAATCATATTACATAGTAATAAGCTTTTCTGTATTAATAGCACCATAAGGTGAAATGAGCATGATTCAACAAAACGAGCTGTCATTAAGCAATTATACCAGATTTCAAAATTCGATTCAATTCATTGGAGCTAGACTACTTGACTTGAAGGGTTTCCTGAAACCAATGCCGAATTTTTTTTAACACTATTATACCAAATGTTATTACTTCGTGCTCCTTGCGTTACCCTTTTATAACTAGATGTTACTTAGTGTTTTGGTGAATTTATGCACATTCCAGATGGCTATTTAGGGCCAAGTACGTATATTGCATTCTGGATCATTATGATCCCGATTTGGATTTATGCAGGAAAGAAACTGAGTACGCTAGGGTCGAGAAAGGTTCCTTTTCTAGCTCTGGCAGCTGCATTCGCCTTTGTCATTATGATGTTCAATTTGCCTGTTCCAGGAGGCAGCACCGGTCATGCCGTGGGTGGTGCCATAATTGGTATCGTCCTAGGGCCTTGGGCTGCAGTGATAACCATATCGGTAGCCCTGGCGTTGCAGGCGCTGATGTTCGGAGACGGAGGGATTACAACTTATGCAACCAACTGCTTCAACATGGCAGTTTTGATTCCTTTTATTGGCTATTATGCCTACAACTTTATCAGTGGAAAAACAGAGATCACATCCTCTAGGAGAGTAATAGCCGCTGCCATAGCTGGCTGGGTATCTCTCACTGCCGCAGCCACTTGGGCAGGCTTTATCCTCGGTTTGCAATTCATATTATATAAGGACGCCAATGGTCTTCCGCTCTACATGCCCTATCCCCTGAGTGTCACTGTTCCGGCTATGTTCCTTGAGCATGCGTTTGCGTTCAGTTTCCTTGAGGCTCTGGTTACTGGCCTTATCTTTGCATATCTCCAGAGAACGGATCCATCTCTATTCTACGGAGAGAAATCTGAATCGAAGAAGAGCAAAACCAAGAAAGCAGCACCAGTCTAAGGTGAGATTATGGATAAGTTGTTAAGAAACTTGATGATCGGTCTATTAGCACTTGTAATTCTAACGCCTCTCGGCCTGCTAGCTTCAGGCACGGCATTCGGCGAATGGGGGACCGATGAGATAAAGGATAAGCTTGGCTTTGTGCCCCAGGGAGTAGAAAAGCTATCGAGTCTCTGGAACGCCCCGCTCCCCGACTACAGTGTTCCCGGTATAGACCCGAATATTGGGTACATCATAGCAGCTGTGTTAGGGGTAGTGATATGCGGTGGCGTTATGTATCTAGCAGGAAAGAAGTATATCAGAGACTAACAACCATTTTTATTTTCTGTTGTTGGAATTAATAATATCACAAGAAACGAAACTCTCGAACTCAACTTGGAGCGGAGGACAATACGATCCCGAAATGGATGAAAGAAGTAGATATTGGAATTGGTCCTTGCAAGTGCTCTGCAGTGCATCGTGGCAAGAAGAGCTTTATCGGGAAGACAATAGATGGGATTATTTTTTTCATGCAGGACGCCTTCGTTACGGAGAGTTTCTCCCGACGCAGAGGCCTGCTTCAGAGCCTTGACCCAAGGGCTAAGCTGATTTCCATACTGGCATTAATAGTTGCGACGAGTACGGTAGGTAACCTGAGAATACTCGTATTTGCCTACCTATTTTTCCTGCTAGTTGCATTTCTCAGCAAGATCGAAATCGGTTTTTTCATCAAACGGGTATGGCTCTTCATTCCCATCTTTTCAGGATTTCTCGTCTTACCCTTGGTCTTCAACGTCTTTTTCCCAGGAGATCCTCTCATTCAGCTAATTCACCTGGGGCCCGGTGCTCACCTGGGCCCGATTCCACTTCCGGAGAGCATCTACATCACGAAGCAAGGTGTCAATGCGGCGACGATATTTATGATGCGTGTTGCTACATGCGTTTCTGCTATAGTTCTGCTCTTTCTCACTACACCACAGCAGATGCTCTTCAAATCCCTGCGCTCTGTTGGGATTCCAAAGCTCTATGTTCTCACTCTAAGTATGGCCTACAGATACATCTTCGTCCTGACGGAGCTAGTTAGCGAAATGTACGTCGCCAAGAAAGCCAGGACCATAAAGGCTAGAGGCATGTTTGATGAGCAGAAGTGGGTCGGGGGGCGTATAGGATACACATTGATAAGATCTCTGGATATGAGCGAAAAGGTCCACATGGCCATGATGTCCAGAGGCTATAATGGCGAAGTCAGGATCATACAAGAGTTTAAAATGCGTAATCGCGATTATGTCGCAGGGGCGATAGCGATATCAATGAGCGTTGTGCTTGTGCTGATCTCTCAGAACATCATCCGGGTATAAGATCATGGAAGCTATCTTCGACTTACGGAATGTATCGTACTCATACGTGGGAAAAATCGATGCTCTGAAGGATATCACCCTTGAGATAGACCGTGGCGAGCTGGTATCTATAATTGGCTCTAACGGCAGCGGCAAATCGACGTTGTTAGCGATCTTGAATGGACTTATTTATACTACATCTGGAGAGTTCTATGCCTTTGGCAATCAGATAACTGAAGACGCCTTCGATGCCATCAAGGATAATGAGTTTCGGACATTTTTCCGGACAAAAGTGGGCTTTGTCTTTCAGAATTCGGATGTGCAGCTCTTCTCGCCTACAGTCTTCGAAGAGATCGCCTTCGGACCCCTACAGCTAAACGTCACTCCAGAAGAGGTCAAGACCAGAGTAGAGGATGTCCTAGATATGATGGACATCACCAAACTGAGAGATCGATCGCCTCATACTCTCAGTGGAGGGGAGAAGAAGAAGGTATGCATCGCCACTGTACTGGTCAATAACCCCGATGTCCTCCTTTTGGATGAGCCATCAGCTGGATTAGACCCAAGAACCCAGCTATGGCTGGTAGAGCTATTGCAGGAGCTAGGACAAGGAGGGAAGACTGTGATTACCGCCACTCACGATCTGGAAATAATAGACCAGATCAGCAAGAGGGCCATCGTCATGGGCGAAGACCATGCGATCAAGGAGGATGGGGATGCGGATAAAGTCCTAAACGATTATGAACTTCTCCTTGGAGCGAACCTGATTCATGAACATACACATGTCCACGGCAAGGTTGTGCATGAGCATCTCCACGAACACGTGGAAGGACACATACACAAGCATGAAACATAATCGGGCTAAACTACAAGCTTGAGCCTACCTATCTTCAGTTTCATGCGCAAATCCGAGAGAGATGTTGGCATTAGCCAGCCCCGCAAGGGAAAAATCATTTAAGGGGATCATCTCCAGCAAGGTCATTCTAGATTGACTTGTCACCCAATCAAGAATTGCTACTAATGTGATCGTAATTGCACCTCTGATGCCCTAAGATCCCTTTCTGGTTTGTTTCAAACTCAAGATAAAGAGATTTTATGCACCCGAGGCATCCAATCGTGAGAAAGTTGAGCGGCGAGCACAAGGGTGAGAATCATGTCCACGAGCATATTCATGATGCAGAGCATAAGCACCAGCATAAGTGCTGCCATTAATGGATAATTTCGCCAAGACTTTTTAAAAATAGTAGCCGCTGACATCATCTGGGCAGCTTGTCCAGAAGATGCCAGAGCTTATCTTCTATGGTTATGGGTACAGTTTATCAAAGCTCTTGGAGCTTAGGGTCTAATTTTCGCGTATTTGGAACGTTTCCTACGGCGTAATGAAGACTTGTACCGTGCTGAGAGGGTTATTATTTCTATCTACCACAATGACTTCATCTCCATCCTCTATTCCCGGATCAGATGCAACCACTTGCCCGGAGAAGAGGCGTCCTCCTCTGGCTACGAAGGGAATTGCTTCGTCCGAGACCACTACCTTTCGGATAGGCATTTCATTACATCTTTCTGTTCCTGGCATGTACACTCTCCATTTTTTGGATTATACTAGACTAGTCTTATTAAGTAATAAACATTTCAATTATATTGTTACTAAGATGTGCAGGGTTCATTCGGTCCTTCTTCTTATAATTGAGTTCTAGATAATGAAATAATTTTCTAAATGGAATTTCTTTTAAGCTTATGATGATAGTGATTGCTTCTTGTTCGTATCTTCAATGGCCGTTATTCTTGTTACTTCAAGCGAAATACTTATTACCTAGTATTATCATTTTAGGTTGAAGAGCGACACAGCAGGACGACACGGCCTCCTTTACCGTTGAAAGAAACCTGTTGCAATGCCCTGGGAGTCTGCCTATCCAGGGCGCTCCTCTTCTAAAATAGCATGCGAAGGCCCAGCATCAATCAATGAGGTTGTGCATCGCTATGACCGATTTGATCATTACCGACATCAGAAAAAGCGGTTTCAACAACGACTTTGATCTGATTACAGCTATAATTCTTGGTAAAGAGAATATTAGGGAGACCCGCTCGCCTTCGGCCAGGTCAACTTCCGCCAAAGCCGTCCATACCGAGACGTGCTCGATTACCTCCTCCATGACCATCCTAGCATATCGTTTTAGCTCAGCAGCACCTTCAAGAAGCCTCTCAACACCATCTTTGGTGACGCTGTAGCATCTGCGGCCATCCGTTGTAACCAGACCGTCTGCCACCAATTCCCTGACATAATTAGATATGGCCTGCGTGGTCACCCCCAAGCGCTCAGCCACCTCTTTCTGGCGCAGATTGGGCTGGTGGGCGGCTATCTCTACCAGGATCTGGAAGCGAGAACTTTCTCGTTTGCTATGGAGGACGTTAACCATCAGTGCTCCTCATCGATTTCCATATATGGATACTAGATCTTAAATGTAAATGTTGCAGAAGAGCGTATACAAACTCCTTGGGGATCATGAGAACGCATCCAAGGTTATCTGTGTCTTCTGCGCCCTCTGATAAGCCTTCAAAATAAGCTTCCTAGTAGCTCTTGGTTCTTGGTCGAGTAGAACGCTCTGTCGAATTACTGGTCAGATCTCCCAGCCTGGTCTGTTGCTTCAGGTATTGGCTCTGCCATTGTCTTGTCTGCCTGCTCTCGGAGCTCTGGCCGTTTCCTTCCTCAATTTGACGTAGGGCATATTATGTCCACGAGATTTGGGTACTACTCAAAAACTATTTATCCATCTCTCCCGAATATCATTCTTTTATGAGTGAGTTCACCGGACTAGAATTGTCCCCTAAAAAAATCGAATATATAAAATATATCCTAGAGCAAAAAAATACGGTCAAGACCACGGACATCTCCTCTCAGTTCAAAGTTGATCCTTCCACTATAACCAAGACAATGAATGAATTATCATCTACGGGACTAATACAGCACATACCTTATCGTGGGATTAGTCTTACCGAACAAGGCAGAACCTACGCAGAGTTTCTAATC
>PMNG01000165.1:0-4675 GCA_003162615.1 Methanothrix sp. | reverse complement strand
CACTTACTACAGCGAGAATAATCGGTCTCTATTCTCCAGAATCAGCCCCTGGACGAAGCTATTTACCCTTGTCTCAGTTGTTCTCTTCATAACCATCGTTCAAAGTATTCTGCCTCTGGTAGTTCTGCACATAACCGTACTAGCAGTCTACTGGATATCTGGATCGCCGGTAAAGAAGCTATTCCAGTGGTATCTACTTCCAGTGATGTTCGTTCTCTCCCTTGTTGTCCTACTGATGTGGAGAGAGCCAGGGCACCCGCTCATGTCTTTGTGGATCTCCGGGATGAACATAACGTTAACGGACAACGGCTTACTGCTAGTAGTTAGGCTGCTGTTAAAAGCTCTCATATCTATGACGTTTTCCATGTTCTTCCTCATGACTACTAGGTACGCCTATCTTTCGACGATGATATACCGTGTATTCCCATCTCCCATAGACCAGATATTCCTCATGTCATACAGATTTATTTTTATAACTCTGAAGATGGTTAATGCCATGATGAGAGCCTTAAAATCCCGTGGCGGTGGGCTTATTAAAGGCATGACCAGACAAAGCCAAATGTTCGCGGAGGTGTTTGCACTGGTCTTCATAAGGTCGTATGATCGTGCCGAGAGAGTGAACAAGGCCATGGAAGCCCGAGGGTACAGTGGAAAATACATTGCCGCCACAGGCATCCCGCGTATCGGTTATGTGGAATACGGATTCATAATGGGAATACTATCAATAATTGCATATCAAATGCTATTCCATTCTTTAGTTTAGGTGAAACAATGGCGTTGCTGGAAAGTAAAAGAGCAGAACCAACTGTTTGTCATATCAGTGCCGAGCCAGAACTCATACACGTAGATTGCGTCAGTCACATCTACCCTGATGGTAGCTTAGGCATTCACAATCTTTGCTTCAAGGTCCAAGAAAAGGAGATCGTCGCAGTATGCGGAGGCAACGGATCGGGCAAATCCACTCTCCTGGAACACTTAAATGGGCTTCTCAGTCCATCTGATGGGTGTGTGTCCGTATTTGGAAAGAGATTAGACGCCCAAACTAAGAAGAGCTTATGGAAGGATGTGGGCATAGTATTCCAGAGGGCAGAAGACCAGCTCTTCGCTCCAACCGTTCTGGATGATGTCATGTTCGGTCCCCTGAACATGGGTATGAACATAGAAGACGCAAAGCAGGTTGCATTTGAGTCTTTAAAGGCTGTGGGTGCGGAAGAGCTTGTGAATAAAATGCCCAACTATCTCAGCGGGGGCCAGAAACGATTGGTTTCCATGGCCGGAGTTCTTGCCATGAAGCCCAAGATCATGGCCCTCGATGAGCCAACTTCTGACCTAGATCCAAATCACGCCGAAATAATCGAAAAGATAATTCTTGAATTAAAAAATAAGTATGGTATCAGCGTGGTCATTGCAACTCACGATCTCGATCTGGCAGCACAAATAGCAGATAGAATCTGCATCGTGAAGAGCGGCTCTATCATTGCGGAGGGGACTCCTGCAGAGATATTCTACAATTCCGAGCTTCTCGAAGAGGCCGGACTGAAAAAACCAAAGATAGTCCAGATCTACGATGAATTTTGTAAAAGCAGGGGCTTAGAGCGAAAAAATAGACCAGTAACCGTGGTAGAGCTGGCTAAGTGTTTTACATGTGAGTAGACAGTGCGTTGCTGTTGGGTTTGTGCCAACTAATTTGGGGTAATACCAAGTTTTAAATATCTTATCACCTACATCTGCATCAATCCGCTTTGGACTGAAGTTCGAGCTAAAAAGCGATAGGTTCCAACGGAGTGGTGTTTCAATGGCTCATATACATCTTGAAGACGGTGCTTTCACGCTTCAATGGATCTCTATCTGGTGGGTCCTCGCGCTAGTTCTGATCGGCTTATGTCTTTTTTGGATGAAGAAAGGGAAGGGAATTGACAGCAAGACAATAACAATCGCCGCGATGCTAACTGCAGCCTCATTCGCAATCTTTCAAGTGAACATGCCTCTATTCGGTGGCGTCCACATGAATCTCACGCCTCTTATAGGCATCCTTGGAGGGCCCGCAATAGGTGGAGTAATTGTGCTAATAGTCAATGTCCTATCTGCTGCTATAGGGCATGGCGGATGGGGCATGATTGGCGCAAATGTTCTGGTCAATATGACTGAGGTCTCTGCGGGTTATGGCACCTATAAGTTGCTTAGTAAAACAAAAGTGAGCACCTTTGCACGGGCAGGCACTGCAGTGTTAATTGGCCTGTTCCTGGGAAATATAACCATGATCGCCATAATATTGATCTCCGGCGTTCAGGGCGTGACTCAGAGCCGCATCGATATGCTCTACGGGCTATCTCTTCTAGCAGGAGTCAACATGGGCGTGGCTGTGATAGAGGCCATAGTTACGGGTTATATCGTATCATATATCGAAAGAGTCAGACCAGATATGCTTCGGAGGTAGAGGACCATGTTTAAGACAAACCACAAAAAAGGTCTAATGATCTTTGGTGTGTTAATCCTTGTCTTTTTAGCCTTGAGCATAGCTGCATATGCGATCTCGGGCAATATGGGCATTGAAGAGAGGTTTAACAATGCAGTGGGAATTCATCCTGATTCAGAAGAAGGGGTTCCATCCGGCATATTCGGGTTTAACATCGAAGGTAACCTGGTATCCTATGTAATCATCGCTTCTGCTTTGATTATAATATGCGTAGTTTTATACGCCAGGTCTAAGCCATGAGATCTGAAGGGACACAAGAACCGAGATCTATTTATCTNNAGGTGGAAAATGGATATGCGTCTACTAATATTTGCCTCAATATTTGCCTTTATGGCCGTTGTAATTCCAGCTTCATGCAGTCCCCAAGTCATACCTCTCGGCAGTCACAACATCTCACTGGATTTCGGTGGGCAAAACATCACCATTATGTCAATGACAACGGCTTATGAGTGCTGTCTTGGTGTAGATACAAATTACACGAAAATGATGGACAACGATAATAGTTCGAGTTTTGCGTACCTATTCAGCTATGATAGCCCACGCCCTATCAGTGATTCCGAAAAGGAGTTGAAGGGTATCATGGATACTATGTGCGATAAGATGTACATTCAGCCATATGAAAATGGATATATCTCGACCGGGTCTGATCGTCTCGGAGGCCAAGCTCTCTGGGGGATCATCGCACCACTGAACGTCAGGGACAATAATTATACGGCCTGCGTCGAGGTTGTTGCATCATTCAAAAACGAGACATTGAATGAGCATATAGTGAAGACGGCCCAGTTATAGCGTGCAGGTCTTATTCCAACACTTAATCGCATATTACGAATCTTTCTACTGCATCTTGGTAAACGTACTCCGGGTGTCGCCCTTGCGAGCATCACACCCCGGATCTTCATCTTGCCAGTGTTCAACTTGCCGAAATATCGGTTGTATGCGCCTCCTCCGTCGCTCATGGGCAAGAATGTGATCCATTCGTAGGTGTCAACCTCAGTCAAAATGCCCGTATCCCTCTCGACGGCTTCTTTGAACACTTAAATAGGCTCACCTATGACCCAGAGGCAGTCCACGATGCCATGCAGGACCTAGAAAGCCGTAATTTAGCGCCGGTATATGTGTCCTCTATCTCATCGTTCTATTTGGGAAACGCCACAAGCCCGCCACAGCTTGACCAGAGACGTGCTCATACTGTTACACACTCTTTCCGAGGTTCGCGTTTCTAGACAACGATCCAGAATGCTTTAGACTCTGCCTTGGCTGAATCACCAACTCTTCCTTCGATTTGGCCTGCAGAGATAAAATGGCTTCAACCCGTAGCACTGGCTGCGCTGGCGAACCTTCCCATTCGCTGCCTTCTGCAAGCACCTCACCCTTCATCAACAGCGAAAGGTTCCCCAGGCGTGCATCTGCTTTCATCTCACTATCGTAGAGCACCACGCTGCGTTCGCCGATAGTACAACCGGGGCCGACGCGGACGTACGACATCTTCATCACACGATCTTCAAACAGATGAGTCTGCAGCGAGACCCCGGGGTTAATGACACTGTTGTCCCCAACTTCGGTAAGGTCGAACTCGCTCATGAAAGTGGTCATGAGCAGGACGTTACGTCCAAGCTTTACGCCCAACAAACGCAACATCGGCCGGATGAGCGGAGTGCCGATCAAGAACCCCAGAAGGAGTGGCACGGTGACATTTTCATAGAGCCCGGTGATGAGTTCAGTGCGGCGTACAAAATGGCTCCATAAAGGCTCGAAACGCGGCCGATAACGACCGATCAATATCCACTTGAGCGCTGCTACAGCGAGGATTGCGACAAGCGCAGGAGCCAGGTAAAACAGCGGCAGCAGAGGTAAGGAAAAACCTAACCCCAGTGTAGCGAGACTTGCTTGCGACAAGAAGTATAGAGCCCATAAAACGCCAAACGCGAAGGCTGGCGGAAGCGTGATACGGAAGAATTCGTAACCATAGCGCAACGCATAGGCACCCAGACGTGGTTTGAAAGTCTGCTCTTCGGTGTAGCCCTCGACAACCTGCCGACGAGGCAGGTACATCGGAGGCAGCCCAAGCCAGGAACTGCCGGGATAAATCGTGGCTTGGGGAGGAGTCGACTGCACCCCGATAAGGCAACCCTCGGGAACATTTCCGCCAACAGGCATCAGTGCAGCGTTGCCAATAAAAGTGCGGACGCCTATGGTAAT
>PMNG01000076.1 GCA_003162615.1 Methanothrix sp. | reverse complement strand
TAATCAGCGATAAAGAGTTCGATAAAGAGTTCGAAAAAGAAGATCGAGATTATTAGACTTATTTATCTTCACTTAGATGATCGGCCCGATTTTCACAATTTTTGATTTAGAAGCTGCACCTTAACCCATCTCCAGTTCAAGTATATATGCATCAGGATGAAAACTGTCAGGACAATGCCGGTATAGGGATGCAATCTTAATAGAACAATAGGAGGCCGAGCACCACTCAATATATCAATCCAGATCCATCCACCAGTGACGGCCTGTATTAAGAATAAAACGAATATACATACATTCACGACCAGAAGTTTTGATAGTTTGACCATAGTTTGTACGTCATCTCCTTTACGGCTAGCAATTAAATTTGATACGACCCGAAAATATAAAGTTCTTGTGGATAATCAAACATTGACTTTGTACATCGTTGACTTATTCCCAAATATCGCCACTTGTCGTGGATACTTAATGTCTTGAGCTTCGCGGTTCCTTTGATCCTCTTTAATTGGAAGAGTTGAGAACATGACCAAAAACTTAGAGAAAAGGAGGGAGGCAAAAGTCAAGGGATGTAGGAGGGAGATAAAAGAGGTGTATCGACTTTTGCCCATACGTACTACGACTATTACCGAAATATAAAGATTTCGTTTCGGGCAAGTTTTGTTTTCATTCGAACAGTAGAATCGAGCAGTAGAATATTCTCATCCAGTATCTGCTATTCCATCAATAGTCTTTATCAGGCTCTGCTCAGGGACTCATATTCGGGTGCCTCAAAGCTGCCTGAATGTAATGTGCAAAACATGTAACGATTTATGCGCACGGATAGGATTTAACTCAAGTTTTCGGATCATGGCGGGCTGCGAACAAGCGAACCCGCCTTCTAAGATGTACGGTGCGGCGGGCATCTTGCAGCCGCCGAAGGACAATTGTCATGCGTGCGAGCAAGACGGTCATCAGGCGCAGCCTCGCAGGGGATGACATTGATATGGAAGGCATTAATCCACAAGAACAGAGATGGCCGGGCTGGGATTCAGGCTGCATCACCAAGACTATCTTTTCTTGTTAGTGCGTCTTATTTCAAGAACTTATCACGGCATAGAAAAGGCTATATCTTCTGGTCGCTTTTCGGCGGGGAAGAGGAGGTCAGCCGGTTGAAGGAGATTCGGATACACGGTCGTGGAGGTCAGGGATCTGTTACCGCGGCCGAATTGATAGCTATTGCGGCCTTTGAGGACAAAAGGTTCTCCCAGGCATTCCCAGCTTTTGGAGTGGAGCGTAGGGGAGCTCCAGTAATGGCTTTTGTGAGGATAGCGGATAAGCCGATCAGAATAAGGAGCCAGGTCTACGAGCCCGACTACGTTGTTGTCCAGGACGTCAGCCTGCTGGATGTGGTCAACGTTGCCAGCGGCCTTAAGCCGGACGGGAAGATAATAATCAACACGGACAAACCAAAAGACGATTTAAGCCTCAAGACCGATGCCGAAGTAATAACCATCGACGCGACCAAGATCGCAATGGAGACCCTCGGAAGGCCAATTGTCAACACCATAATGCTCGGAGCCTTCTGCAAAGCGACCAAGGAGGTCAGCCTGGAGAGCATAAACAAGGCCATCTCCGAGAGGTTCAAGGGCGATCTTGGGAAGAAGAACCTGCTGGCGATCAAAACAGCTTATGAGAGGGTGGCCTGATGTCGAAGGTTAAGGCGATTGAATTTGTAGAGCCGGGAAGCACCCAGATCACCAAGACGGGAGCCTGGCGAACGTTCGTGCCCAGGATTGATCAAAAGAAATGCATAAAATGCAGTCTCTGTGAGATCTACTGCCCTGAAAGCTCAGTGCACCAGGTTAAGGATCCCATCTCCGGCGACCTCATCTTCGATATCGACCTCAATTACTGCAAAGGATGCGGCATATGCGAACACGAATGCCCACGCCATGCGATTAAATTGGAACTGGAGGAGAAGTAATGATGAAAGTGGTAGAAGGCTCCTATGCTGTGGCTCATGCTGCGATGTGCTGCTCGCCTGACGTTGTCTCAGCCTATCCCATAACGCCCCAGACGCACATAGTGGAACACCTCTCCCAGATGGTGGCAGATGGCGAGCTAGATGCTGAATTCCTGACCGTCGACTCCGAGTTCTCTGCGCTGTCTGTTCTGGTCGGTGCCAGCGCCATGGGTGCCAGGTGCTACTCGTCAACCACGAGCCAGGGTCTGGCCCTGATGTACGAGGTTTTGTACAACGTCTCGGGCCTGCGAATGCCTGTGGTCATGACAGTAGCCAATCGAGCCCTGGGCGCGCCTCTCAACATATGGAACGATCAACAGGATTCCGTGGGCGCACGCGATGTAGGCTGGCTTCAGCTCTACGTAGAGAACGTCCAGGAGGCTGTGGACACCACCCCTCAAGCCTACAAGATAGCCGAGGATATGGGCATTCTAACTCCCATCATGGTCTGCATGGACGGTTTCATCCTGACTCATGTTTACGAGCCGGTGGAGCTTTTGGATAAAGAGAAAGTGGCAGGTTTCCTGCCAGCCTTCAAGCCAGAGTACGTGCTGGACCCGGCAAATCCAAAGACAATAGGAGCCTTTGCCGATCCCAGCACCTACACTGAGTTCCGGTATCTCCAGTTTGATGCCCAGCAGAAGGCCCTGGCAAAGATAGAGGCAGTGGCCAAAGAGTTCCAGGAGACCTTTGGAAGAACCTTCGGAGGCTTGATCGATACCTACCAGGCTGAAGACGCCGAGATCGTCCTGGTGACAATGGGGTCCGTAATCGGAACCATAAAAGACGCCATAGACGAGATGAGGGCTGAGGGCATAAAGGTCGGCCTTGTCAAAGTGAGGAGCTACAGGCCATTCCCTGTACAAGCTCTGAGGAAGGCCCTGAAGGATGCAGGCGTGATAGCCGTCATTGAAAAGGATGTGTCCATAGGGAACGAGGCGGGACTCGTTACCGACCTCAAGGCTGCTTTCTATAACAGCAAAATCAGGACGCCCATCATCGGCTTCACCGCGGGGTTGGGCGGGCGGGACATAACTGTCAAGGACATCAGGAAGATCACAGAGAAGGCTTCCGCTGCAAGGAAAGGCATCGAGTCCGAGTTCGAATTCTTGGATCTGAGAACGGAGATCTTACCCTAAGGAGGATTCAAAATGCAAAATCTGCTTGCACCAGGGCACAGGGCTTGTGCAGGATGTTCCATGCCCACAGTCGTCAGGCTGGTTTTAGATGCCGCTGGCCCCAACACCATCGTAGTCTCACCTACCAGTTGCCTGGAGGTGACCACTACTCCTTTCCCGGAGAGCGCCTGGTGTGTCCCATGGCTGCACTCCCTATTCGAGAACGCCGCCGCCGTTGCCTCTGGCGTCGAGATCGCCCTCAAGCGTTTCCACAAGGACGCTAACGTCTTGGTAATAGGAGGAGACGGCAGCACCTTCGACATAGGCATGGGTTCCAACTCGGGCATGTTCGAGCGTGGCCACAAAGTGACCTACGTCTGCTACGACAACGAGGCCTACATGAACACCGGCGTGCAGCGCAGCGGCTCAACGCCCTTCTGCGCCCACACAACGACCACGCCCTCGGGAGAGATTAGTCTAGGCAACCCCAGGCCCAAGAAGGACATGCCTGCCATAGCACTTGCTCACAGGGTTCCCTACGTAGCTACAGCATCGGTAGCTTACCCAGTGGACCTCAGGCGCAAAGTGAAGAAAGCAATCGAGACCCAAGGGCCCTCTTACATCCAGGTCAATGCACCTTGCATCACCGGCTGGACCTTCGATGCTGGAAAAACCGTGGAGATAGCCAGGCTCGCAGTCGAGACCGGCTTGTGGCCGCTATTCGAGTATGTGAACGGCCAGCTGACAGAGGTCAAGAAGGTCCGGAGACCTAAGCCTGTCGAGGATTACCTGAAGTCCCAAGGAAGGTACAGACACCTTTTCAAGAAGCCAGGCGGCACAGAAGTCCTAAAACAGATCCAGGCGATGGCTGATGCGAACATAAGCAAGTACTGCCTGGTGGATTGAAAAATGTACGTCGGCCGGATCGTGGTCGTAGGCCGAACCGGGGGAAAGAGCTGGGCAGGTTACAGGGTATCCTCCCGCTCATTTCCCAATCGCATAGCTGAAGTGCGGGGCAGCAGCATACTTGTCTCTCCCCTTGACCCCAAAGATCTGGCCAAGAACCCCTACATAGCCTACAACTGTGTAAGAATCAGTGGTGATGTGGCCGTGGCCAGCAACGGCACTCAAATAGACATGATAGTGGAGAGGGTAGAAGACGGATCGCCACCCTTAGACGCCATCGCCCTCAGCCTTTTGGCATACGGCTACGAAAGGGACGAGCTAGACACCCCTAGGATAGCCGGGGCGGTGTACGGAAGCAGGGCTTGGCTAGGAATAGCAATGAAGGATGAGTTCAGATTCAAGGAAATCCCCTTGAAAGACAACGACGCCTTCATGGTTGCCACCTATGAGAAGATCGGCTTTGAGCCTGTGGCAGTGTCCGGCAAAAATGCATCAGTAGTCGCAAAAGCAGCCTTCGATCTGCCTTTCGAGAGACCGGTATGCTCTGCAGCGGCCTTTCAGGGCGATAAGGGTTTTGAGCTGGCAGTATACAACCCAGCTTAATCTACAAACACATTAACCAATTCTTAACCAATTTGGTTAAGCTGACCCAATTATCCATTTCGGTTTGGAGCGAATCAGATTCACGTGTAGATGGTGAGGGATGATATGGAGATAAACGGCGTACAAATAGACGATACCTTTGCAGAGGCCTTTCCCATAAAGATCGCAAGAGTCCTGATAACCGCCATATCGGAGCACTGGGCTCTGGAGGCGGCACGGGAGGCCACAGGTTTCGGAACCTCAGTGATTGGGTGCCCTGCAGAATCGGGCATCGAGTGCATAGCAAGCGCAAGCGAGACGCCTGACGGAAGACCTGGCGTTTACATTCAGATCTGCAATATGGGCTACAAGAGCCTGGAGGGCTCGCTCATCTGGCGGATAGGCCAGTGTGTCCTGACAGCACCTACGACTGCAGTCTTCAACGGTCTGCCCGAGGCCGAGAAGCAGTTCGACACCGGCAAGAAGCAGAGCTTCTTCGGAGACGGCTACCAGAAGCAGATGGACTATCTTGGAAGGAAGTTCTGGAAGATCCCCATCATGTCAGGAGAGTTCATGATCGAGGAGACCATCGGTGCGGTTGACGGAATAGCCGGTGGCAACTTCTACATCCTTGCCGACAACCAAGCTGCGGCCCTCACGGCCGCTGAGGTGGCTGTGGACGAGATAAGGAAACAGAAGGGCACGATTACTCCATTCCCTGGCGGAGTTGTAGCCAGCGGCTCCAAGGTTGGTTCCAAGTACAAGTTCCTTAAGGCGTCCACGAACGCAGCATTTTGTCCATCGCTGAGAGAGGAAGGTACATGCACTCTTCCCGAGGAGATCAAATCCGGGTACGAGATCGTTATAAACGGAATCAGCCGCGAGGCTATTGAGCAGTCCATGCGGGCTGGAATAAAGGCTGCGTGTACTGTTCCGGGCGTCGTCAAGATCACAGCCGCCAACTTCGGGGGCAAGCTTGGGCCCCATCAGTTCAAGCTGCATGAGATCCTGAAGTAGAATAGCTCCCGCTCTACCAGTTCTCAATTTTTTTCATCTTTTGAGCCCTCGATAGCAGCTTGGATTTTGGGCCGATCTCTCGTGAATTGTTGGGCAGGATTCTTTTATTGATCTGTGATGTTGCAACGAATTCGAAAAATTCTGAAGCGTTCTGAATACATGAGATATACTTATTAATCCGCGAGCCATGGCCTAGTCCCTGAATCTTACAAGAGGAGCAGGAGAAGAAGCGAATGGTGCCGGAAAAGGTCGAGGAGACGTGTAAGAAGGTAATGAGCTGGCTTTCTGAGGAAGCCCTGTACAAAGATAAGGTCTACGACGAGAATCTGTATTTTCATTTGGCAGCCGAGTTTCCCGTGCGTTCCGGGCGACACGTGAACGTAATTCAGCCCAACAACCGCGACGATATGATAGTGGTCTTGAGCACCATCAGGCTGGCGGAGGTTCACCAAAAGGCCCTCCAGGCCTTGCCCAGGAAGGATAGGGAGAAGTTCATCTGGGATATGCGTTATGCTTTGCTCTTCCAGGACTCGAACTTCGACATGGAGCCAGGAGGAGGAGAGCTGAACGGCATCCGGTTCAGCAGAGAGATCTACTACGACGGACTGACAAAGAACAAGCTGATGGAGGTCCTGAGAGCGAACTTCAAGTGCGAGCTGTATGTGGTCTGGAAGTTTCAGGAGGCATTCGGGGCAGAGCCAGCGGCGACAGGACACATCGAGCAGATGTACGGATAGAAGGATCTCGGCCCTTTCGATTCCGTTTTCCCGGGTTTTTCCCAGGAAGTCTGAGATACATGCAGACTAAGTTGCACTATCAGCAGAAATGATTTGACAAATATGATCAAGCACTATTTATGCATGATTATATGTGTGTAAATTTATATGCATTAGTTTATGTTGAAACCCGCGCTCGGCAGAGCAACCGCCCTAGCCCTCAATCTATACATCTGGTTCCTTTGTGATTGAAACTGCAGGCTGTGACACGTCTTCGCCTGCATGATATCCGTACAGCTCTTCAAGGTCGGCTTCAATGGCATGCATGAACAGTGCATTCGGAATATCCATCGGACAAAGTTCTTCACACTGACCGCAATCTATGCAGGAATCAGCAACATGGAAATAGCGCAGCAGATGGAATGCAAACTCAGGCGGAACCTTTCCTGGGAATGAGGTGATATAGGGCTTGGTAGTGTTGAAGAGGGCAGGACAAACATCTATGCAGGTGTAGCATTTTATGCACCGCGCAGTCTCTTCAATCATCATCTTCAGACGATCCTTGCTATTGCTCAAGGGTGCAAAATCTCTCCTGCGCCATTCATCGGCCAGGTTCAGTACCGCATCCTCCCGTCTCTTGCGAGCCTTAATGCATGAAGCATCAGGGACTTCTGTGCCTATGGCCCCAGCTTCCTGGGCAGCGTTGACTAGATCTGCTCCACGCTGGCTGCACACCTCGACAAAGGTGGCTTTTCCCACTCTATCCTCCCTCACGCCCCATTGCCCGCAGGCGAGATCGGCCTGTCTTGGAACCTTCATCTTACATCGTCTGCAGTTGCTTCTTCGGCCGTAACCTGCGTCTTCGAGTTTGGGAATGGAGATGTCTTTCTTCCCACCTTCGCTTGTGATATTTAAATGTCCCTTGTACATGGTCACTTTGCTCACCGAATCAGGATCGACCAAAAAGACCTCGGACATTATGCGCCTCATCATGGCAGGAGTTGTGGCACCTCCACAGTTTAGGCCTATCATTAACACATTATCCAGATTCAACTGTCTTCTCTTTGCCTGCTCGTAGACCCCCATCACATCGCATCCCTTAAGGGCGGCTGCTATCTTCAAATCTTTGGAGCCATTCAGGTATTTTCCGAACAGCTTAGATAGCAGAAGCGTGCCTCCATAGATGGCTCCAGCCGTCTCCATAACTTCATTGGGATCGGTGATTAAGACAGGTCTCGCATCGAATGTGTCTGCCCCTTTTTTGATCCCGAGAACCGCATCCACAACGCCATCCTCGAGGGCAAACTTCAACAAGCCTGTAACTGCACCTCCCGATTCCCCCTTTTCTCTGACTATCGGATCGTTAGCCCATGCAAATATCAGATCGCCCTTTGTCCTCGTCCAACCACCTCTTTATCCCTGTCATTCATTTTTTCGACCTTTACTGCACACGCTTTATATTCAGGAATCTTTGAAATGCTATCCACTGCATTATTGGTCAGGACGTTAGCAGGACACTCCTTGAAATGGAACGGTATGAAAACCTCTCCAATTTTGATGTCCTCTGTCAACTTCGCTGGAATTTCGATCTCACCCCTGCGTGATGAAACCTTTACCTTTTCGCCGTCCTCTATTCCAAGCGTCTCTGCATCTTTTGTATTGATCTCAACCCAGCCGGTCTTAACTTCTCTATCCAAAGTCTCCGAGCGACGGGTCATTGTCCCCGTATGCCAGTGCCAGATGCTTCTGCCTGTAGTCAGTATCAGAGGATACCGAGGATCCGTAACCTCAGCAGGCGGCTTCCACTCAACAGCCATGAAAATGCCAAGACCATCTTTTGTGGCAAATTTATCCGTATGAAGAATCTGGGTCCCCAGATGGTTTGTGTCCGGACAAGGCCACTGAAGAGCGTAAGGATGTTCTAAGCGATCATAATTGATGCCAGAGTAAGAAGGCGTGATCCTCGCAATTTCGTCAAATATCTCACTCTCATTCTTGTAAGAGAACTGTTTTTCGTATCCCATCAGCCTGGCAATCTCACTGATGATAAGCCAGTCCGGCTTTGCTTCTCCTGGTGGATTAATGGCTTTCCTCCATCTTTGCACACGCCGCTCAGTATTGGTGTGTGTTCCGTTCTTTTCGGCATAACAGGCAGCGGGAAGGACTACGTCAGCGAACTCAGCGGTCTCGCTCAAGAAAATCTCCTGGGACACCATGAATTCAACATTCTCCAGTGCTTCTCTCACATGGTTGATGTCAGGGTCTGAGAGCATGGGATTCTCACCTAAGAGGTACATGCACTTTATTTTACCAGGCTCGTCAGCGAGATTGTCGATCATCTCAGTTGCCGTATAGCCTACCCTGCTTTCGGCAATCTCAGCCACCCCCCATATTTTCATCATCTTATTGCGGGATTCCTTGTCAGTAACCATTTGATAGCCGCTGTATACATTCGGCAAACAACCCATATCACTGGCACCTTGGACATTATTCTGTCCTCTGAGCGGATTGACGCCGCTGCCCGGTTTTCCGATATTTCCCGTCAGCATCATAAGGTTTGCAACGGATTTCACATTGTCTACACCTACGGTATGCTGTGTTATTCCCATGGCAAAGACAAGGGCACAAGGTTTGGATTTTGCGATCCATTCTGCAGCGGTTTTCAGGTCAGACTCTCGAACTCCGGTTATCTCTGATACGTTCTTGAGATTATAGTTCTCCTTCATCACCGTTTTTTTCATAGAATCATAATTTTTTGTTCTGCTTTTTATGAAATCCGAATCCTCCCATCCATTCTCTATGATATGGTGCATGAGTCCGTTAAGCAATGCAACGTCGGTTCCGGAATACATAGAAAGGTAGAGATCTGCCTGCTTTGCCGTAGGAGTGTACCTCGGATCTGCGCAGATGATCTTGGCACCGCTCTTCCTTGCAAGGACAAGCCTTCTGCCTATTAACGGATGCTGTTCAAAGGTATTGCTTCCGATAACAAATATGCATTTTGATTCTTGGAGATCCGGTATGGAATTGGTCATGGCACCCGAACCAAATACTTCGGAAAGCCCAGAAACTGTAGAAGAATGGCATAACCTAGCACAGTGGTCAATATTATTTGTCTTTAAAGCTATGCGGACAAATTTCTGCATGAGGTAATTATCCTCGTTCGAGGCCTTTGCAGAGGCCAGACATCCAAACTCCTCCGGTTTAAAGGATTTGAATTTTTCAACTATCAATCGGTAGGCCTCATCCCAGGTGGAAGCAACAAATCCCCCGTTCTTCTTTATCAGCGGCTTTGTAAGGCGATCCTTGCTGTGGATGAACTGGTATGCATACCTCCCTTTCTGACACAGTTTCCCCTCATTTACAGGAGGGGTTTGCCATGGCTCTATCCCGAGTACCTTGTTGTCCCTGGTTACCAGATAAAAACTGCACCCTGTTCCACAATATGGGCAGGTGGTAGGAACAAAATTAACTCCCGCGGTCAAACATTAACACCATATCAATTCATCTGCTCTTAGTATTTAGAGTTTGGATTTGATAAGATATATAATGGTATATAATTAAGATTTCACGCCTGGCGAGTTAATTCTTAACTTCTATTGCACTACCTCTGAATTAACAATCATCTACGACAATTGTTGGCATCCCGTAGATCGTATAAGCTGTAACTGTAAACGATCGGAAATGAAAAATGAAATTGGTTATGTCAAGCTTACTTTGTAATCTCGTAGGTTACAGTGACGCTTGCGGTAATCTCCATCTCGCCGGGAAGGACGGGCGTGGTGGCTTCTGCGACTGAGTATGCCGCCCTTGGAGCATTCGAAGAAGTGTAGCCGTATCCTTCGGACAATTCTAGTATCTTGCCCAGCTTCACCCCTGCGGTCCCGGCCATTATCTCAGCCTTTCTTCTGGAATCGTTGACTGCGTTGGCAAGGGCCTTGTCCATCTGCGGCTTTGGGTCCCTGAGGTCGAAGCTGATCCCCATCACGCTGTTCGATCCAGCGGCAGTGGCAGCGTCCAGGACTTTGCCGATGTTCTCAGTGACGTTCATCTTGGCTGTTACCTGGTTGGTGGCTACGAAGACAGGAGGCGTCTTGTTCTTAGTTGCGCTCGCTGGCACTGGGTTATCTTCGGGTTGGGTTGTCAGTGAATACTGGCTGGTCTGGATATCTTTCTTATTCAGTCCCGCAGACAGAAGGGCGTTAATTGTGCTGTTCATCAGCTTGGCATTTTCAGCGGCTGCAGCCGATGCATTGACGTTTCTTGTCTCCACGCCAAGAGTGATGGTAACGATGTCTGGTGCTGCCGTTGTCTTGCCTTCGCCATTGCAGATGATCTTGGACACATTGTCGTTTCCTGCTGCCTGGGCTGGCAGGGCCAGAGCCAGAAGAAGCATAAGCCCAAAGATTGTAATCTCAAATCTTCTCATATTCCTTGCAATTCTACTACAACATCCTTAAAGATTCTGGTATCATTCCTTAAATATGCCGAGAATAGGCGTATGCACCTGTGAAAGCTTCTTAGCAACAAAAATAACTACCTGCTCAACGCAGGCATAATCTTACAGTATTTCGTAGGTTACCGCTACATAAGAAGTTACGCTCACGGTCCCATTCGAGGTGGCTGGAGATCCAAGAGGCTCGTTGAAGCTCACTTCCGGATATCCATAATCCGATATGTCAATGGCCTTTCCGAGCTTCACTCCAGCGGCCGATGCCATGTCCTCCGCATTGGATCTGGCGTTATCTATGGCCTTCTTCCGTGCATCAGCTATAGCTTGACTTTTGTCGCTGATGCTGTATCCCGTTATGGATGCCACTGCTCCCTGGGACTTTGCCGTCTCCAGGACGCTGTTTACCCTGCCTTGATCTGTGGTCTTCAACCGGATGATGATTGAGCTGGTAAGCAGGCTCAAAGCATTGGATGTATTCTCACAAACGGTTGTATTATTTACCAGCCTGCAAATATTGCTTTCAAAATGGCTGCTCGATATTCCGCTTGACTGGCCAGGCATGATTTCATCCTTCTGAACTCCTGCTCCAGTCAGAGCATCGATTGTTTTGTTAAGCATCTTAGCGTTCTCAGCGGCTGCTTGAGTGGCATTGGTGTTGTTACTTTGTACTCCGATCGAGAGAATCACTGTGTCGGCGGGAACTGTTGCTGTTCCCTCTCCAACTACTGATATCCCTTGGTTCCCTTGACTGGTAGCACTAACCACATAGACAGTTAGAAGCGCAAGTCCGAGTAATATCGCTAACCTCTTCATGGTAATCCCCAGGGAGTTGTAGAGCTGGAAGTTATTAAAGAAAGCGGTCGAAGGGCGCTTTCTCAGAAGCTTAGTGAACTGGTTATCCCGGTCCAGAAGAGCGAGCTTCTCTCGTAGAATACTTATATTGGACTATGGATATTCGATTGTGTGAGCACCCCGATATAGGAAGATGTATTTGTCAACTGCAAATTTTCTGAAAAGAGCTCTGTATGCCGACTTTCTTTCGATCCGTTATTGATCTATGTTCAGAATCTCACCTTGTCCATTAGCCTGTGTTCCATGGCATCTGAAGCTTAGCGAAGTACACTTAAGCCTGAACAGGAAAAGATCCCCTGATGAACAGCGTAAGACGACTGATAGTTATCATGTTCCTTCTATCGGGATTGGCTGCCCTTACATGCAGTCAGACGCCAGTTAAGCTAAATGGATCTGAGGGAATGGCATTGCTCGAGAGCTTGACTAAAAGTCCTACGAACACGAACAACACCTCGCTGAACAATACATCGCTGAATACGACCAATAGCTCGACAAATTTGGCAATGGCCAGAAACTCCTCTGGCGACTTCTGGTCATGGGGATCCAGGCCCAAAGATCATCCACTGATCCAGGCCCAGTCTGGAGATGATTATCTCAATGATTCAGTTTGATGGCCGTATTTACGGTGATTACTTTACATAGCTCAGCAGACATGCTATTAAGCTGCCTGCTGAACTCTTTACATATGGATCGGCCTTCAGTGTGAAAGACCTCATAATTGCGGGGCTGAAATAGTACTATATGGTTCCACAGAAAAGATAATACCTACTTCGTAAATTTGCACTTTCACTTTGAGCTTGTAGGTTTCAATGATGCTATTCTAACCAGCTACTCGAGGGTTGCGTCGAGGTCCCCTTTATATTTTCAATCTCAACAGCGTATAAATACTTTTGAGAACCTCTAGTATGATGTCAAACCTATTTATGATCTAATGGGACATAAGCTATAGGAGAGAAAGTATGGGTTTATTGGATCGCATGAGTACTGTAGTTCAAGCCAAGATGAACAAGATAATGGACAAGATTGAGGACCCCAGGGAGACTCTTGACTTGTCCTACGATAAGCAGCTAGAGCTTTTGCAAAACGTAAAGCGGGGTGTGGCGGAGGTTACTACCTCCAAGAAGAGAATTGAGCTGCAGAAGGCCAAGCTGCAGATGAGCATCGACAAGCTGGATGCTCAGGCCAAGGAGGCACTCGGGGCCAACCGAGAAGACCTGGCACGCAAGGCCCTAGAAAACAAGGCCGCTCTGCAGGCCCAGTCTGCCACTCTGGACCAGCAGATAGCAGACCTGGAGAACCAACAACAAAAGCTGATGACCGCTGAGAGCCGCCTGGCTACAAAAGTGGAGGCCTTCAGAACTAAAAAGGAGACCATCAAGGCCGAGTACTCCGCTGCGGATGCCCAGGTCAAGATCACCGAGTCTGTAACTGGCATCAGCGAAGAGATGGCCGATGTTGGCCTGGCTGTACAGAGGGCTGAAGAGAAGACGGAGAACATGAAGGCCCGCTCAGCTGCTCTGGACGAGCTTTTAGATTCCGGAACCCTTGAAGATTACTCTGGTGGCGACGAAATTGAGAAGGAGCTGGCCAAGGTCAAGGCCAAGAGCACAGTCGATAATGATCTGGCCAGGATGAAATCGGAGATGAAGAAATGATCATCANNGGCGACCAGATCGCGTTTCTGAAGGATTTGGACAAGCTCATCTCCGCTGTAAAGGACTTGGGCGAGCCGTTGGACCCTGTCGACATCGTCCAGTCGGACCTCATATTCCCTCCCGAAGATCTGTCTTTCGAGGAGGCCAAGCGAGTATTCAGCGGGGACGGAATAATTAAGGACTGAACTGGAAAGACAGAACATAAGGAAATACCAAGAGGATAGGACAAAAAACCGCACCAGTTGTGGTTTCAGCAATCACAATCAATATATCAAATCGAGCTAAAAAAATAAACAGGCCTGTCTTATTACACCAGAGAGAAATAGCAAGAAACCGGTCGATTTAGAACT
>PMNG01000086.1:5636-6429 GCA_003162615.1 Methanothrix sp. | reverse complement strand
CGTTAATTGGCATCGGAATTTACATCATTCACCTGTTGCAACAGGTCCACACAGCTTCTGTCAATGCCGATATCGCCTTTGCCGCCAACGTCGCCGCTAATGCCACTGCCGCCCATATTGATGCCGCTGCCGCCATCGGTGAACTTCAGATGCCTGACATCGATGCTGTGCTCATGGTGCTGATGGGTCTGGGACAGGGAGCATACTTGGGCAAGAAACTGGTCACGACTACCACGCCCCGATTCACTGGGATCTCGCCTGGTAGTGGGCCGGGCAAAACTGATGTTATAATTACAGGGATGTCATTCGGCGAGAGCCAAAATGGCAGCCTGATCACTCTTGACGGAAACCCTATCACACTCGACAAAACGACTTTGCTTTTGTGGGGGGACAACCAGATTAAATTCAGAATTCCGGGAAATCAACCCATAGGGAAGATCGATATCGGCGTGATCGTTAATGGTCGGAGCACCAACACATTGCCCTTTGCTGTCACTGCCACGTGAGGCATATCTACTGAGTTAGAAGGGCCTAGATCTAACAGGTACGTATAACCAGCACATCTTTTTAGGCTTCTACCTGGCGGTTTCCTTGTGCCTTTTTCCACAGCTATTTAGATAGATATTTCACGTTTTGCGTCTTCTCGCCAGGTTGACATTCAATCGGCGTAATTTCGGGATTCTTTATTTATGCCCATCACGTTCCATTCACTATGCATGCAGGTCCTCAAGCATGGGCCACATCCCTACCCACTGCTGCTCATGGGCCTTGCTTGGGCATCTGACTGGGGCTT
>PMNG01000086.1:0-5615 GCA_003162615.1 Methanothrix sp. | reverse complement strand
GATGCCAAGAAAACAGAATGGTCTATCAAAGGCATCGCTCTTGGTAATCAGGGCAAGTACGACGAGGCCATTGAAGCTTTTGACAAGGCAATAGAGCTAGATCCGAAGTGGGCAATGCCCTGGCGCAACAAAGGCAATGCTCTAAGAGAACTGGGAAAGCCCGACGAGGCCATCCAAGCTCTTGACAAAGCTATCGAGCTGAATCCTGAGTGGGCAACACCCTGGAACGACAAAGGCGATGCGCTAAAGGCACTGGGCAAGTGCGATGAGTCTGTACAAGCCTATAACAAGGCCATCGAGATTTATCCCAAATATGCATCAGCCAGGTCCAACAAAGGTGAAGCTCTCAGGCGACAGAACGATTATGCAGGGGCAATCCAGCATTTTGACAAGGCAATCGAGATCAATCCACAATGTGTTGAGGCTTGGTTCAACAAAGGCCTTGCTTTAAAGGCCCAGGGCAATTACGATGAGGTCGTACAGGCTTATGACGAGGCTATTGAAATCAATCCAAGAGATGCTTCCGCCTGGAACAGCAAAGGTAATGCTCTTAGTAGCCAGGGGTAAACATGGCAAGTATGATGAGTCTGTTCAGGCTTATGAAAAGGCAATTGAGATCAATCCAAAATGTGCTGATGCCTGGAACAACAAAGGTATTGCTCTAGGGGAACGGGGCAAGCATGATAAGGCCATCGAAGCCTTTGACAAGGCCATCGAGATTGATCCCAAAAAAGCATCAGCCTGGTACAACAAAGGCGAGTCTCTCAGAAGACAAGGCAATCATGTGGAGGCCATCCAAGCTCTTAATAAGGCTATAGAGCTTGATCCAAATCATGCCGATGCTTGGAACAACTTGTGCGAGGCTCTCAAGTCACTTGGAGATCATAGTGGGGCGGCAGCGGCATTCGCCAAGGCCAAAGAACTGGGGTATAATGCCTAATCCCAGATCCAGGCTGCAGGATCATTACAATAAGGACCTCTATAGGTTTGAGTTCAAATCCACTGGCGCGAGAAACAACGCCCTCAAGCTTCTGGAACGGAACGACTTCGACTAAGACCTAGTAGGGGACCTGAAGGGCTACGTGGTCAAGCTGCCAAGCTTGCCAAGTATGCACAGATCCTGAAGAACTCCTTAGCTACCAAAGAGACAGCAACCGAGCGGATATTCCTGATGAAAGACCTGACTGCGGTCGAGGAGGCGGTGGGCTTGGGCGCTAAAATAGTTGAAGACGATGTGGTCTTCTGAGGCTATAATGCGGAGCTTAACTCCTTCAACCTCTGGATGGCCTGCATAGTCCTGGTGGCCTCGCTGTTTTTCTCCACTTCATAGTGCTGTATGATCTTCTCGATGGGCACGCTGAGCTTGTAGACTTTCATGCGTCTACCTTTTCCCTCGGCCTTGAGATCGCGTTCCTCGACCCAGTTGTTTTGTCGCATTGTTCGCATTCCCATGCTCACTTCTGGTTGCCTCAGGCGTGTGGCAATTTCGATCTCCCTGGCAGTCGCTTCGTTTGTGTTTGCCAGATAAGTTATCAGCGTGGCCACATTTCTTGGCACATTTAGGCTTCGCAGTGCATCGATGAATTCCAGATCTTTTTCGTCCAGCACCTTAACAGCAGTTTGTTTTATTATAATCCCTCGCTCTTTATAGATATCTTAGTCACATATAAATATTTTCTTTAAAACAGGCTCATCTTAAAGCAGAACTTGGACTCAACCGCGTCAGCCCGGATGAATATATAGGAAAACAGCCTATGTTTTTTGTGGCCAGGCCGGAGTAAACCTCAACCATCTGCGTATTAACATCCTCCTCGGTCCGGCCCAACTCTCTTAGGTGAAATGTCCAAAAAGAGTAGTATAATATGGGGTCTTGCTGCCAGGTTGCCATGAATATGGAATAGACCGCTATCCTAACCAATCTTTTTTGATCCCTCTAACTTCATGACCACAAAAACGCTGTACTTCGATATTGAGGTCGAAGGGCCGCGATGCAGAGGTGTTGATCCTGCCCGGCAAGATCCTCTGTAGGCAGAGGATAGAGACGTGCCGGGATGTTAATTTCCATATGTCACATCCTCACCCGACCGTTTCCCTCAAATTCTAGAGGACTACTGTCTTTACAGAAGGTGAATGAAATGAATGATATCCAGAAAAAGAATGTTTGCGATATTCTGGATTCTAGTGGCTCCGACCTTAGGAAGGCTCTCGACGTACGTTTCAGAGATCTTAAACTTGTGGAACCTACGCCTGAAGACTACCATCTCCTCGACAAAACCATTGCCACAATTCAGGAAGGCATATGGACCAGTGATGAACCAGGGTTTGATTACGACAAACTGAAGACAGATATTTATGAGGCGTTGCATGGTGGGAGAAGAGCTGAAACCGAAAAACCAGAAGAATATGTTGGGGAAAGTGAAGCTGGTGAGCGTGATAGAGCTGTTATAGATTTTACCTTCGATTGGCTGAGATGCATCCTCGATAAGGGCGTAAACAAATGAGTGGCATCCCAATTATAGGACACATCTGAGATGGACAGATGAGATGGCTTTCTCGGTTTATCCTATAGGTTTTTCATAGGGTATTTACAGAGGTGGCTGAAACACTTGCGCAACGCATGGATGATCCTTTTTAACTACTACTACCATGTAGGGATCGGGCTGGGAAGACAGTCTTACCCCCGATTCTCTTCATGACTGACCCGGCCATTCCTTCTAATTTTTGCTGGCTTCAGAGGGCGAAGTTTAGCTAACACCCCCTCCTTGGGTTACGAACCGATAGCAGTGAGGACATATGCACGAAATCCTCCAAAAGCACGTACATATATAAACGTGGTTTTGGAGAAAAAGCTACATATGTCCTTATAGGTAGCGATTTTCTGACAGAGATATCGTGCATGAAGCACTCACCCAGTCAGGTCGGCGAATCTATTGCTCCCGTTCCTGCTGGTCTGATGTTCTTTAGCTTTAGGCCAAAGGCGTGACCAATCGCGTTATGTATCATTCTTTCCACTCGCTCGTCGAATTTGTCATTATCGATTTTAATCTCAATCATACACTATACCTCCGGTTCTTCTTGCGCTGTCTCGGCCAACATTTGTGACGATGAGCCAGAGGCGCATACCATCTGGCTGCCATTATGTTTTCCTACCGGTCACTTCAAGGATTTCGTCGTCTCCCTTAATACCTACATCATGCTCTTGGCCACAGACTCTTTGGTCCTCACTTTAAATTATAGAACTTTATATACTCATATATCAATGCACTTTAATATTTTGATACCAAAAGTCTTTTATTCAATGGCATCTTGTTAGATCAAGAATCCAAAAAGAAGGATTCAAAAAATGATAGACGATAATGTAGAGAAGAAGCCAGTTTAAGGAATTAGTAGGTGTTAAAATGAAATATAGCAAAATTCTGCTTGTTATGGCTGTACTCGTTTGCCTTGCGTTTCAGGCATTCGCTGTATCGGAAAGTCCAAAAAACAAAAGTTCAAACATCACAATGGGATCTAACGGACCAAACAAGACAATGGTGTCTAGCGGATCTAACAAGACAATAGTGTCTAGCGGATCTAACAAGACAATGGTGTATAACGCATCAAACAAAACAAAGGTGTCCAGCGGATCAAACAAGACGATGGTATCTAGTGGATTAAACATCACAATGGGATCTAGCGGATCCTACCCCAACTTACCCTTGTACAGCTCGGGTGGTTCATTCTTCCGCCAAGGGGTTCCAGACACAACGTTCTCGCCATTCAAAGAGTATTATATAACCTCTGGTATACCTGTAGTGGGCGGGATAATCAGCACCCCGGTCAAGTTTGATATAGCGCAGAGAACGCCATCCAGGATATACTACGGCACCGGACAAGCGTTGCCATACACCCAATATGTATCTACAATGCCATCCGGAACCAACGACCTCTGGGTACAGGGAGCAACAAACTGGGCACAGTATGTGGTAAGCCCAGTCGGGACCTGGATACAGTTGGTCGCCAATGCGCCCGTTGGAGGGTCTGCGGGATTCTACGAGATTGTTCAGACCGATACAAACATTGTGAAGTATAACACTTATCAGTTCAATTCTGGTTATAATACCATGAGCTTCAATGCCGACCAGGTTGGAAGACACATGCTATACTTCGTGGTGAACAACCAGCCCAGCAATGTGGTCGTCGTGGACGTGTTTGCCCAGGGTCAACCAGGGTCAACGACGCCAGTACATACAATATCTTAGATGTAATGCATCACTGACACAAATATTTGAGATTGGTGGTAGGTACATTTCAGCCATCGAGGCTCACTGCTATCAATCTCACCTATCTCTTTTAGGCAATAAAATACTGCATAACCTTATGAGGGATGCAGCACCGTATTTCTGCACCTTTTAAGAATGCTCGCGCAGCTTATCGACCAAACTATCTTCGTCATAAGGGCCAGCTCCTCCTCGCCAGCCTCGGGCAGATCCCTTAGCTCCGCAAAATGCGATGGATCCGTCACCTCGTCCTTATACTGCAAGGTTGTCGCCACGATGGCATTCTGGTTAGTAATGGATCAGGATAATCCTCTCCCTGGTGCTCATGGTCAGCTTCCCTGTGGCTGCAAGGCCAGTTTTCTCCAGGACCTTCCTGAGCAAAGCATAGAGTTTCTCCGAGTTGTCAGGGATAAGGAGGAAAGTCCTCTCGAAGTAATGCGGGTCCACTTGGAAGAATTCGATGAATTTGTCAAGCTCGATCAATTCATCCGACATATCGAAAAAAAAAAAACAAAATCTAATTGGATATTATCGGTCGGATTAGGGGGGTGTTGGATTAACTGCTCAGGAGCAAGTTAATGGGATTCCTCACTTTAATCACTTTCATTTTTTCCCTGTATCCTGGAACTTGATATTCTTCTGGGTCTCGAAGGATCCGGAGTATTGCTGGTCCCCCTTCATCTTCTTGAAGAGTTGTGCGTACTGGGTCTTTATGTTCCATGTTCCATTGAATGCCTGATCGGCATCGAAAGCCAGAGTGTTATCCGAGCTGTTGATGGACCTGATCATGTCTGTCTCGCTCTTGTCCACATGGCTCACGTTGAACCTTTCTGTGACGCTTGCACCAATGCCACCATAAAATGCAGGAGACACCAGGCTCTTTTCGCCCTTGAGTTGTCCTCCCTCGAAGACCAGATCGCTTCTCTGGGTAAAGTTTACCATAGGGCGATTCTTGTCAATGCTGCGCTGGTACTCCATGTTTATGGATCCGTTACCCTTCATCCAGCCATGGTAGCCCATTGCATTATCATTAAAGTCATCTTTAACGGAGACCTCTCCCGTGCCTCTTACTACCGAAGACTCGATGTAGAGCATTCCCTGATCCGAAGAAGCCTGGCCTGGTGTCGCATGAAGATTAGCGGCGTCCTGCTGGGTGACCGTTGACCAGTGAAGCATGTACGGCCCGTCGTCCGCTGCTCCGGTTTCGTCTTTGAGTGCCACCGACAGCACCATATAGGTTCCTCCTGGCCGACCGGGTATGGTGCACGACCAATAGCCGTTCTTGGGGTCCCCGCTATCTATGGTCATAGGAATAGAGTTTATCCGGTCTACCGATGGCATCTGCATCTTTGTTAT
>PMNG01000149.1 GCA_003162615.1 Methanothrix sp. | reverse complement strand
CAGATCAGGCCCTCCTGCCTCGGCAACGTTATGATTGCTGGGTTTTCAAACAGCATTTATAGATATCACGCTCACCTGCATCGAAAGGTCAAACTCGTGATAGGCTCATGGGTCATGAGGACCCCGTAATCACTATCTAGAGGTTACCCACAGGAAATAGCGAAGAGCCAAAATTTAATATCTTCTAAATATAGGCACACCTTAGGAACGCTCTTGAACAAAGCCCACAGGTAATCCATAGAAGGTGGATAAAGCGTCTATGCCTTGCTACGCCGTCTCTAGTAAATAGTTGGCGATAGCTTCGGTTACCTTCCTCGTAGTGTGACATCCTGCCAAGTCCGGAGTAGTAATGCCTTGATCCAAAGACCACACAACAGCTTTCTCAATTCTTCTTGCCATCTCAGCGTCGCCGAACCAGTCCATCATCATGGCCGCGCTTCGTATCGCCCCGACCGGATTTGCGATTCCCTTTCCAGCTATGTCAGGCGCGCTTCCGTGGATGGGCTCGAAAAGAGCGTACCTCTCGCCCAGATTGGCGCTGGCACATAAGCCCAGGCTGCCCAAGACCCCGGCCGCCTCATCGCTAAGTATGTCGCCGAATAGGTTGGTTGTTACCATTACATCGAACTTCTCAGGTCGGATAACCAAGTTATAGGCGGCGGCATCCACCAGCATATCGTCATATTGAACGCCACTACTTTCTGCCACCTCCTTACAGGTCTTCAGAAACAGCCTGTCGCTGTGGAGCACGTTGGCCTTGTGGACGATGGTGAGTCTTCTCCTGCAAGCTGCCAGCTCACAGGCTTTCAGAGCTATCCTCTTCGATCCTCTACGAGTGATCATTCTGATCGTTCGTGCCTCTTCATCACCCACCTCCTCCAGGCCGGAGTAGAGGCCCTCTGTGTTCTCCCTAACGAGGACAATGTCCAATCCTTTCTTAGAGAAAGGACGGATGTTGGCGTAGAGGTCCAGCTCCTTTCTCAATCTGAGAAGAACGCTCTTATAATTAGGATCGGGTGGGGTCGTGATGGCCCCAAATAAGATGCAACGGCAGTCTTTGATAGGCTCCAAATCCTCGTCGGACATGGCTTTTCCGGTGCGCTTCCATTTTCCAAAGCCGATCTCCACAGGCACTTCTTCTATACCAGCGCCTGCTGCATCCAGCACTTCCAGGGCGCTCTCTATGACCTCCGGACCTATCCCGTCTCCGCGGATGACCGCTACTCTCTTAGAGCCTTGACAAGACATCTTATGGCCTCTGAAATCTGGTAGGGTCCGTCCCCCCAGTGGACTATTACTCCTAGGTGTCCATTCTTCCTGGTCAGCCCCCGTCTCTCCGACCGGCAGCACCTGGCAATGAAGGGGCCATCGGGCTCAAGGCTCTGAGAGGAGCAGATGTTCACGAACTCGTGCTCTTTTCCCGGGTTAGTGGAAAGAAAGATCTCCCTGGAAACCTCGCAGCCCACGATTCGAGGGTGATCATGCACAACCCGGTCCGAGTCAAGGGACCGGCCGAGGCCTGAAGCCCGACATGGATAGTAAACGCTCTCGGACTCGAACTCTCGCAGATCCAGCACCCTGGGCCTGAACCTGACAGTGAGATCTCCCAACACTCCGCAGCTCTCCAGACGGTCGATTACGTACACCAGCCAGGGCGGATTGGGTGGACAGACGTCCAGAATGTCGATGTTCAATATCTGGCCCGGGTCTGGTTCGTGGACGAAGGTGACGTGCTCGTCCGGGCCGGTAAAGATGACAGTTCTTGTTCCCTTATGTTTCAGGCCGCTGGCCAGCTCTATCAGAAGGGAGCGGTTTCTGGTGTCCACTTTCCCAGGCCACTCGGCTATCTCTGAACCTGAGGATATCTGCTCCAGCTTCTCCACCTCTCGCATGAACCCTTCGCCACGGCTGGTAACCTGATAGAGCTTGGGCCCGTTCCGGGATATCAGGTATCTAGTGGAGAAGTAGATGGGGTCTCCTGGCCGTTCGTCATCCTTGATTCCAACTATCTTGTAATCCTCGGGAAAGATCATGGTGCTCCTTTTTGCTTCTCCTTTCTTCTGTGGGCTACCAGACCGCCATCCTGAAGAATCTCAAGCAGGAAGAGAGGCATCTTTGTTCCTTGGACCACTTTGTCCCCGACGCGCACCGTCCCGTTGCCCAAGTCCAACTCAACGGTATCGCCCTGGACGCAGCACACGTTTGCTTCCACAAGAGGAAGGCCGATGTTTATTGCGTTTCTATAAAATATCCTGGCGAAGGATTTGGCCACAACGGCCGCCACACCAGCCTCCTTCAAGGCTACAGGTGCCTGCTCCCTGGAGGAACCGCAGCCGAAGTTGCGACCTGCAACTATCACATCTCCCTTCTTGACCTTTGAGGAGAACTCCGGGTCTAGCCCTTCCATCGCATGAGACGCCAGGAGGGAGAGATCTTTGGTCCTCAGGTACTTTCCAGGGATTATAACATCGGTGTCCACATCATCTCCATAGATCCATGCCCGGCCTTTGATCATGAACATCTATCGACCTCTTCTGTATATGGTTTTTCCGCTGCAAAGGATATGCTGCAAAAGGATATTATATCCATAGGTTCAACTCAACAGGAAGTTCGGAGGTGGTCCGGTTGCTGGAAATTGTTGATTTGTCTGTCAGCATCGGCGGTAAACAGGTTCTTAACGGCGTTAATCTTAGGATAGGCCCCGGCGAGACCCACGCGCTCTTCGGGCCGAATGGGACTGGAAAGACTACTCTGCTCAACGCCATTGCGGGCATCCCAAGATATGTTGTTGAGAGCGGAAGGATCATGTTCAAGGGACAGGACATAACCAGGATGTCCATGGACCAGCGTGCTCGCCTTGGGATAGGGATGGCTTTCCAGCGGCCCCCGGCCATTCGCGGCCTCAAGCTGAAAGATCTCATCAAAATCATCAATCCTAAAGCAGACGGTCCAACTATCCTCAAGGAGCTGGATTTCGAGCCCTTTGCCAACAGAGACGTGAACCGCGGCTTCTCAGGCGGCGAGGTGAAGAGGTCGGAGATGGTTCAGCTTCTAGCGCAGCAGCCCGACTTCGTCATGCTCGACGAGCCCGACTCGGGAGTTGACCTGGAGAACATCAAGCTGATCGGCGAGGCCATCAACCAATTAACGGAAAAGGATACGCGCCCCAGCAAGAGGACCAAGTCAGGCTTGTTGATCACTCACTTCGGCCACATCCTGGAGTACATGAAGGCCGACCGGGCGCACGTCATGCTAAACGGTTCCATAGTCTGCAGCGGCAACCCGAAAGAGATCCTGGACCAGATCAAAAAGAGCGGTTACGAGGGGTGTGTGGCATGCCTGTGCCCAGCGTAGAGGCGAGAGCCAAAGAGGCGCATAAGAAGAAGGCGCTGTACGGAACCGACGTGGACCTGGAGAGCTACGAGTCCGAGGCCAAGCCCCATGAGAAGGTTCAAGATGCTGAGGAACTGCCGAGCGTCGTTAAGAAGGCTGCACTGGACGTTGGTGTAAAGCTGGACAAAGAATCCTCCGGTGCCTACGTGCAGATGGACCAGACCCCGGTGATCGCCAAGTCCCTCTACGATGGCGTGGAGATAATGGACATGGCGAGCGCCCTGAAGAAGTACGATTACCTCCAGGACTACTGGTGGAAGCTGGTCGCTCCGGACGCCGATAAGTATACTGCAGATGTAGCTCAATCGCCCCCAGCAGGGTACTTCATCCGGGCCAAAAAAGGGATGAAGACCGTCTTTCCCGTCAAGAGCTGCCTTTACCTCGGGTCAACCAACCTGAACCAGCGGGTTCACAACGTGATCATTGCTGAGAAGGGCTCTGAGCTGCACGTCATAACGGGCTGTACAACTCCGGCGCACGTCCAACGCGGGCTGCATGTCGGAGTCTCCGAGTTCTTCATCCAGAAGAACGCCAAGATCAGCTTTACTATGATCCACAGTTGGGGAAAAGAGGTTGAGGTGCGTCCAAGGACTGGGATAACCATAGCTGAGGGCGGCTCCCTCTCCAACAACTACATCTGCCTACGACCGGTTAAGACCCTGCAGACCTTCCCAACAGCAACGCTCGCTGGCCGGGGTGCAGTAGCTAGCTTCAACACCGTCATTTACTCCAGCATGGGCAACATCGATGTGGGCAGTAACGTCAACCTCAATGCCCCAGATACCAGTGCTGAGTCCATCTCCCGCGTGGTCTCTGTCGGCGGCGAGGTTATAGCCAGGGGCAGGATGACCGGGACAGTGCCGGGGGCGCGGGCACATCTGGAGTGCGTTGGACTGCTGCTTTCCGAGAAAGGCAGGATCTACTCGATACCCGAACTGGACGGAAGGAGCAAGGACCTGGATATGTCCCACGAGGCTGCAGTGGGAAGGATCTCCGAAGAGGAGTTGGAGTACCTGATGGCAAGGGGACTCTCGTCCGAGGAGGCCACCAGCGTAATCGTGAGAGGTTTCCTTGATGTTGAGATCAAGGGCCTTCCGGAGGAGCTGAAGCAGGAGATCAGAAATATAACTCAGAGAGAGGATCTGAAAGGAGCATGATCCCCTTGCGGATCTCTCTTCTTATTTTGAGGCTGAGCCTTGCTGCAGAGCCACTTTGAGGCACTTCTTTGCTCTCAGGCTGAATATCGTTAATCAACGGCCCGGTTATGCAGCTTACAGATCTTTCGGATCTATTCAGAGAGGCCTTCAACGAGTGGAACAAGGATGATGCCTCGCTTTTGGCTGCCGCCCTTGCATACTTCGGCATTTTTTCTTTGGTTCCCTTGTTGGTAATATTGATGATAATTCTCAATGCTCTTTTCGGATACGGGCTCCTGGGTGGCAGCAGCCTTTCGCAGGCTCAGGATCTGGCCGGCCAGCAGATGCCTGGGCATATTGGTAACATAGTCAATCGAGCAGGAGATCAGGCTGCGTCTTATAGGTTCACTCTGTTGAGTTTTCTTGTTTTGGTTTTGGGCGCAGCAGGTTTGTTTGTACAGACCAAGAGAGCTTTCAGGATAATATGGTCCCAGGAAACGGTCAAGGAAACCTTGGTTCTTGGCACGGTCAGGTCCTATCTACGTTCCTTTTTGCTCATCTCGCTGGTGGCATTTCTGCTCTTGGCTTCATCGGTTGTAACAGCCATCCTCTTGCCCTTAAGCAGGTACATCGAGGATCTCCTTCCCGTTCATCTGGAGCTTCTCCGGCTGGTGACCTTTCTTACGTCCTTTTTATTTGTTACTCTGCTCTTTGCCGTCACCTACAAGACCCTTTCCGAAGTCGGGCTGAGCTGGCGGGATGTGCTTCCAGGCTCCACTGTGACAGCCATCCTCTTCGTCATAGGCAACTTCGTCATTGCAGTTTATGTGAGCATTAGCGATATAAGTTCGGCCCACGGAGCAGCTGGCTCCATCGTGGTTTTTCTTTTCTGGATCTATTACTCCGCCCAGATCTTTCTCTTCGGAGCTGAGTTAATCAAGGTCAGCAAAAGGGTGAAATTGAGACTTGCAACCAGTAGGACATAAAGTCAGATTTTACCGTCCTGTGATGTGTGGACTATCATCTCTGAAGGTCTGAAATAAGTTCGGGGAAGAACCGCAACAAAACAGGGACAGTGCAGGATTAACCGAAAGCTATAGATGCAAATAAATCACAAATGTCGTTGATGGATACATCAAAGGGCAGAATACTGGGTGAAGAAGAGAAGACTGAAAACATAATAAAGGCAAAGCTTAACCAATCCTTTACAATAGCTCTTGATTCGCTTCCTACTGCTGGATACAAATGGACAGTTGAACACGATTCAGGCTTCTTGAGGCTGGACAATGAATGTTACATGACCTCCAATCCTGCGACTATTGGGGGCGGAAGTGTGGAAGTCTTCGCCTTTACACCTCAACGTTCGGGCGAGACTGAAGTAATCGCGATTTATAAGCGGCCTTGGGAGAATAAAATAGAAAATAAGCGAGCGTTTAAAATTCTAATCTCCGAGTAATAGTTAACCTTGGACATTCAAGATGTGTTATAAATCCATTCTCATGTGGCTTTATATCATTTATTAAGAATTTTAGCCGATTCTGTTAATAGTCCGCCATTTTTTCAACTTTTTTAGCTAATTTTCTATTGCAGTCACAATAAATTTAACATATAATATAATTTAAAAATAGTTATTAATTCAGAATATTGATGCAATACAGTCATAAAAGGTGTCAAACTTATTTGCAGATTATTATGCATATATCATACACACAAAGATCTACTAGATCTACTTTGGAATATTTACAAAATGTAATTTTGCATTTTAGATCCAATTTGACCGTTAACGTTTGAACATAATCATAGGAAACAATTTAACATATACACAAGAGCTTTAATTATAATTCAACTTTAATTAAGATATATTCAGAATATATTTTCTACGAAAACTTTATATCATTGAACACAAAGTAAATTTTCAGATGAGGTAATCCATGTTGCAGGATTATGCGGTTACGGATAGAATTTTGAATTGCATACCATCTAAGGAAATCGAAAAGGATTGGACGATCGAACATGCAGCTAGTGCAGGGTTGCTTGCATTGCCCGCCGCCATACCTGCCACAGTAGATCTTCGAGAGCCATGGTGGACCATTGGGGATCAAATGGACTCGGGTTCTTGCGTAGGCTGGGGGACCGGAGATGGTGTTTTACGTTGGCATTTCGTCAAGAAAGGAAAGTTGCCTGCAAACCAGAGGCTTTCTGTCAGGTACATCTGGATGGCAGCCAAGGAAACTGACGAATTCACATCCTATCCCACCACCTTCATAGAACTCGACGGTACAAGCCTTAAGGCGGCATTGGATATAGCTCGAAAATTTGGAGTCGTAACGGATGCCGTTGTGCCCTTTAGGGTCCCAGATTCTTCTGGTGCTTTGACAAATGAAAGGCTATATCGCGATGGAGTTCCACAGACTTTCTTCGCCTTGGCTGCAAAGCTAAAAGTTGCTAGCTACTTCAACCTGGCAACAAACCAAGCCACAAAACAGGATACATGGAAGATCTGGCTTGCTGCCAATAATGGCCCGATTCTAACCGCTTTGGGGGTAGACGCTACCTGGGACAACGCTACGAACACCAAAGGAAACCTTGACGTTTTCCAGCCGAGCACAGTACGCGGAGGGCACTGCGTAGCCATAGTGGGTTACACCCAGGACCGCTTCATCATACGGAATTCCTGGGGCACAATGTGGGGTGATAAGGGTTTCGCCTATGCGTCCAAGGCCTATGCACAGGCAGCATTTAATGAAGCATACGGTGTCAGCGTTGTTTAATCCACTCATGAAAACCTTAGACAATGCATCCTGTTGAAGCGGGATGCGATGCACCTTTTACTTTCTAAATGGCTGGCTTTTGCCACTAAAAGTTCTTATGTCCCTATAAGTTCTAATCTGTACAATCGCTACACAACCGCTTTCACGTCTTCGACCGGTGAATCAAGTAAAGGCTGTTGGAGGTCAAAGCATTTTCAGTTCTTTAGCCAGACCATCCCTTAAAGTATCTCGATTCTCGTTGGTTACGGTAATCACTCGAAACGTCTTCCTTATCTTCTTGGCCAGCGGGTGCACAGACCACTGATGCAGGACGACGAGCATGGGTTTATCCGAAGCTATAGCTTTCTCCACAGCCCGAACGAACCTCCGAGAGGACAGTTCCATTGGCCCGACTTCGTCGACAACTATCAGATCTGCAATGAGAGCATCTTCGATGGCTTTGGCTCCTATCTGGTCCAGATCGTTCAGGCGAACTCGATACTTTCCCAGTTGAGGACCGGTCCCGGTCTCGTCCGCCAGCATGCCAGTATGCCCCGATCCTAGGTCCAAGAGCTCGAAACCTACTCTGCGGTCTTTGATCGTCTTATCCCTGGCAAGCACGCCGCCGACCTTGACTTTGGCCGCCTCTGCGGCCTTTTGCACCAGAGTGGACTTTCCCACCCCAGGCGACCCAGTTACTGCGATTCTAAGTGCCGTACAGCTCCCTCATCCTCTCTACGTACCGACTCAGGCTCTCTACGTCTTTGATGTCCTTCTTGACAAGCCTCTTTAGCCTGGATCTGATCTCCACGTCGCCCCTCGAGCCACTGCAGCGAAGGTGTTTCTCTATCTGTAATGCCATCTCCTCGCCCTTCTCATCCCAGTCGGTGAGCACAATTATCTCCCGATGCGCTCTCGCGATGTCCTCTGCCAGGGCAAGCGCCGGCTTTTGCGATGCCGTTATTACCGGTCCCGGTATTCCCAGGGCGCGAAGTGACTCTTGGTCCCGCCTGCCCTCCACGATTATGACAGCACCTCGCCCCGATGCCTCCAGCAGAACGCTTATGAGTTCTTCGAGGGCCTCCACATCGTAAGTTCCCTTTGGCCGAGCATTATTTCGGTTATCCTGCATGGCCCCTCTAATCATCTCCAACTGTTCAGGCGACAAACAGCAACGTCTGGATCCAATCCCATCGCCAATAAAACCTTCCTGGCACTTTTGTGACCGCTCAGAACCTCGACGTTTTTCTCGGGAATGCCCAGTATCCTGGCTACCTCCTCCACCAACTGTCGGTTCGCTTTTCCTTTGGTGGGTTCCTCGGTGAGCCTGGCCTCCAGGGTTCCGCGCCATGGATTGAATCCAGAGGGCACTTTCAGCTCGGACGATCCCGCGGCCACCTCAAATTGGATGATCAGGCCCTTGGGATGTGGTTTGACGGCCTCCTTGAAATCTTCCACGATTGGTTACGCTGTTTGCAACAACCTTAAAACTTATCCTTTGATAGGTGCATCCACGTCAGCACCTTACGATTGGGCCCAATTAGGCCTCGATTAACATTTGAATTTTGGGATGATGCTTTTGCCGCATGGCCTTAGCTGAATAGGGCGGCAAAAAGTTGAAATAGCGCAACCTCCATAGGGAGCGAGGTTTCATGAAAATACGCCAAGTCCTTCTCTTGGATGATCGATCCCAGGCGGTAAAATCCTTTCTCTCCGACATTGAGCAGCTTGGCCTGCAAATCTCGCCTAATTCTTCTATACAACTTGAGGGTCGGGATCAGATCCTAATAGGCCACTCGGATGACATCTCCGAACAAGCGGCAGGCACTATCCGCAGGGCTCTGAATTTTGGATGCTGCGTACTAATAGACCCCCAGAGGTTCCCTGACATCTTGAACGAGATCAAGCAGACCGGGAGTGTATCTGAAAAAAGCAGGAAGAGACTGGATGCCTATGCTCTTTATAAGTGCATAGAAAGCGATACCAGGCTGCTTGCTTCCATGCAGGGCAGCCTGCCCGATTTCATGGTCACGGCTCACGAGAAGGTCCAGGACTTGAGGTACGGGGAAAACTGGCACCAGAAGGCCGCCCTCTACAGAAATCCAGGGGCTTTAGGTCTTTACAAGTCTGCTAAACTAAACGGCAGGGAGATGTCCTACAACAACGTAGTCGATGCCGAGACTGTTCTGGAGATGCAGATCGACCTTTCGGAGTACGACGGAGTCGGAGTAGATAAGGCCCTATGCGTCATCGTCAAGCACGCCAATCCCTGTGGCGTAGCCTATGGCTCAGACCTCGAAGCAGCGTATCGTGCGTCATTTGCCACAGACCCTAAATCCGCATTTGGAGGGGTTATAGGCTTCAATCGGACGGTGGACGTGAAGACCGCACAAGCCATTGGGGACAGCTTCGTTGAGGTACTGCTTGCCCCGGGGTACGATCCCGCGGCATTGAAGCTTCTGACGGAGAAGAAGCCAAACCGACGAATTCTTGACGTTGGAAACCTATTATCCAGGAAAAAAGAGCTTTACGTAGGCCAGTCCGTCAAGGGCGTCTTCGGCGGCCTTCTGGTCCAGGATTACGATACCGGAGACATCAAAGAGTGGCGAGTTGTGACCAAAAGGAAGCCCACCGACTCCGAGGTCCGGGCCCTCCGGTTCGCCTGGAAGGTAGCAAAGTACGTAAAGTCGAACGCCCTCGTGTACACAACTGAGGATCGCACCATCGGCATAGGATCGGGCCAGGTCAGCAGGGTAGACTCAGCACGCTTCGGTGCTGAAAAAGCCGCGGAACACGGTTTGAGCACCAAGGGCACCGTGGCCGCGACCGACTCATTCTTCCCATTCCGCGACGGCCTAGAGGAGACCTATCGGGCAGGGGCCACTGCTGTAGTCCATCCCGGCGGGTCCATACGCGATGCTGAGGTGATCCAGGCGGCTGACGAGTATGAAATGGCCATGGTCTTCACTAGCATGCGGCACTTCAGGCACTGATATCCGAACTGGACTTCTGTTATCCCTTTTAGCCCTGGCGATGATCTCCTCTGCAACGGCCTCCACCCTTCAGGCAGGAACGGACGTTCAGGCGGCAATCGATAAGGCCATCAGCGGAGACACTATTATTGTAGGACCAGGCCAGTACAACCCGTTCGAGGTGGACAAACCCCTGAGGATTGTTGGTGTCGGCTGGCCAGTCGTCCAGGCGACTGTCCAGACGCCAGGAATAACTATAAGCGCGGACAGCACACTGGTCTTTGGATTCAAAATAAAAGGTGTGCCAGAGGACTCAACTTCCAAATTCGACTATTACATGCAGCATCCCGCCACAACCGCCCTCAGGTTGAACCTCCCCAATGCCGGAATAATCGTCCAAGGGAACGACGTTGCTATACAGAACGTTGCCCTTTCCGGTGCCCAGGTGGGAGTGTATGCCGACGATGCGGTCAATCTATCTGTCGTTAATGATACCTTCGATCGCTGTGGCACGGGTGCGCAGCTTCTTAACTGTCGTACAGGGCGCATAAGCAATTGCAGATTGTCAGGTTGCGACAAATCCGGGATCGACGTCGAGCACTCCAGTGGCACCAAGGCGGAGAACAACAGCGTATCGAACACGAGCAACACGGGGATCCTTCTCAAGGAGTCAGCGTCTTGCAGCGTATCCAACAACACTGCTTCGGGCAACAAGGAAGGCATAGTTCTGTGGAATTCGACCTTCACGGATGTCAGTCGTAATAGAGTGGATCACAGCTACTACGGCATCCTAGCCTCAGGATCGAACAACAACACTATTCTCGACAATGTGGCAGAGGACAACAGGAGAAACGAGATTATAGAGGGTTTCGGCATCGGCATTAGCCTCCAGGAGAACAGCAGCCACAACATCCTGGCCAGAAATACAGCAAGCAGGAGCTTCAACGGCCTGGAGCTTATCAGGGGATGCAGTTACAACGTAGTCTACAGCAATAATGCGACCGACAACACCCATGGAATTCGCGTTGACAAGAACTACAATAACCTGATTTACCACAACAACTTCGTTCGGAACACCATCAGTGCTTACGACAACTCAACTCACAACTTCTGGAACGCCAGTGTGGGGAACTATTACAGTGACTATCGCGGGACTGACGGAGATGGAGACGGCGTAGGCGACCAGCCTTATGTCATTCCTATGGGAAACACAAAATCTGTGGATGCCCGTCCTCTGATCAAGCCCTGTAGCACAGCCTTTCTGAACATGGACGAGCTTAAGATGGCCCTCCTTAAGTACGCCCGCTACGATCCTGAAGAGGAGAACAATGCGCCTTATCGGCGCACCGGCAGCATGATCGTAATAGGATCCAAAAGGCCGACTTCTCCACCGGAATGGCCTGATTCCGTGCCACTGTTCTCTTAGGTTCCTATCTTGATGGGCTCTACTATCGACCTCAGAGTTGCTATAGCAGATAGAGCGGCCAGATAGCTGGTCTTGGGGTTCTTGGGCGAGGGCACGTTCTCCACCCGAGTGGTCATCAGGCCAAAGTCCCCCTCGGCCACTATCTCGTGCCTGTTTACCTTGATGTTGGGGTCAGCAATGATCCTGACCCTAACATTTCCCTCTCGGGCAGCGAGGCAGAGGGTGGCAGCCACATTGACGTTCGCCGGAAATGCCTTGACAGCCTCGGCTGCAGATCCTTCAAAGATGGTAGTTGGCCCCTTCAATCCTTTGAGATCGATCTTCTTCTCGCGAATAAAGGGAGCACCTTCCAGGCTCTCGGGGCTCTTGGTAGTGGTTAAGGTGACACTTTTGATGCTGCCTGAGCTGGCAGATTTGAGGCCGTCCAGACCGGAGATGGCCCCCGAGGGCAAGTAAACCTTTGAGCCGTGCTCCGAAGCCATCCTCTTTATTGATCTGTAAAGGTCGACGTCAGCCAGAGCTCCCACGCTCATAATCATCAAATTGCGTCCTTTACCTAGGGCAGCTGTGGCTATAGCCGGCACCGCCCTCTGAGACGCAGCTTCCACTACGAGATCTGATCTGTCCACCAGCTCCACAAGGTTGGCCTTGATCGGCTTTATCCCGAGGCTGCTAATTAGTTCCTGTGCAGTCTCTGGGTTGTGGTCGCAAACTGCGACAAGCTGGGCAGCGATCTCTCCCCGATCAATCGACCTAGCTATCTCGGATCCTATGGCTCCACAGCCAACAAGTCCTATTTTGATAACCATCGGAGGCTATAAATCAATTGGACATCAAAATCCTTGCGGTATGTTACCTTCTGAGCTGGAACGGTTTGTGGCTGAGGATATAGGGGAGTGGGACCTCTCGAGCTCTATAGTTACCGATATAAATGCCAGAGCCGTTCTGCTGGCTAAGGAGGACTGCATTATCTCCGGCTTATCAGAGGCTGGGGAGATCCTGGGCTACTTTGGACTGGACGCCGACCAGCTCTACAACGATGGTGAGTTCCTGTCTTCAGGTTCCGTTATCATGATTGTCCAGGGCAGCTCTAGGAAGATCCTGCAGGCGGAACGCTTGGTACTGAATTTCCTGGCCAGAATGAGCGGTATATCCACCCTTACCAGGGATTGTGTCCTACGTGCCCATGGTGTGAAAGTTGCAGCCACGCGCAAGACCACACCAGGGTTCAGGATCTACGAGAAGCGTGCGGTATTTTTTGGAGGTGGAGATACACACCGGTTCAACCTCTCTGATTCCGTTTTGATAAAGGATAACCACATAAAGCTCATGGGCCTGGAAGAATGCGTACGAGCGGCAAGACGGCAGGCCAGCTTTACTAAAAAGATCGAGGTGGAAGTAGAAGACTTGAACGCAATGCAGCGGGCAGCCGATCTTGGCGTCGATATAATAATGTTCGACAATATGTTGCCATCGGAGATCAAAAAAGGCGTAGAGATCCTGAAACAGAAAGGTCAAAGGGAACGCGTGGTCCTGGAGGCATCCGGGAATATAACCCTTGATGACCTTGAAGAATATGCCGGTTCAGGGATAGATGTGATCTCCCTGGGAATGCTGACCAGGAACGCCAGATGGATAGACATAAGCCTGGAGATAGAGCAGTCTGGAATGGGGTAAAAGTATAAATCTGGGTTGTCAAAGGTAAGCTGATATGCGGCTGACTTATCTGATGGTCTTGATCGTCGTGATCTTGACATCCTCTCAGGCAAAGGACAGCAATAATGAAGTCACCTTTAGCGATTTTACTCTTTATACCGGGGATTCCGTCGAGATAGCCAGCTACACCATCCAGTTGGTCGAGGTCCAGTCGGTCAGGGACGGAATCGTGGTCATAAGGGCAACCAAATCAGGGGGTGCCTTGGATGAACAGAGGGCACTGCTACAAAATAACGCTAACAGTTTTGACGGTGGTTCGGAGAACGGTGGCCTGACCGTTACCATAACAGATATATTCGACGATCAATCTGCAAAGGTGCGTGTTGAGTACCCCAAGGATATGGGTATCCCTAGAAAGCAAACAGCCGAGAGCGGTTCAAAGGGCCCTGGCAGCCAGCCCGTCTTGGCAGTAGAAAAGAGCTTCGATAACGATAATCCAAGCGTCGGAAGCGAAGTTAAGGTCACAGTCATGGTGAAGAACATTGGAGGAGGCCTGGCAGAGGATATCGTAGTCGACGATCAGCCTCCTCTGGCCAACTTTGTTTACATCGCTGGGTACCCTCCCAAGATCAAGAGTCAGCTAGATCCTGGAGAATCGGACTCGGCCATCTACGTCATCGATGCCGTCAAGGAGGGGACAGTGAAAGTGCCGCCCATAGAGGTCAGGTACTCGGACTCCAAGAAGAACACGAAATCCAACGAGTCGGCACCCTTTAACGTTGTCATAGCTCCCAAGAGTATGCCTGATCTCGATATTAAGCTGAACCCTTCCGGGTCGATACCTTTAGGACAGGCGGGCAGATTAAATGTTAGCCTTTACAACTCCGGAAAAGCCACAGCCTATAAGGTGGAGATCAAGTCAGAGATCGAGCCCTCGGGAGGTTTGGACGCCACCGACCTGGATAAGAGCTATTTCGAGATCGATCCTGGGGCGATGGAGAGCTATTCAGCCGAACTTACCGGAAGGAGCAGTGGCGAATACACCGTCAATCTCAAAGTCAGCTACCAGGATGGAAACGATGTGTTGCTAAAGGAAGGGAGCACAACTATCGTTGTCCTGGAACGAGAGTATAAATACCTATATTACCTACTAATCCTACCATTATTGGCAGTATCCGCGTGGCTAATCAAACGGTACAAAGAGTATAAATATTGAAGGAGTTAACATACCTCCGTGTAGAGGATAGACTGCAATGCGGTCATAGGTGAAAAGAAGAGCAAGGCAACAATCCGGGTTTGAGATAATGCTAAATGTACTCATGCTTGGCGTGGGCCAGTGCGGGAACAGAATCCTGGACGCAATAAATAAAGAGGCGTTCGGTGGTGCTTCCAGGCTTTCCAAGTACTATTCACGCCAGAAGTTTCCCAGCAGAGTGGAAACTATTGCCATCAACACGGCAATCAATGACCTCAAGGAGCTAAGATTTACCACTGCCAAAGATCGGCTTCATGTCCCCAACCTCCACGGTGTAGGCGCTAACAGGAACGTAGGCAAACAGGGTTTCTGGGACAACCGCGAAATGATCATGGAGGAGATAGAGAAAAGGGGGGACTTTGATGTCGCCTTTGTGATGACCTCCACATCCGGAGGTACGGGTTCCTCTTTCTCTCCACTCCTAATTCACGAGCTAAAAGAGCGTTACAAGAACATCTCCGTTATTCCTATTGCCGTTTTGCCCTTCCGAGAAGAGGGTTCCATATATCTTCAGAATGCCGCCTTCAGCTTGCGGGAGCTGATGGAGGTAGATGCCGAGGGGTTAATTCTTGCTGACAACCAGTACCTGAAGAGGTGCAGTGGGGACATCGCCACCGCTTACGATAAGATCAACACAATGATAGCCCAACGCACCCTGTTCTTGATCGAGTCCTTGGACAGCGAGATGCTTTCCGTGACAGATCTCGGCGATTTTAAGACCGTTATGAGCGGCGGTTTACGGATGGGCACAATGGGATTCTCCCAGGCAGACCGAAAGAACCCGTCGGTAAAATCTGCCATACAGAATAGCTTAAAGCCGGGCAGCCTTCTCTATCCGGCCAACGTCTATGACGAGGCTGCTAGGGCAATGGTGATCATCCAGGGGTCCAGGGAATATCTGGATGTTGATGAGATTACCAAAGAGATAGAGAAGCTATGCGCAGGCGCAGGTCATGTCTTCAAGGGTCTAGTTATTAAGAAAGGCTACCCCAAGGTCCTCACTCTCTTTACCCTGGCATCCGTGCCGGAGATCGAGACTCTGTACGCCCAAGCCGCCAGGGCCATCCATGAGGAGAAGGACAGAAAGCAGAGAGCTAAAAAGCAGCTTTCGGATGCCTTCGCCCATATCGAAGACCTGGAGGAGATTTATTAGAGTTTTGATTTAGAGCCCCCATCTTTTGTAAATCATGGCATGGATGGGGTTAAGCTCAAATACTCTTATTAGCGTCGCTAGCTCGTTCTGGTTTAACGGGTGCTCTTTTGCGGGTGGTACTGCCTTACAGCTCCGGGCATAGATTGATCCGCCCTTCATACGAGCGCAGGCATAGCTTCCTGCATGACCATGGACAAAGATCTCCCCGCCAAGCATCTCCGCTCCTGTGAAGTCGCCTGTTTGCCCTCTCACCACGATTCTTCCTCCCCTCATCAGCACACCAGTGTTGCGATCCGCGTTTCCGAAGATCTCAATATGACCTGACCGCATAAGAATTCCGGTGCTCATACCGGCGCTGCCGTCTATGCGAATGATCTTTTCCGTTTGGTTTCTTGCTCCGACAGTGTCTCGAGACAATCCATCGTTAATGAAAAGGCCAGAATCTTTGAGGATGTTGGGCCCAAGGACCTGAATGTTTTTCTCCAGGACTTCGGTTATTGATATGAACTTTCTGTAACCCGTTCGATCGGTCTCGACTTCAATCACGTTTCCGAGAGGCTCTTCGGCCAGGCCCCCAAGATATATGGCTCCCCGGAGCATGCTGATCCCCATCCTCTTTCCAACGTTGCCATCGACGATTATGCAGCCAACGTTAGGCAGAGCACCTCCTTTTCCTCCAAGCTTGACAAGATCCACACCTAAGCTGGACCCTAGTGCACACCCGGCATCGCCCCTTATGCGAACAGTCTCTCCCTGTTTCAGGGCATCCACCAGCTTTCTGCGGCTGGATTCGCCAATGGCTAGATCTGGATCGAGCCTGGAACCTTGGTGCTGCCAAAAGAAGTCAAAAGTGAAGTCGCAGAGGTAGTTCTCACCGCTAGATTCGATCTCAATCAAAAAGGTCATTTGGCTGGTTCTGCCGGTTTTGCAATACGTTTGGAGACGTTTACACCTGTTAAAGTAATCAGGACTGCCAGCACAGCCGAGACCGCCAGGTATTGAAGGGATCTTCCAGGACCAGGACTGAAGTTCAGACTGGCATTGCTGGCCAGTATAAAGGCGCTGGCGGACCAGAATATGAGCCCTGTAGCAATCAGGAAGAAGAGATAGGAATAAGTGCGTGCGTCTCTCTCGCCCTCCAGGTACATGTCCATGATCTTTCCCAGCACCGCACAGAATCCTGCTGCTATGTACCACCATATACTGTTATTTATATAAATCATTATTAGAGTCAAATAGCCATACCAGATATCCCCTCGATAGTATTCCCAGAGGCTGGCTGCGCCCTGCATGGTTGCTATTAATACGAGCATGGCAGCCATGATATAGGTTATGAATGCTATCTTGCCTGCATATAGAGATGTCCTCAAAGTCAATTTGGCTTCATCAACGAACTCATCAAGTCCTCCCCTGAAGAGCAGATATAATCCGATCGCTCCAGTTATGGCAACCACAGCACCATTGGGGTAACCCAGCAGGCTGAAAATGGAATACATCAGCAAGGCCAGACCTGGCGGGATAAAGAAAGTGTGGCTGATCTTCGGATCTGTAAAGAGCTGCTTAAGGATATAGTATGTACTCTCCAGGTTGGGGCTCTGCTTCACGAGAACCCTTCTCACTCCGTTGACTTTAACCCTTGACTGAATTATTGGAAGAATAGCCTCGTCTTCTGCTCCATCGGATACAACAACTACACCTTCGGGTTTGAAGCGGGAGATCAGCTCCTCTAGCTGGGCGGCGAGCTTCTCGTCCGATGTCAAGCCGACCTTCATGTCCCCGGCAATGGAGGCGATCTCCACTTCCTGGCCCGCTGCCACCAGCTCATCGAACACCTTTATGCCCCCGAAGATCGTGTTTGTGTCTGAGTCCTCTGGGTCGGCGGTACCTAGCCTCACAGCAGCATCGATGTTGGCATCTCGACCTATGACCGGGCTTTTAACCCCTGCCTTTCTTCCCAAATCGTCGTCGCGGTCGATGCAGAGCACGAGGGCGTTCATTAGATCACTATTTAGAAGGAATGTACTTAAATGATTCTATGATTTTGGCTTTTGCAAGATGTTTTGGGCACGAGCCGCCCGCGAAACAGCCTAGCCTATGCTTATACTTATTGAAGGATAGAAAGAGGCTCCCAAACTGACCACAGCTCTGCCAATACACCAGATATTTATCTGAATAGCCACAAAGAAAAGACCATGCGATACACAGTCATAGGGCTCCTGATGCTCTTTGTAGTATCTCTTTCCATTGCCAGCGCATCATTTACACAAAGCCAGATACAGAATTATGTGGACATTTACAACCAACGAATCGATGGTGCTCCTGAACTCCTGAAGGGCCTAATTGGAAACGAAAGGATCGATCTGAACATATCTTCGAACGACGGAAGCATTTTTTCCGTGGGATTTGAAACCCAAAACGCCCGGGTTAGCAGGACTGTCATGGGTGGGATCCAGAACCCCACCATTATCGTGTCAGCAACAGAGGGCGCCATAGAAAGGATAAAAGCTTCGGATGATCCTGTGGCAACCTTCCAGACAGAGAAAGGCTACGGGCAATTAAATATAGAAGGTACAACGTTTGTGACTAAGCTGAAGCTCGCCGCTGTTCTATCAAGCCTTCCGGTATTGAAGTTTTTCTCTTCCATATTCTTCGGCTAGATTCGATAACCCTGCTCTTCTTCATTTTTTGTTCGTTCAGAGAATCGGTCTTTTGAGTGCCACTTGCTAAATCGAACTTATCTATAGATCTTAATTCAATGAAACGATTGATTCGACAGTATTGCTCTGACCCTGTTTTCCTCCTAGACCTTTGACCCTAAGAGTTCTTTGCTTCCTGTTCGGCACGAATTCTTCGCAAGTTTTTTAATGCAAGACGAACGATTCTAATGTAGTTGAAACGGACTGCGGTTGTACTACGAAAGGAGACCTCATGCGACTCGGAAAAAACATCCATCGTGTTTCGGTTTCTGAATCGGACCAACGATCTCTAAATTTGAAAAGCCCAATTAATCTCAGGTTGGTAGCATAGGCTATGTACGACCTAATCATCGCCGGAGCTGGGCCCGCGGGATCTTCTGCAGCAAGGGAAGCCGGCAAGGCGGGCATGAACGTTCTGCTGATCGACAAGGACCGATTTCCCAGGTACAAGCCCTGTGGAGGTGGCCTGTCAGAAAGAGCACTCTCCTACCTTGATTTCTCCCTTCCCGAAAACATCTGCGAGAGGAGCATAACTGGAGCCAGGATTCGTTTTGGTGATCGTGTTATCGATAGGCACAAAGATTATCGACTCACTGTAACTCTGACCAGGTCGATCTTCGATGATTTTCTTTTAAAGAAGGCTCAAGAGATTGGCGTTCATGTGGCCACAGGCAAGAAGGTTTTGGACTTCCGAGAGGATAGTGAAAAAGTCGAGGTCCGAGCTGGAGATGAGACCTATCGCTCCAAGTACCTAATAGTCGCTGCGGGTTCTCAGAATAGGCTGAAGGAGAGAGTAAGGGATCGTGATGGAAAAGATCGATACGGGATCTGCATGGTAACTGAGGTCCCAGAGAAGAACGATGCCATAGATGCGCGCCTTGGGAACGCCCTGGAATTTCATTTCGGTGTAGCAAGAATGGGCTACGGCTGGATATTTCCCCACGACGGCTATTACTCTGTTGGCATAGGCGGCATGGCCAAAGACATGTCCAATCCCAGGAGGTCAATGATCGGGTTCTTGAGAAAGAACGGCTTTGCGGGAAGCTACAAGCTGCGAGGTCACCTGATACCGTTCGGTGGTATTACAAGGCCCGTAGCCAGCCCCCGAGTCCTCCTGTCAGGGGATTCTGCCGGTTTCGTTGACTCTTTTACAGGAGAGGGCATAGCCTACGCAATAAAATCGGGCCAGAATGCTGCTCAGACAGTGGCAGACAAGCTTGAGGACGACGATCTTGATCTGGCCGAGTCTTATCAACAGAGATGCAAAAAGGATTTTGGAGACGACCTGAAGTATTCATTGATCATGGCAAAGATAATGCATAGCTGGCCGGAGATGTTCTTCAGGATGCTGGCCACAAGAGACGATTTCCTGGATAAGTTTCTAGAGGTTCCAGCCATGAAGGGTACTTACAAGAGCCTTATCAGATGGCTTATGCCAAGAATGCCAGGGTATCTCCTTTCCATCTGAAAAGTTCTATTATTTGCTCTACAATTTCCGCCCTAACACGCCAGGGTTAGAGTGAGAGATAGTTTTCGCTATCTCTCTATGCCCTACTCTCTGTGCTGGAGGGATCTATGCAGACCATTCCTTATTTCTGCTCAGATGCAGTCGAGTCGTAGTCTATCTCTCCGGTCCTCACCTTTCCCGATATATCAACCGGAGAGACGAAGATCCTTCCGTCTCCGAACTTGCCGGTTCGGCCTGCATCGCAGATGGTCTTCATCACCGCCTTAGCATCTTCGTCGTGGACGAACATCTCCAGCTTGATCTTTGGGAGCATGTCTACCTCCATAGTGCCTCCTCGGTACTGGAGCTTGATTCCTTTCTGCTCGCCTCTGCCCCGGACATCGGTTATGGTCATGCCCACAAACCCTTTCTCCTCCAGGGCTTTCTTGATCTGCTCGAACCTTTCTGGCCGGACTATTGCTTCTATCTTTTTCATCTTCTCCACCTCAAGCGTAGGCTTTCTCGCCATGCTGGGAGATGTCCAGGCCTACGTACTCCTCGTCCTCTGTGACCCTGAGGCCTAATGTCATATCCACGATCTTGGCCAGGATGTACGTCAACACGAACGCATATATCAGTGCTGCTCCGGCTGCTATTATCTGCACCACGAGCTGGTGAGGGTTTCCGTACAACAATCCAGCGAAGCTGTTGACTGCAGGGTTAGCGAATATCCCTGTGGCTATGGCCCCCCACAGTCCACCAGTGCCGTGAACCGACCACGCATCGCAGCTCTCATCCAGTCCTCTGCTGACCCTGAAGAGCAGGGCTCCATAGCACAGGACTCCTGCAACGCCGCCTATGATCAAAGCTGCCGATGTATCGACATACCCCGAAGCGGGCGTGATGGCCACCAGTCCGGCTATTGCACCGCTGGCCATTCCCATTGTGCTGGGTTTGCCTTTAAGCCAGCTTGCTGCGAGCCAGGTCAGAGCGCCGGCCGCTGCAGCGGTGTTGGTGACCACGAAGGCTGATGCTGCCAGGCCGTTAGCTGCTAGCGCCGACCCGGAGTTGAACCCAAACCAGCCGAACCAGAGCAAAGCAGCGCCCAGTATCGACATGGGGATGTTGTGTGGCTCCATGATGTACGATGCGCCGTATCCGATCCTCTTGCCGATGACAAGAGCTATGGCCAGGGCCCCAAATCCGGAGCTTATGTGAACCACGGTGCCTCCAGCGAAGTCGAGAGCACCCATCTGTGCAGTCCAGCCTCCAGCCCAGACCCAGTGGGCCAGGGGATCGTAGACCAGTGTAGTCCAAAGCAGGCCGAGGACTATGAACGAGCTGAACTTGACCCGCTCAGCGACACAGGATGTCAGTATTGCCAGGGTGACTGTGGCGAACACAAGCTGGAATATCATGTGTGCCAGAGCCGGTATGTTGTTGGCCCATACTCCTGCATCCAGGCCCACTCCGTGCAATAATATATAGTTGAGGTTGCCGACGAACCCGGATACGTCCGGACCGAAGGCCAGGCTGTATCCGAAGAGGACCCACTGAACACTGACCATGGCAAAGGCCAGGAACGATAGTCCCATCATCGAGACGACGGACTTGTTTCGTAAAAGCCCGCCGTAGAAGAATCCAACTCCTGGCGTCATGATCATCACTAATGCCGTCGCCGCCAGGACCCATGCTGTGTCTCCACTGTTTATAACCAACTCACTCACCTTTCTATAACTATATATGAAGCATACTTATTCAAATTTTATCAATGTACGCAGTCATCCCCTCAGAGAATCCTGCTCATGGCTTCACTATCTAACCCCCTTACCGGGATATTTAAAAGGATATTTGATATAATTTCAGAAGAGCTATGAAGCGCTATGATTAGTTCATACTTATTAAGAACTTGATTCCTGTAACAGTCTGAGTAATTTTAAAATCTGCGGTTATGAACGTCTATTTTGTAGCTACCTGAGGAATACATCCCAGATAGACGATAATATTAACGACCAGCAGAAAGAACCCCACCAGCAGTGCTTTGTAAGCAAACTTTAGCTGTCTGTGCTTGTAGGCCACGATATCCTGAAGCATCTCCTTTGCCAGATCGGGCGACTGGAGATTGGTCTTGTAGGTCTCTGGCTTAAAGACCAGGATGGCGAATCTCAGGCTGATAAACCACAGGATGATGGGGCTGGCGAATAGAAACACCAATAACCATCCTTCCCAATCGTGAACGACAAGGGCCTTCTTCAGGTCGCTGAAGGATATGGCGGCAAAGTAGATGCCTTGAGTCAGGCTGGTGATGGATATGAGCTGCTTGGCAGCATCCTCCAGTGCAGCGATGGACTCCTTGGAGACGCTGCGGGCCGTCTCCAGCCAGAAGTGGTCCATGGCCGAGGGCTGGGCGGCCTGGATCTCTGGGATTTCTTCAGTCACTAAGCACCTCTAGTTACTGAGTCAGTTCTTTTAATCTTAAACAGCCAAACCTTATTCTCAGCTCCACAGTAAGGGCAATCTGCGATGAAGACTAAAGCTCCGGGCTCTCCAGGCTGGGCCGGGCCGCCCTCGGCCCGGGCGCGGTCCTCCCAGGAGAACTTGCCTTCAGGGGCGGTGCAACTTGGATTGATGCATTTGATATGAATCATATGGGATATCCATCTCCGCAATGTAATTATGACGGTGGAACGGCCCTATCCTAAGGTCCTCAATGAGACTCATATTCAACTCTTCATCTGATTCATATTACACCACAGCTCAGAAATCTAGCTCACCGAAGGATTTTTCCTCGACTTTTGTGCAAGGACTTTGAGATGCCACTTGAGCTCATTCTCACGTTCTTTATCTTTAAGTTCTTTTGATAATTTTAGGCCCTCTTGGTAGAAGTTCTTAGCCTTATAATTATCACAGACAACTTGATCCTCTTCATCAAGCTCTTTTATGATCGCCCGGCTTTCTTTGCCAAGCCTTCGAGCCTCTCCAACATCACCAACTTCTGATGCCAAAAGGCCTAAGCATCCAAGCGAATCAGCCACACCATCCTTATTTCCCAACTCCTGCTCGAACTTCAGTCGCCTGCGATAAAGCTTCCTAGCTTCGTCAAAATTTCCAATTTTCTGTTCCAAGTCTCCCAGATGGAACAATGTGTGAGAGATACCTTCTTCATCGTTCAGTTTTCGCTGAATTTTCAAGCACTCTCTGTAAAGCTCTTTGGCCTTGTCTACATCGCCGGCCTTCTCTGTTAGTATTCCCAACATGTGCATTGATGTAGCCATTTCGCTCTTATCGCCGAGTTCTTTATTAGCTTCAATCGCCCTTTCTAGCAGCAAGTCCGCATCTTTCCAATATCCTCTTGTTTCCAAATACGGTTCTATAACCATGGCAAAGCGTTTAACGAGATCCCACTCTCTTGCAGTATAAGCCCAATCAACTGCTGCAATGAGGTTACCATGTTCGGACTCAAGAGCGTCATAGTTCTCCCATACATAATGCCCTTCGAATTGCTCTGAATATTCGAGGAAGAGACCAGCTGCACCTCTGCGATGCGATAACATCGCCATATCACCGGCTTTTATTGTGACATATTGGCGCATGAGAGGATGCAGTCGGTAACGCTTAACTATGACCCTGTTTTCAATCTCGTCCGAATCGCACAGCTCTATCACGTCCACAAAGGATTTACGTACCAGCTCGCCAAGATCGTTTTGCCATTGATCAAGCTGCTCCGCCGTATCATCCATGAAAGCTGGGCTGTGGAGATCTCATCTATTNNATGCAACAGAACCAACAAAAGCGGCCATTCTTTGAAGCAGCTTTTGCTGGCCTTCGGTGAGCGTATTGTAGGAGAAGTCAAAGCGATCCGAGATCTCTTTGGGCGGCGCTTTCCTTAGATTCTGTTGTATGTTCTCAAGTGAATCGCTCGACACCAGAGCAGCAGCCAGTTTTATTCCCAGGGGATGGCCTTCCAGGATTTTGGTTATCTCATCAAGTGCATCGGTTTCTGATTTCTGTAGGTGCTCGCCCCACCTAGGAGATCTCCTTCGGGCCTCTGTTTTAAAAAATCTGGCAGCTTCAAGCGGTTCCATCTGTATAACGTTTATCTGCGTTCCCTCTCGTTTGAGCGCCTCGCGTGTTGTAACGAGAGCTGCGCTAGACTGGGGCAAGCCTTCCAGGAACCGCCAGATAGCCGGATCTTTTATCATCTCCGCGTTATCAACTGCGATGAGGCTTTGTGTCAGAGGGTCCTGTAAATAACTCATGACTTTGGTCTGTTTTGCATCCGGCGGCAATGTCCGAAACTCATAGCCGAATATATTGTCAAATGCATCAAGAAGTTTGCTAAGGTCCATGTTCTCTATGTCGGCTGCGCTTCTCCAGAAGACCCCTCCCGGATATCGCCAGGCGATGCGCCTTGCCGCCACCGCAGCCAGGACGGATTTGCCAATGCCGCCCTGACCGGTCAGCACCACAAGCTTCTCGCTGTTGTTCAAAGCCTTGATGACCTGGAACAAAAGGTCCTTCCTACCTCGCGGCGGATCGCCGCGGATGAACTCGCCCACGAAATCGTAATCCGGAACTCCAAAAATGTTTGTCTTTTCCAGGATCAGCGAACCGTGAGTCTTGGGTTGTGCAAGTATTATGCCTCCATCGCCCTTAAGCTCAGGCACGTCCTTGGCCCTAATCCTTTTAACTTCCCTAGAATCAGGTTCTTGGAATTCAATGTCTGGAAGCCTGGACAGAGCCGAGACTCCTGATTTAAAAGCGTTGGAGATGGTCATTCCTGCGCCCAGGCCAGAGTATAATGCCTTGGAAAGGGCGATAGTCAAGGCAACGGGCACTGACACCTTCATTCCCAGTGCACAAGGCAAACCGCTCCTAATCAGTGAAGCTGCCAGGCTATTTTTTCCGCCTTTAGCAGACTCACAGGCGCTGAGCATTATTAGCTTAGTGGGCGATCCAGGAATGGACTGCAACATCTCAGCCAGCTCATCTGCTGCCAGGGCATCCTCTGTGCCATCATCCTTTTCAAAGGCCAGATAGCCACGAGGTTTCTCCTTCTCAAGAGACGCTCCACAGTTCTCCCGGCTACATTTCTTACTTGAAGGAGAGTTAAGCTTGCTACAGTTAGGGCAGGCAACTGCAAAAGTGCCATGCCCGTCGAAGTGAAGAATGTCGTAACCACTAAAGATCTCGATTTGCAAGCTCTCGATGGTCGGCGGACGAAGAACTTTAATTTCTACTGGGGCTTTTACAGTGGCTAGGCCGTTTATCAAGGCCCACTGGTCGGCTATGATAGGCAGCTCGTCAAGATCTAGCGGTCTTGAAACTACAACGAGAACGCGAAAGGCAGAGTCCGTAGATGAAGATTTGTCTGGCATGGGAGTCCTTCGAAGATGCCATGTCAGTTCCTAAATATAAACTTATTTTAGATAGTTGCTAAGAAAACGAAACATATAGTTGAATCGGCAACTTGAAAGACTACGAAAAACGTAATAAAAGAGAAGGAAAGAGCGCACCTAAACCGCAGTGCACCCTCTCTCTTTCGTCCTTACCCTGACTACATCCTCTACCGGGTAAACGAAGATCTTTCCGTCCCCCACCTCTCCAGTCTGCACTGTGTCGCAGATGGCGTCTATTACCGTCTCTGCGTCTTTATCGTCCACCACTATCTCCAGCTTCACCTTAGGCAGGAACTCCACCCGGTAGTCGCCAGCCCGCCACTGGAGGGCGATGCCCTTCTGTCTGCCTCGGCCCTTTACCTCGGTGGCGGTCATGCTGGAGAACCCTTTCTGGTCCAGGGCCACCCGCACAGCATTCAACTTTTCGGGCCGAATTATCGCTTCGATCTTCTTCATATCAACCTCAAACGTAAGCCCCTTCGCCATGCTGGCTGATGTCCAGTCCCACCGACTCTTCCTCGTCCCTGACCCGCAGGCCCATTAGGGCGTCGATGACCTTGGCTATCCCAACAGTGACCACGAAGGAGTAGATCCAGACGGCTGCGATGGCTATCGACTGTATTTCCACCTGGGATGGGTTTCCGGCCACAAGCCCCGAAGCGCCGATGCTTGCGAATAGTCCCGTGGCGAAAACGCCCCAGGTGCTGCCTATTCCGTGGCAGGCCAGGACGTCCAGCGAATCGTCAACCTTCTTCGACCCCCTGACGATCAGTATGGCGTAGTAGCAGAAGATGGAGGCTCCGATTCCGATTATAATGGCGTACAGAGGGGTCACAAACCCAGCGGCTGGTGTGACTGCCGCTAGCCCAGCCACAGCTCCGGTTACCATTCCAAGAGCACTCGGTGCCCTCTGTCTCCAGGATAGAAGCATCCAGGTTGTTGCGGCTGCGGCCGCTGCTGTGTTGGTGGTGACGAAGGCGTTGGCCGCTACGCCGTTAGCCGCCAGGGCTGAGCCGGCGTTGAATCCGAACCAGCCGAACCAGAGCAGGGCAGCTCCCATGACAGTCGTTGGAATGTTGTGCGGCTCCATCGGGTCTGTGCCAAAGCCCTTCCGAGCGCCAATGACTGCAGCTATGGCCAGTGCCGAGACTCCGGCGCTGATGTGTACCACCAAACCTCCTGCGAAGTCCAGGGCCCCCATCTGGCCAAGCCATCCTCCACCCCACACCCAGTGAGCTATGGGGTCATAGACCAGGGTGGCCCAGAGCAGGGAGAAGACCAGGAAGGAGCTGAACTTAATCCTCTCCACAAAGCTTCCCGATATCAGGGAGACGGTTATTATGGCGAACATTGCCTGGAATATCATGAACGTCAGTGCAGGTATGGTCAAGCCTTCCTTTACTCCCATTCCGACTCCATTCAAGCCGAGGAAGTCCAGGCCTCCGATTACTCCTCCAATGTCCTTGCCAAAGACCAGGCTGTATCCGTAGAGTATCCATTGAAGGCTGATTATGCCCATGATGGCGAAGCTGAATATGATCGTGGATATGGCATTCTTCTTTCTGACCATGCCTCCGTAGAAAAAGCCCACTCCCGGGATCATGATCAAGACCAGGGCTGCGCTGATCATGACCCAGGCGTTGTCGGCAGCATTTATCTGTCCGTCTGCGGCCGATGCCGTTCCCATGAGCAGAGCTGATAATATCAAGAACCAGAATGTACGCATGTTACCACCGCTCGTTAAGAGAAATGCTTATTTTATAAGGGTGTTTAGGAAAAGATATGTTTAATTCATAGGATTTATGAAAAGATATGAGATTTTAAGCTTTCTTAAGAAAGGGCATTTTTCAAGGACCTTATCTTGACCAAGGATGAATCTCTTCAAAAGAGAAGATTAGTCGCAGAGATCCATCTAACCTCGGGTTTCAGTGTTTATCCTTTCCTTATGATTCTGACGATCACAACCACACCGATCAGGTTGATGATCAGAATCAGAGCCGGTCCGATGAACTTACGTAAATCCTGAGGGAGCCACCCGCTAGGCACGGACTTCTCCGCGAGGTTCAGGTTCAGCATCTTATCTCCGCTCAGGCAAAGCTGAACAGGCGTCGAGCCGCTCTTAATGGTGTAGATTCCTCTGGGCAGACCTTTGAAAGTGATCTCATCGCCGGAAGCGTTTGCAACAAGATCTTCGCCCCTGTAAATCGCAACATCGCCTTTCGCACCCGCCACCCTAAGATCGTAGCTCTTCTTCAGCGGAATTCCTGTGGCGTACTCCGAGAAGTTCTCACGAATGCCGAGCAGCTCCAGGATGGTGGGAGCAATGTTGACCTGGGACCACACTCCGCCCAGACTCAGGTTGTCCACTCCAGGCCCACGAACTACCAGTGGTATACGCAGGCTTTCCAGCCTCGTCGAGTACTTGCCTGAGGCGTGAGCTCCCTTGCTCTTTCCTGGCGTGGGGAAGGACATGCCGTGGTCAGCCGTTACTGCTAGAACGATGCCATTCATTCGGCAGGCCTCGGCCAATCGGCCCAAAGGAGCGTCCAGCGCCTGGACCGTCTGAATGTACCCAACTGACCCCAAATCCTGGCCGGCGCTATCCACAGTTAATACTAAATTACCGGTATATTTATATACATTCGGAGCATATGACCAAATAGGTGTTAGGCATGGTTGCGCCAGGATTGAAGGATAGATACACTACAGTCTATTTCCCTTCTGAAGAAGACAAGAAGCGATGGGCTGAGTTAGCCAAGAATGCAAAGGTCCCTTTAAGCAAATACATTTACGAAATGGCCGAAAGAAGTGTGGACGCGGAGAAGGAGATTTCGCGTTCAGAACTTGTAAGGGAGCTTTCCGAAATCAAAGATGAGTCTCAGAAGCTTCGAGGGGAACTCAAGATTAAGAATATGCTGCTTGGGAAGCTCGAAGGAGAAGTCTACAAGGCTCGCTATGCTGCTTTCTCTGATGTGGACGCAAGTTCTGGGCAAAGACGATACGATGAGGACCTTGTATCGATATTAAAGTTAAGAAATAGAACATTCGATGGATATACTATACTAAAGGAGTTAGGGATTGATCCAAGAGATAGCGAGGCCGTGAAGCTGGTAGGCAATCAGCTCGAATCATTGAAACGATTTGGCCTTGCTGAAGAGACTGCCAATGGCTGGAGATGGAAAGAATGAGCATCGAAACCTTGCCATCGACCAATGGGGTCATGATTGATCTTATAAGCGAATTCCAGGCAGACTGCGAGCTAAGAGGCATGGTCTCCGCAGATGATTATGTGAGTTGTGTTCGAGAATTTTCGTTATTCCTGAATTCCAGGGGCAAAGATGCTCTGACCATTAACAAAGAAGATCTCAAAGCATTCCTGTCGCACCTCAAAGAGAGGCAACTCAAACACAGAACTCTTGATCGGAAATTGGTATACTTGAGCACATTCTACACATTCCTTATCGATGCTGAGCGAGTGACAAGCAATCCTATTCTACCATTTAGAAGAAGATACTTGCAAAATATTGATACAAAAAATGACGGTGAGATGAGACAGATCATTGGTGTCTCAGATGCAAGCAGGCTCGTAAACTCTGTTCTGGACACACGCGATCGGGCCATACTGGTCTTGCTATTTAAGACTGGACTTCGCAGAAATGAACTTTGCCGCTTGGATTTAGTAGATATCAATCTAGAAACTGGTGACGTGAAGCTCAAACCTACGGCAAAGAGATCGAATCGCCTGCTTTTCATCGATGAAGAGGCAATAAGGGCTCTAAGCAAATGGCTTCAGGTAAGAAAGACCAGAAAGGGCACGGATGGCCCTGCTCTATTCATCAGCCGCAAAGGCTCCCGATTATGCCCAGACCAAGTAGAGCGGTTGGTTGAGAAGCATGCATCTAGGATTGGATTACATGATCCTCAATCGGAAAAACTAGAGGAGCACTTTGGGCCTCATTGTTGCCGTCATTGGTTCACGACTCACCTTATAAGGGCGGGCATGTCCAGGGATTTTGTTAAGGAGCTTAGAGGCGATGCGCGACGTGAGGCCATCGATATCTATAACCACATCGACAAGAAAGAGCTAAAGGAAAGCTATCTGGCGCACATACCGCAGTTGGGGATTTGAATGTGGTAAGTACCCAAGTGGCAAAGTATGCGCTGATTTGAAGAACTCCATAGCTACCAAGGAAACAGCAACATAGAGACTATTCCTGGTGAATGACATGGCTGCCGCAGGGAGGCAAGTTGGCTTGTCCGCTAAAATAGTGAGGCGATGTAGCCTTCTGAGACTATGAAGACTTTAGCTCCTTCAGCCTCTGAATAGACCGCATAGTCTCGGCTGCCTCATTGTTTTTCTCCGCTTCATAGTGCTGTATGATCTCTTGGATGGTTACTCGGAGCTTATAGACTTTCATTGGCCGACCTTTTCCCTCGGCCTTAACATCGCGTTCATTGACCCAATTATTTTGGCGAAGTGTACGCATTGCTATGCTCACTTCAGGCTGCCTCAGGTTTGTACCCATTTCGATTTGCCTGGAGGTCGCATCGTTCGTATTTGCGAGATAAGTTATCAGCCCGGCCACGTTTCTTGGCACGTTTAGGCTTCGCAATGCATCGATGAATTCCTGATCTTTTTCGTCCAGCACCTTAACAGTGGTTTGTCTTATTATAATCCCTCTTTCTTTATAGATATGTTAATCATATATAAATATTTTCTTTAAAACAATCTCATCTTAAAGCAGAACTTGGAATCAACTTCGATCTCCTCGGCGTGGATAATGTGACCGAATGGGAATCGTGCTTGGCTGAATATATAGTGGAACGACTATATCGATGATGACTGAGATGAGATCGATTGAAATAGCAATAGCTACCGCCTTTATTGTTATAGCCACGATAATTTCAAGCGGCTTGGTGGACGCGAAGATGCCACAAACAGGCGATTATGTGAGAGCCACAAGTGTCAGTAGCTTGGGGTTGCTCAGTGTTGACGGAGTTGTGACAGATATTGGAAATGGATTCATTTGTCTTAATTCTAGCCATGCAGAGGTTAAAACGGGCGAGAACGGATTACCGACAACCCTCTGGACAACTCCGAGAGACGTTTGCATAGGGATAGGTACGATAATTCAATTGCTCTGGCTGGATGATTCTGGAAACCCGATAGTGCAAACGGAAGCATCGCTAAGTATCAAAGAACGCATCAAGCAACCTGAAGGCTCTCCATCGGTCTTGGTACCCAACATACGCCCTCAACCGGAAAATGACAGCGGAATTAAGTGGGTTTCGGTCCACTAGTGGTTCTAGGGAGCTAGGGCGGTCTACCGAGCAGGCAGCTAAACGGACGCAGAGGAATTCAGTTAGGAGAAGTGCAGAGATTGATGAAGGTTCAACGCCACATAACTTGGAGGCTTAGAAACCGTGAGAACTAATGTATTGATAATGTTGTCTTTGCTTCTGCTTGCTTTCTTTGCTATCAGCTCATACTCTATAGATTGGAACAATCCGGAATACTACCAGTCGGTTGATGATTTGATTTCAAGTGGTAATGGTGACTTACCCAGTTTAACTGAACAAGCTCAAGCTTCAAGGGCAGCTCAGACTGGACAGCCGGGAACGGATATTCTAAGCGTGCCTTTCGGTAAAAATTCATCATCTGGAGCAAGCACTCCCCAGCAAACCAGAATCGAGGAACAGAACCAGACTATCGCAACTCAGCCAGTTGCAACCGTTGGTGAATCCTCGATAGCTGCTCCATCGACACAAGCCAGACCGGCTTCAGCTGCAGGAACTTGGTCCTTGGAAATTGACGCTGGCACACCTGTTTATGCAAACGTAACCCTGGTTCAGAGTGAAGATGCCGTTTTCGGAAAGGGGAAAATTATGGATGAAAACGACACCCAAACAGCAGTCGCAAGTGGCAGCATCAAAGGTGACATGTTGATTTTGGACTTAGTATCGCTTGAGGATCTGAGACTCTATCGGCTTTCTATGACCGTAAGTGGAAATTCAGTAACAGGCAGCGACACGGCTTTCAGTTCCAGCGAGTCCCCCTCGACCGGACCTGCCAAGGGATTGAGATCCTGAGGTATTATCATGGTTCTCTTCCCCATCCTCTCCTGAACATGTGGGGCGGCATCGAGGCACCAAGTTTTGTAAAACGTACAGCGGCGAAGCTTTCTGCCGAAATATATTCGATTTGGGCGATGATTTGTTGTGAAAAAGGAGTGGCCCGCATTTAAGAACTT
>PMNG01000080.1 GCA_003162615.1 Methanothrix sp. | reverse complement strand
CAAAGATTTAGGGACTATACATAGTCCACCGATTACCATAATCCGTATATAAGAGTGGTTGCCTTCCATCTATTTCGAATCGTGGGCGCACCTTGAGATATTGCTGGAGCGTATGAGCACATGTGTTATTTATCAGAACTATTCCATTTCTACCTCCATTACCCTCACGGACTCGGAGTTTCAGATTATTAGGTCTACATCTTCATCATCGAGATTACATAGCTCAGTAGCACGCAAGCATCCATAGAATAGTGTCTGAAACATAGCCAAGTGTTTGATGTTGGCGATCACGGAGAATATGTGCAACACGTCGTCCTCGTCAAAGTAGTAGGGAATTTCGTCTTTCCTCTATAGAAACGATACTCTACTTGCCCTCCCCACATTTCGTGATACTTCTTAATGGCAAAGAATAGTTATTATATAAACGTGCTTTTGGCGAGATTTTTACATGCAAGAATTCTCTAAATTCCGCGAAATCCTCTGTAGTTGGCCGGTTGGTCTTGGAANNTATAAGATGTTTTCTACATTGGACTAAATATGGATTAAAATCTATATTTCCCTCCACTAATCCCAAGACCAGATTTAATCGCTTCCTCGACATTTTTATGTCTCCAGAAGTGACTTGGGGGTACAACCTGGGGGGACGTATCAGCGAACTGAATCGAATCGATTTACGTGGGACTAACCAACCGCTACGATATTCGCTTCCTGAGAGATTATGTTTACCTCGGAAAGCTTGCCTTCTACGTCTAAGGAGTCTCCGAAGATGCCCTCCAACAGAACTTTTCCGTCATGGGGAACCAACCTTACAACTCCTTCCATAACCTTCTCCCGACCTCCACCTCTGACGGTGTAAACTACAAGCTCACACATGTTTTCCTCACAATAAGGCGGGCCCGGCGGGACTCGAACCCGCGACCCCCGGGTTAGAAGCCCGGTGCTATATCCTGGCTAAGCCACGGGCCCGCTGTATGATCTTTCTTAGCCACCCTTTGGTGGAATCTGTCCCAGAGACTGCTTTAGCTGATCTTGTAGCTGGGTGAACCTGCTCTGGATGCGCTCCTCTTGCTTGCTCATGGTCTTTAGCCGAAGATCCATCATGTCCTTTCTCTCTTTTAGTTCTTCAACAAGCTTTGGCTTCTCGGCCTTAAAGAGGAGCTCACCGACGCTCTTATAGATGATTGCATCGTCGCTTCCCTTCTCAAGCTCTTTTAGAGCAGCATCGGTTTCTCTGATCAGGGCCTCTATTTGGCTCTTCTGGCTTATTACTGCTTGTGCCTGCTGCTGGAGTTGCTGGAGCTGAGCCAGCTGATTCTGAATCTGCGGAGGCAATTCGCCACTCATATGCTCACCAATCTCAAATGTTTGCCATTTCAAATACGATCTTTACCAATCTTAGCCAGGTATTTAAAGCTGCTCTGATGGAGACGATATCGTCACCTTCAATCCTCAATCTTATGAAACCCTGGCCGAGGGTCAGGCCCACTCTTGATCGCTGAAGTTCGTCTTCCAGCTCTGGCCTCAAAGCCTGAAATATGTCATCCGCATTCTCGCAAGGGAAGACGAGATCTGCACAGCCCTTCATAGCTTTCGGCCCATGGGTTCAATACCAAACGCATGTATCGTGTACCTTGATGCTGCCCAACAACCCTGTCAGGACCTGGTTTCTAGCCATAGCCGTTAAAATCCGCCACTTAATGTCGCCGAAGAGCGAGCACGCCAGATTGGCCTTGCTCGAACTTTAGCTCTGATGAGACTGCAAGGTCAAGCCCTGCCAGCACAGTTCTTCAAAGCTTACTTAGGTTGAGCGTCTCGCTGCCTGCGCTACGAATCTCATCTGTCGGGTCCCCACTTCGCCCGATAGCAATAAAACGAGGAAGCCATCCAGAGCTTGTATAGGCAACTCGTTTTGGGCGAAACGGATTTCGCGAGCTAGCGACTGTAATTACACCGCGCGCATTTTCTTGACCGTGGTTGGCCGTTCTTTCATCAATATTCTATGCCCACAATAAGGGCAACGAATGCCGCTGTACTCGTAGTCGACTTCCACGGTTTTCTTGCATCTGGTACACTTGTAAGTCATCTACTCTGTCTCCAGGCTCTTCCTGACAGACCGAAGGACAGAACGCCCGACTGAGGTATGGGGTATATAACAGCCTCCAGCAAAGGTGTAGCCGCACTTGGTGCAGTTCCAGATGGCAGTGCCGGTTCTTCGAACCCTGTTCCTTCCACACTGGGGGCAGTCGTATAGCGCCTTGGACTTCTCCTCCATATCCGCTACAAGCTTTCGCGACTTGCGACCGTACCTTGGACCAAATCTGGCTGCAGATCTGCTCTTTCTTCCTTTTTTGAATTGCTTGACCATGATTATTCTTCCAGAAACTTCTCCCGGATCTCTTTAGCTTTCTCACATGCTATATCAACAATGCGGTAGATCTGCTCCTGCCTAAGCACTCCGGTTCCGCTTTTTTGCATGCCGCATATGCTTCCGTCGGCTGTAGAGAGCACAGTGAGTTTTGTGTTCGCGATCGATTCTTCATCGCTGTCCGGATCAAACATGATGACATCGCCGAACTCGATAGCAGTTGTGGCGATAGGTATATCTTTGACCGGCAGTGGGTAATCCTCTCCCAGGCCGAACTTGCTGGCCGGGACTTTGGTCGTCAGCAAAGCAGCTATGGCTCCAATGCTTGCCGCGTCCAGAATGTTTCCGCAATCGTCCAGAATATGAACGTCGATGAATATAATCCACACCTGCTTGCCTGGAGTTATGCATAAGGCTTCCAGGTCAATGGCCTTTGACTCTCTGACCCCGCGATCCACTAGTCTTGCCAGCTCGATTCCCGTCTCGTTGGGCGGCCCTGGTTCAAAAACGGGCGATGCCAAAGGCACCAGTTCTGCATTTGTGATTATGACTCCCCGGTTGGGCGTATCCGGAAACGGCTCTCCTGGTTGCATCTTGACCCCAACCAGAACTTGGCTGGAACCAAGCTTGACCAAGGCGCTTCCCTCAGCCTTGCTGATCAGGTTCCTCTCCACTGAGAACTCCCTGTACTGATCAAAAGCCCTCCCATCGGCACGTTCGCCCTTCAAGAACAGGTTGTAAAGGTAATCCTTTTTGATCTCTGCGATGACGTTGGTCATAGGACCTCCGCCTCCTGGACCACAGCGAGCTCGGACCCGAGCTGATTGTATTTTTCTATGAGGCTCTTTCTCTGGATTTCGTATATGTCCCGGCAGCCTTTAATGGCCAGCTCCATCGCCCGCTGGAACTCATCTTTTGTCAGGTGGCCGTCCATCTGAAGCAATGTGATCTGCCCCGTAGGCGTCATGGCTATGGGCATGTCCGCCTGGCCGAAGTTATCCTCCTCCTTCATGGGGTCGAGGACTATGGTGTCGGCTACTTTTCCGGCCGCGCAGGCGCTTATCATGGATTTCATCGGTATCCCGGCATCCGCCAAGGCCACCGAAGCGGCGTTGATTCCAGCGGTTCTAGTGCCGGCGTCCGCCTGAAGAACCTCTACAAACACGTCTATGACGGAACGCGGGTAGTAAGAGGTGAAGATCACTGGCTCCAGGGCCTCACGACTGACTTTGGACAGCTCGTAAGATCGTCTGTCCGGTCCAGGTCGTTTCCTCTCTTCCACTGAGAAGGAGGCCATGTTATATCTGTACCGTACTATGGCTCTGGTAGCTTCCTGCAGATGTCTTGGGTGAACCTCCCTGGGTCCATACACTGCAGCTATAACTTTGTTTCCGCCCATCTCAACATAACAGGACCCATCGGCCCTTGCAAGAACTCCAACCTCGATCTTCAGCGGCCTGAACTCATCGGCCCTCCGACCATCCAGGCGAAGCCCTTCTTTAAAGAATGATATGTTACTTCCATCCATAGCGATCATTTTCATACGCAGCGATCAATTTCCGGCCCCTTTCTCCTTCTTCAAGAAATCAACGATCCTATCAGTGAGCCCACTGGTGTGGGCTTCCTTCTCTATCAGAAGTATGGTCTTAAGAGCCAGATCCATGTCCTCTGCTCCTCCATTGATCCAGATTCTGCCGTTTTGGCCCACGAAAATGTTGCAGTTAAGCTCTTTTTTAAGCATGCTGATCATGGAGCCGCCTTTTCCGATCAGCCTCGGTACTCTTGTGTGGTTTATCTCAATAATTCTTCCCGTTTTGAGAAGCCCCAGCTTTCGATCGTTCAGGGTCAGCTCCACCTTCATTGTGGAGTCCACATCTTTGACCCGGATCATTGTGGAACTGCCCAAGGATAAGTACTTGGACATTTCATCTGCATCGATCCTCTTAGGAAACTCGGATATGTGGAGAAGACCGTCATAGGGCGAGTTTATGTCTATAATCCAGTTGGAAAACGTTATGTCTTTCACAACGCCAATGACATTATCCCCGGGAGCGGGCACGTACTTCCCTGCCAGGGGTATTACATTTATCCTGTCCCTGCAGTTCGCCAGCCCGTACAGAAGAGAGTAGACTTTCCCGTCTTTGACGAAGGTTCCCTCTCCAGATCTTTTAGCCTCTTCGGAGAGAAGATCCCCCGGTATTACCACTTTGCGATCCATGCGATCCAATCCCTGGTCTTTCAATGCTTAAGAAGCTTCGTCTCTGCCTCGCCTTTAGTCAAGCGGTTGATAAGGGAGTAGAAATCGGTCTGCATTCCTGCCGGGATCTTCACTACGCCTATCCAAGAGCCGTTGTTCTGCCATGACTCACGGATGACCTTGCCAAAGGCTGCTATGTCGCCGTAGGCTTTGGGAGCATAGTCAGCAGGTATCTTGACTGCCACTTCCACCTCTTCGAACCTTATCGGTATTAAAGGCCGAATGGCTTTCATGGCTATGTTTACCAGCTCGTCTGCGGATTTGGACGGGTCTATGTTAACTTTGGCTTCCTTCATTGCCTGCTCGATCCTGGCCGGTGGATGGGGTGTCTTGGTCTGGGGGTTGATGGCGTTCCTGGCGATTATCTCAATTACCTGCCTACGCTTGTTCTCTATAATCTGCTTTCTCTGCTCCGCAGTCAGGCTGATCTCGCCTTTCTTAATTATCTTCTCGGCAATGATGGCGACATCGGTCGTCTCAAAGGCTTTTATCAGATCTTCTTCTGCGCTGCGATCCCCGCGGCTGGCATTCTCGAAGACGTCTTCAACTGCCAGGATCTCCTCGATATTAACGCTGTCTCCCCTTCGCAGGGCCAAAGCTCCGTCTGGATCTACAAGTACCTCAAAGGTGGCTCCATGAGTTTTAAGTCTGGCTGGAACGGCGTCTTCCAGTCTTACCATCTAAGCTTCCCCTTTAGGCAGCGACGCCTTCATCTTATCCACGTATTCTGCTACCTCTGACTCGTTCAGCTTGTAGAACTTTTTATCGGCAAGCTTGATTATTCCGATCTCTGTAGTGGCGGCCTCTACCTTTCCTTCAGCGGCCTTGTACAGTGCCTCTAGTCCAAGGATTATAGCATCATCCATCAAGAGGTCTTCCTTGTACTTCTCCTCGAAAACCTCCATGACCGACGATCTGCCCGCTCCGATCCCGGTCGCCTTGTACTCCAGAAGGGCACCGCTTGGATCAGTCTCGAAGAGGCGGGTTCTATCCTCCTCGGCTCCGATTATCAAAAGGGCTGTGCCGAACGGCCTGACACCACCATACTGGGTGTATTGCTGCTTGAAATCGCAGATCTTTTTGGCCAGCGCCTCTACGCCGATGGGCTCGTCATAGACCAGCCTGTTGATCTGGCTTTCCACCCGGGCTCTGTCAATCAATACCCTAGCATCAGCCACCAGGCCTGATGTGGCAGCACCTATATGTGTATCTATCTGAAAGATCTTCTCAATGGATTTAGGCTCCATGAGCCTGCTGGTAATCCTCTTGTCCACCAGAACGGCTACGCCGTCCGTTGCCTTTATACCGACTGCCGTGGTTCCTCGCCTAACGGCTTCGCGGGCATACTCCACCTGAAAGAGCCGTCCATCAGGGCTGAATACAGTTATCGCCCTGTCGTAACCCATCTGCGGTGCCATCTGCATCGTCGCATCCTCCACATAAATCGAAAGAGGTCAGTCCCAAGTAACGGGTATCTGATCCTTTGGTCCTGTTCTTCTCGTCCGGAGAGAGATCGATCTCGCGGCCGTGGCTGTGGATAATCCAACCAGAAACTCCATCCAGCTCGATTCTTCTTCCGTCGTTTTCAGCGCTTGTTTCAGCTATTGATAAGCTCAGTTTGGGTATATACTTTTCTGTCGCTGCTTTGATCGTTCCCGAGACCCCTTTTACGCGAATTGCTGCCCTAATCCCCGTTATCGAATAAATGGTAGCCAGAACTGCTCTGCTTTCCTCTACACGAGAGTATGAGCACCTTAAAAGCCCGAAACGGCCGTCAAAGGAAATCAGCTTGATCCGATTCATAGACGCGCCCTTGTCTCCAAATAGCGATGCCTGACAAGAGATTATCTCTAAGCCCAGGTCCTTGGGCTTCACAGTCTCCTCCGAGTCCACCTCGAAGGCAATGTACCTCCGCCGCATGCGGAGCACTGGCAGCCTTGACCTCAAAGGATCTCCACTCCGGGGCCTGCCCATCTTCGACTGTTAAGCTCCAACACTCGTGCAGGGTATCTGAGTGCTTCTTCGGTTTCATGGCTTTCAAAGCCTGCTATCTCTGCCAGCGCCCGCAGCTCCCTGGGAGCCCGAAGATCCAAGCAGGATCTGGAACCAGTGGTTATGGTCATTGAAAGATCGAACTTGCGGACCAGATTCAGGTTCCTCTGGACGACCTCTAGCCACCTGGACCGAGAGTTCCCTCGAAGACGGATCAGCGGACGAAGGTCAAATCCGATCGCCACCTGGTTCATCCGAGCAGCCCTCGCTGCTGCTATGCCAAGGACCTTTCTGCCTTCTTCGGGGTGGAACAGCACGTCGACTTCCGGGTTTTCGCAGGCAGCTTTGTTCGTCTCCTCAGATCCGCCGTGCACGCTTACGAAAGGGAACCGCGCCCTGGCCGAGGCCACGCGGCTACGCATGGACCTGGGGCTGTTGGCCACGATCTCAATTCCGAAGGCTACCTTTATGCCCTTAACTTCCCTTACGGCATCTGGTCTGAAGAACTTCTCAAAACCGGTGTGGTTGCAGATTATGATTCCTTCATATCCCAGCCGACGAGCCACAGTAGCCATCTTGCTGGGAGAGTCGGACCCTTCGGGAAGAGAATGAAGGCAGCTCTCAAAATAGCTCATAACTCTTGACAGCTCATAAGAGCTCTCCCGCTATCCTCAGTGCCTCCTCGTACTTTGCAGGGTAGGACTCGATGAGAGCAGTCACAACTATGGCGTCCCTGGAGTCAGTGAGAGAGACCTTTCCCTTGAAGGCTGCTTGCTTGTCCAATCGGAAGTGAAGCTCGCTCTTCTCGTCCACCCTCTCCGGCAGTTCCCTCCGCAGCCTGACAAGATCCACTCTCGGGAGCTGCTCTCTCAAGATGCGGAAGAAGCCCAGTCCGTCTCTCTTCTTCAGGGTGGCGTCCAGGATTTTTATGGAATTGCCGTAGTGGCCTGTTGCAAAGACGACAGATATGCCGTCAAGGGGAACGAAGATGCAGAGGGCCTCTTTTACCCTCTCTTCGTCCTCTGTTGCAGCCACGAAAGTACTAAAAGAGACCCTGTGAATCACTTTCCTCTGGAGCCGTGGGACCTGATGCTCGGGCGTCTCTTCTCTGCTCCTTTGCCCTTGACCATGAGCCCGCGCCCGCGCTTGCCTGCGCTGGTCTTGCCGTGCTCAGCCCGGCCCCTATGGGATGTCTCGCACACCCAATTCAGGTCCTTGTCCGTCTTAATGGCCGGATGGTTGGGGTTGATCAGGATGACCTCGTACCACTTGTGCTTTCCGTCCTCTCCAACCCAGTAGGAGTTGAGGACTTCCATGTTGCGGAATCTCCTGCCTGCCCGCTCCTCGGCTATGCGCTGGATGGACTTGGCCATGGTGATCTTTGCCATTCCCATATGCCTTGTCCTTCTGTTCCTTATGTACCTGGACTTGCGCAGGCCCCCGCGCCTAACCTTTACCCGCGCGACCACTATGCCCTGCTTGGCTTTGTAGCCCAGGGTTCGCGCCCTGTCCAGGCGAGTTGGCCGCTCGATCCTCTGCACAGTCAAATCTTTGCGCCAGGCTTTCAGTCTATCCTGTCTCAAGGCTCCTACGTAGCCCTCTCTGGGCGAGCCCCATGCTTCGCTTATGAAGCTGTAAAAAGACTTCATTCAATCTCACCAACGCTGGTTCAACCCGAAGGTCACATCCCAGACCCTAGCAACAACAAACTTCTGGAAGATAAAGGTTTGCCAGGAGATATCCAAACTTTCGTTATCGATCTGACTTCTTTCTGTGTATATGTTTGGCTCCCCACTACAATCCATGCAGATCGACCTAGAAGCCATATCGACCAGAAAAATTATATAATATATAATTACTTCAAAATCTTAATTGCCTCCTCGGCAGTCTTGTCTAGGTGGACAATGGCCGAGATTGCCCTGGTCATCTTGGTGGGATCCTCGGCTTGGAAGACGTTTCTTCCGATGGCCACGCCCCTGGCCCCAGCCTCGATGGCGCCCTCGATCATCTGCAGGAACTCCATGTCGGTCTCAGTCTTGGGGCCGCCGGCGATTACGACAGGCACGGGGCAGCCCTCCACCACGTGCCTGAAGGTATCCGGGTCTCCGGTGTAGTTGGTCTTGACGATATCGGCGCCTAGCTCAGCACCAGCGCGGGCAGCGTGGGCCACTACGTCAGGAGCATTTGGGTTAGAGATATTCTTTCCTCGTGGATACATCATTGCCACAAGAGGCATTCCCCAGAAGTCGCAGCGCTCCGCCACACAGCCGAGAATGCACAGCTGGTCTGACTCCGTCTCGGAGCCTATGTTTATATGGACGCTTACAGCGTCGGCACCCATCTTCAGGCACTCCTCTACCTGGCACACCTGGACCTTGTTGTTGGGATCAGGCCCTAGCGACGTGGACGCGGACATATGGACGATGAGGCCCACATCGCTTCCGTAGCCGCGGTGCCCGTGCCTGACCATGCCCTTCTGCTGGAGGACTGCATTGGCCCCGCCCTTGGCCACCTTGTCAACCATGTCGGCAAGGTTCACCAACCCCTTGATGGGTCCTACAGATATTCCGTGGTCCAGAGGAATTATGACTGTGTTGCCGCTGTCTCTATTCATTATCCGCTCAATTCTCACGCTCTTGCCTATTTCGCTCAATGCGCTCATCTCTTATATGCTAACATGTATCATGCTAGCATATGGCATATTTAAATTTGACGCTACTCTATTNNGACAGAGTTTAAAGGAAATGTGGGGATAGACATTCGAGAGTACGTCACCTCAGAGAAGTACACAGGCTGGTCCAAGAACGGCCTAAGGATACCTATAGACCAGTGGAAGATGTTCAAAGAGATCCTTGATAAAGTGGTCCTCGATAAGGTGGAGAGTGTCTGATTCAGAACGGCAGTCGTTTGAGAAGGATTTTAGGAACTGGCTCCACTCAGTTGCAAAGGGCGCGGCCAGGAGTTTAGCCGACATGCCCATGACCGAGAGAGAGCTGGCTGCAAAAAACTATAAGCAGCTCCTGGACCCAAAGTCAGTATTTCACAAGCTCTCCGATCCGAAGCGCTTAGAGTGCTTGGCGGGCGATAAGGCCTCAAGATACATAATGCTTGAGACGGAGACGATAGCTTTTTTTCCGTCCATTTACACCTCTGTCCCTGGAGCACTGGATTTTTCGGTTGCCATGAACAGGCGTTTTTACTATCGGGAACTGTGGTTTCCCATCATCGCACTGAACTCTGAGTATATAAGAAAGAGCAGCGATAGAATCCTCGGATTTACCCTGGAGCATGAGTTCGAGATGAGCAAGATCTACCAGCAGATCTCTGCGAACCTTAGGGCTTTATCAGGGGATGAGAAACGAGAGGTTGCCAGCTCTGCTCAGCAGTATGCAGCTACCAGGTTGCAGATCACCCAGGATGAGCTGATAGAGGACGAAAAGCTGATGGTTCAGCTCTCCAAATCCCGGCCGCTAATTCCAAAGCCCTATGCAGAGATGGCCCTTCTGCTTTTTCTTGAGGACAACTTCTCGGATCTCAAATCTTTCGGGGTGCCTAGCGAGAGCGATGAAGAGCAAACCTTCGGAGCCGAGCTTTATGATGAGTTTAAAGGATGGACGGACTTTTCCAGAAAGACATATGCAACATTCGTAAGGGAACTGCTGGCCGGCTTGAAAGAGTCCGATCTTGGATACGCCTAAGATCCTTTGAACAAAACCATGAAGTATTTATATAGTGATCTCCACCACTACTAGGTCATTACAATTACCAAGGAGATCTCAATTTGGTTGAAGTTAAGTCGGAAGTAAAATCTGAAGCTAAAAAAACCATAGCTAAAAAGCCCGAGGTCAACATAGGCATGGTGGGGCACGTTGACCACGGAAAGACCACCCTGGTCAGATCCCTTTCAGGAGTGTGGACTGATCAGCATAGCGAAGAGATCAAGCGGGGTATCTCCATCCGCCTGGGGTATGCTGATGCGACCTTCAGAAGGTGTCCTCAATGCCCCGAGCCGGACTGCTTCTCAGTTGAAGCGAAGTGTCCTCACTGCGGCACGGAGACCGAGGTGTTGCGCACGGTATCTTTCGTGGACAGCCCGGGCCACGAGACCCTCATGGCCACCATGCTCTGCGGAGCGGCAATCATGGATGGAGCCGTGTTGGTCATATCCGCCAACGAGGCCTGCCCCCAGCCCCAGACCAAAGAACACCTCATGGCCCTTAACATCACAGGGATCAACAAGATCGTCATCGTACAGAATAAGGTCGATCTTATCTCCAAGGATAAGGTAGTAGAGCACTACAACCAGATCAAGAGCTTTGTAAAGGGCACAGTTGCGGAGAACGCGCCGATAATCCCCATCTCCGCTCAACAAAACATCAACATCGACATGGTCATTCAGGCCATCGAGAATATGATACCCACACCACCTAGAGACGTACAGAAGCCTGCTCTACTCAAGATCGCCAGGTCTTTTGATGTAAACCGTCCAGGCGCATCGCCTGATAACCTTAAAGGAGGCGTCATCGGCGGATCCCTCAGCCAGGGTCTGCTGCATCCGGGAGACAAGCTGGAGATCTGTCCGGGAAGACTCGTCGAGTCCGAGGGAAGAAAGCAGTGGGTTCCCTTGGAGACCAAGGTAGTCACCCTTCTTGCCGGCAGCGCAGAGCAAGAGGAGATTACGCCCGGCGGCTTAGTCGGCGTAGGGACAATGCTCGACCCCGTTATGACCAAGAGCGATACCCTTGTCGGCCAGGTTGCGGGCGAGCCTGGCAAGCTCCCGCCTGTCAAGAACTCCTTCATAATGGAGATGCGGCTCTTGGAACGTGTGGTTGGCGTTACAGACGAGTCCACAGTCGAGCCCATCCACTCCAGCGAGCCGTTGATGCTGAACGTGGGAACTGCCACGACAGTCGGCGTAGTTTCCAGCGCCCGGGAAGGTGGAGTTGTCCAGGTTCAGCTCAAGAGGCCGGTGTGCGCTGAAGTGGGGGATAGGGTTGCTGTATCCAGGCGGATGGGAGCCAGATGGCGGCTCATAGGCGTTGGGACCATAATCGAGTAGAGTTGTGAAAGTGCTTCTTGATACCAACGCCCTGATGGTGCCTGAGCAGTTCGGAGTGGACATCTTCTCGGAGATGCTGCGCCTGGGGTATGTGGAATGCTTGGTTCCGGGACCGGTGCTTAGAGAGCTAAGGTATCTGACGGAAAGAGCCGACAAAGGGCTTGACAAGCTGGCAGCAAAGGTGGGCCTTGGTTTGGCTGAGCAGTGCAAAGTCATCAGCTCAGGGGAGGACGCGGATCTTGCCCTCGAGGATCTGGCCATTCGTGAGAAGGCGGCTGTCTTCACCAACGACAAAGAGCTTAAGAAAAGGTTAATTAGAAGGGGCATAACCGTTATTTACCTGCGCCAGGGTCGATATCTAGAGGCGACGAAGAAGGAGTTCTGATGTACAAGAGGATGAAGCTTGAGGGGATTGTCAGGATACCACCGGATCAGATGGGAAACCCTCTCGAGGAGGCAGTTGAGCTTGCACTGCGCAATAAATACGAGGCCGTGGTGGACAAGACACTGGGGACAATCGTTGCAGTGCTGAGTGCTGATAGGATTGGAGAAGGCAGAATCCTGGCAGGGGATGGAGCTGTCTACTACGATGTGGACTTCGAGGCTGTAGTCTTCAAGCCGGAGATGCAGGAGATAATCGAGGGCGAAGTTGTGGAGATAGTGAAGTTCGGAGCTTTCTTGAGCATGGGGCCTTTTGACGGCCTGTTGCACGTAAGCCAGATCACCAATGAGTACATATCCTACGATGAAAAGAACGCTCGCCTGGTCAGCAAAGAGTCCAACAAAGCCCTAGGGGAAGGGGAGAAAGTTCGGGCCAGGGTAATTGCCGTCAGCCTTAACGAGAAAGAACCCAGGGAGAGCAAGATCGGGTTGACCATGAGGCAGACTGGCCTCGGAAAGCTGGATTGGCTCGACGCTGTTCAAAAGGCAGAGTCCAAGAGCGCTGAGGCTGAGGCGAAATGACCGATCAGGCCTGCAGGGAGTGCCATAGGATAGTTGAAGGATTGGTGTGCCCTATATGTGGCTCGTCCTCACTGTCCAAGGATTGGGGAGGATACGTCATCGTCATCGATCCCAAGGGATCGGTAATCGCGACCAAGCTAGGGATAACTCTTCCGGGCAGGTACGCTCTGAAGGTGCGATAGATTGAAGTTGCTGGTTCTACCCGAAGAGTTGCGCTCTGAGCTGAAGAGCCCTCTGGGTAAGCTATGCAAAGGCAACGGTGTCGAGTGCATAAAAGCAATGGGCCAGGAGCTTAAAGCCGCAAAAAAGATCGCTGCAGTGGGCGATATGACGGCTTTCTATCTTCTTGAGGCGTCCATAACTCCGGATCTGACCGTCGTTGATAACAAGACAAAGAGAATGCCTGCACCAGATCACGTCCAGCATAGACTGGAGTACGATAGCTATAAGACCATCAAGGTAAAGAACCCGGCGGCAACTTTGAACCCGGAGCTGATTGAGCTGATCAAGGACTCCCTGGCCGGAAAGGAACGCATAAAGATCGTAGTTGATGGAGAAGAGGACCTAGCGACCCTGCCTGCTATTCTCTATGCGCCTCTCGGATCGGTAGTAGTCTACGGACAGCCCAATGAAGGGAGCGTTCTGGTAGAAGTAACCCAGGAAAAGAAAGAACAAATCAAGGATCTAATGAAAAGAATGGTTTTGGAGGAATGAAGTTGGATATTAAGATTATAGAAGAGAAGAACAATCCTCTGCTGAACAGAAGAGAGGTAGTTTTCAAGGTCGACCACGAGAGCGCTACTCCTTCCAGGAAGAGCATCGTCGATAGAATCGCCGCCACAATGAACTCCAAGGAAGGCTTGGTGGTCATTGACAACCTCAAGACCGAGTTCGGCAAGCGTGAGACTATCGGATATGCCAAGATCTACGAGACTGAGGAGAGGGCCAAACAGGTGGAGAGACCTCACATAACGGAGAGAAACACCTTTGTCGCCCCGGAAGAAGCCAAGAAGGAGGCTTAACCGATGGCCATAAACAAATATTACGAGGTCAGCGGAGATACAGTCAAGGCCAAGAAGCCGGTATGTCCAAGGTGCGGCCAGGGTGTCTTTTTGGCGGAGCACGCCGAGAGGATGAGCTGTGGCAAGTGCGGATACACGGAGTTCAAGAAATAGATCTTTTAGGCTTATCTTGTCCTGCCCTTTTGCCAGTAGCTATTTAAGATAATAAGCACAAAGTAGCGTCAGGTGTCTATTTGGTGTTTGATCCCAGTTCTCTGATCGGCCTGCTGGTTGTGGTCATCATCCTGTCCCAGGCCATCAGGATAGTTCGAGAGTACGAACGTGTAGTGATCTTCCGTCTGGGACGTTTCAGCGGAGTGAAGGGGCCGGGCATATTCTTCATAATTCCAATCATCGACCGAGTTGTGCAGCTTGACCTGCGGGTTGTGACCATCGATGTGGCCAAGCAGGTGGTCATAACCAGGGACAACGTAAGCGTAGATGTAGACGCTGTTATCTACTATCGAGTTGTGGACCCGGGCAGGGCAGTTATTCAGGTTGAGAACTACAGGATGGCCACCAGCCTCTTGGCTCAGACCACTCTCCGGGACGTCCTGGGTCAGATTGAACTGGACGACTTGCTGTCCAAGCGCGAGGAGCTGAACAAGAAGCTTCAGGAGATCCTTGACCAGCACACCGATCCCTGGGGTATCAAGGTCGTCGCCGTAACCTTGCGCGACGTTAGCTTGCCCGAATCCCGGATGAGGGCAATTGCCAAGCAGGCAGAGGCAGAGAGGGAGAAGAGGTCCAGGATAATCCTGGCCGATGGAGAGTTCCAGGCGTCCAAACTAATGACCGAGGCTGCCAAGCTATACGGCGAGGCTCCTGTGGCCATCAAGCTGAGAGAGCTGCAGACTCTTGCGGAGATAGCCAGGGAGAAGAACCTCATAATAGTAACCCCTGCGAGTGATGTGACCACTGGTGCTGTGGCTGGTCTCACCAGTGCCCTTACCAGGGAAGCCTCGAAAAGAGAGCAATGAACCGCTCGTTCCTCTCAAGCCCGAAAGGGTTAGTCGGCAGAGTTAGGAGAATCGAGACGGAGTCTTGCTCTTCGGCAGAGCCCGCCCAAGACTGCTCATCTCTCTGCTCATTTTTTCTTTTGTTACTGCTAGTAAGCTCGATCTTTCTGATCAGCTCATTGGCTGTCATGGCAACTGATGAGCCCGTTCTTGCAGTCAAGCTGGACAGCGCCATAACTCCGGCAAGCGATGACATAGTCTCTGCAGCCATCCAAGATGCAGAGTCTGGAAACTACCAAGCGATTTTGATAATTCTCGATACTCCTGGAGGAGGCCTGACAGAGACGTTTTCTATCATCGATCAGGTTGAGAGGACAAGTCTTCCAGTGATAGGCTACGTTTACCCCGATGGAGCAAAGGCCTGGTCTGCCGGTACCCTGATCCTGATGAGCTCTGACGTGGCTGCCATGGCTCCGCACACGATAATCGGCTCGGCTCAGCCGGTCCAGCTATCGCCAACAGGCGGAACAACTCCAATAAACGATAGCAAGACCATCAACGCCATAGTCGCCATGATTGAGGAGAAGGCAAAAAAGCACGGCAGAAACAGCACGGCAGCAAGAGAGTTCGTGCTCTCCAACCTGAATCTCAACGCTGACGATGCCAAGAAGTTCGGCTCCATCGAGTACGTCAGCCCCGATCCTCAGGATCTGCTTCGTCAGGTAAACGGCCTTCGGGTGAAGAACGTCACACTATCCACCAACAGCTCTGAAGTCATCTTCTTCGAACCGCCCTTAAATCTGCAGTTCCTTAAGCTGCTGTCGGACCCCATGATCGCCGGTCTTCTAATACTGGTCGGCCTGTACGGCATAATCTTCGGCCTGTCCAGCCCAGGCTGGGGAGCGGAGGCGTTTGGAGTGATGTCACTAGCGCTTGGTCTGATCGGCCAGGGGTTCGACGTGAACCTCGGCGGCCTGTTCCTGATGCTCGTTGGTGTGGCCCTGATCCTGGTGGAGCTGCATAGCCATTCCTTTGGAATCCTGGCAGCGGCAGGGCTGATCTGCATTACAATCGGGAGCATCCTGCTGATTCCTACCAGCTACCCTCAGTGGTACGTCCCCGGAGAGTATCAGAGGTCGCTTGCAGCGGCTTTTATCCTGCCGTCTCTTATCCTGACCGCCTTCCTGGCATTTGCAGTCTATAAGATAGCCCGCATCAGGTTTGCCCCGCCAGTGATCGGCATGATCGTCGGCGAAGAGGCAGAGGCGCTGGACAGGCTAGCGCCTGAGGGCTACGTCAGCTTCCAGGGCGAGTACTGGAAGGCCGAGGCAGAAGAGACTGTGGAGAAGGGAGAGAAGGTTATGATTGTGGGCAAGGATGGAGCAGTGCTGAAGGTCAGACGGAAATAACGGTGATGATAAGAGCGCATTTGCCATTGGTTTATTATCATTTTACCTCTGGTCCATCACTCAGGACCTCTTTAATGATCCTGTCTATCTCGGCCTTCTTCTGGGGGTTCAAGGATACTTGTGTACCGTAGCCGGTCGGATGATGCAACAATAATCCTTCTTTGATCATTTCTTCTGCTATTCCCGACACATCCCCTCGGAGGTGGATCTTGACGCCCTTCTTCAGATTGTCAATACTGGTATGCTTCCCCCCCAATAATCGCGCCTACGTAGCTTCTTCAGGATGAGTGCTTTTACAGTCAAGCGTGCATCCGCATCCAGTTTACCTCACCTCATTTTATTTGATGTCTACTTTTATAGACGTCGATGGTAAATTATTTAAATCTTGCCTTGGAAGGTGAATATATTCAACCTAGCAACTAGGCAGGGATTTTAAAAATCAGGGGTGAAAGTAGTATGAAGAGCGACCATGTCGGAGAGATCGACGAAGAGGCATCTCTCGGCGAGTCCCTGTTTATCAGGGAGCTTGGGATCAAAAGTCCCATGCTGAAAGTGTTGGATTTCTTAATGGATAACGAGGCGTTTGACTACTCAAAGACGGAAATTGCAGAAGGAACAGATCTCAGCAGGGCAACCCTGTTTAAGGTATGGTCGAAGTTAGAGGCATTGGACCTGATTACGGCCACACGAGAGGTCGGCAGAGCCAAGATGTACAAGTTAAACAAAGGAAACCCCATTGTGAAGAAGCTCATGGAGCTGGATGATACTATCTCAGAGTATTTCGCCCAGAAGCACTGTAACCCGCAGAATTGCGCCGCTGATGGCGAGATCACCAGGATAGTAGGCCCCGGCCAGGGTCTAGTCAAAGCCATTGTTGAGTACGAAAACGCAGAGCCCGACAGCAAGAAGAACCGATCCAAGGAGCTACTAATTGCATAGCAGCTTCGATGAATGTTATCATGGATTATACTATTTATATATTCGGGCAGGGATCAACAAGGTAATTAAAGTTAAAGATAATCACCGGCGAAATGTCATCAACCATAAATTGTGGTGGTAAGGGCAAAATCGCATCGGCTTTCTTTAGGCCGTGGCTCGGACGAAAAAAGGAAATTTATCTTCAAGACGATTTATATCGTCGTTTGAGAGATGACTCACAAGGAGCCGATTTGAAGGAGAAAATAGAACTTTTATGGAGAGAATTCGAGCCTTTTGCCCCGAAAACTTTCTTACAAGAAGCACAGATAAATTTCCATCAACGATGGTGGGAGATGTATCTCACCGTCTGCCTGCATCATCTTTCTAATTCTTCAGGCTTCAAAGTTGAAACATCAAAGCATGATGAAGGTCCAGATGTAAAAATTACATTTACGGATAGGAATTGTATTTGGGTAGAAGCAGTGGCACCCAATCCAGGTAACGGCACTGATTGCGTCTCAGAACACCCAGAAGATTGCGTTTTCGATGTACCTCATGATGAATGCATGCTTAGATTATCTCAGGGCCTGAAAATGAAACAAGAGAAATTTTACGAATACCAATCCAAGAACTTTGCAAGTCATGGGGACCCGCTCATAATTGCGCTAAGTTCGTGCGCTCTAAATCAATTTGGTCATCTTTTGAATTTTCCTTGCCCGGCACCACTTAGAGTGCTTTCCGGTGCAAAGGACTTGGTTTTGAGGAAAAATAAACCTTCATACGTTTCAAAACGCCAAACAATTAAAAAGACATCTGGTTGCTCGGTGCCCGCCTGTCTTTTTGATAATTCTTCGTTTGATATAATCTCGGCGATCATATATTCATTTGAAGATCCCCTCAACGCACCCAATGATCCTGAATCTACTTTTCAGCTATTTCTGAATCCTCGTGCGACTGTTCCGCTCCCAAAATTTCTTTTTAACGATATCGAGACTTGGATCTGCGAAAAAAATGAGAACTATGATGAATGGAAGAAAATCTCATGCAATGATACTCTTCACGAGCCATGACCTTCTCCCGGAGGCATCCTTCTGGCTAGCATCTCTTCGTAAAAAATAGCTGCAGTAGTAGTATCCCCTAAGCCCACCGTGAATTTGGGATGCCTTGCTAAAAGAGACGGCACTAAACATACCGCTTCCCCGCCCAAACTCGTATAAGCCCCACGTCCGTGAGATACGGCTCCATTTCGTAAGAACTCATCTCTGGCGTCAAGTCCTTCCGGATTCACCTCAGTTGGAGACAAACCCGTTATCGATCCCGTGGCCGCCAGAGCAGCAGCGGCATCAGCTCCTCTGGTCAAAGCCTCAACTTCTCTTTCCGGGGGTATCAGCCCCTTCATAACGCTTATGATGTAATCCCTTGTGTGCACCGCCACCCTTGACAATCCCAGACGCACTCTAATCTGCAATACTGCTTCCATGGTGCCTCGCCAGCCGGGCTTCAAGCTAGTAACCCTCGCCAGCTCGTCTTCGTTCATGCCCAGGCTGTCCACAGGTAGGCGTTCCAAGAGATATTCCATAATCTCCGGCTCGTGGAAAGCGCCCATCTCTGCGTGAACATACAGTCCAGGGTTGGCTTTTTTCCAAGAGCTTATCTGCTCGATCTTCCGGTCGAAAATCTCCTTAAACCCAATAATCGGAACTAAATGGAATCCTGAGACTATAGCGCCGTCGAAGTCCTTGATATTCTCCTGGCAGTAAGCATCGAAATCCGGACTGGAGTAAAGTCGGGAGTTCAAGGGATCGTATGTAGCAATAAGCCGGTTAGCTTTTGAAGAGACGATGGGCCCACCGGAAGTCGAGATAGTCTGGCCTTCTGTGAACTGGAAAACGAAGTGGATCATCTCTTTGTCTCCTACAGCCTGAAGCGGCTCTTTCAAGCTTCCGGAGACGGGAATTCTGATTCCCGGATGAAGCATCTCAGCCATTCTGCGGCCGATGGCTGAGGCATTCAGAACCGGCTCTGCTCCTAGTGTAGCCAGGACGCCTGCCATGATCCCAGCGTTTCCGCCCAGGCGGTACTCCCAGTGGAAAGCCCTCTCAATGATTACGGCTACCTCTTCTCGCTCGATTGGCAGCTCATCTCCNNACTGCATCGAGATTTACTGTATAGGCGCAGATGATCTTCATAATTAGCTCTCCGGAAGGCAGAATTCCAAAGTCATTTCCGATTTTGTCTTGGGTCTCCGTTCTTACGGATCAATTCAGTACATATTAGGATTGAGAAGAATATACGCTTTCTCTGTATCATATACTTCTGCCAAGCTAAATCGAGAATATCTTCTCCCTGCTTCGATTAGATTTAGATACTATGCCTGATCTTATTCTTCTTCGATAATGAGCGCTGATCCTGTCGCCAAGTGGGAAGAGTTCCTGAGTTCGAGGTATGAGAAGGAGATTCTCGAGCTGGCGGACTCCTACCCGGACAAGCGCAGCCTTTATGTAAGCTTTCCCGATTTGACTAGATACGATCCCGACTTTGCGGACCAACTCCTGGAAGAACCAGAGCAGCTTCTGGAGGCAGCTCAATCTGCTCTCCTGGAGATCGACCTGCCCATGGACGTGATACTTGACAAGGCCCACGTCCGAATTGTGGAGCTGCCCGAGCACTACAAGACCCGTGAGCTACGAGCAGATCATATCGGCAAGCTGATCTCCATCGATGGCCTGGTCAGGACGGCCACGGAGGTCCGTCCCAAGATAGTCTCAGCAGCCTTCGAGTGCCAGAGGTGCGGCTACACCTTCTACAGGGAGCAGACTGGCACGAAGTTCGAGGACCAGAACCTGAAGTGCCAGAACCAGGCCTGCGACCGAGGCGGGCCCTTCAAATTAATTCTGACCAAGTCCAAGTTCGTAGATGCCCAGAAGATAAGAGTGCAGGAGTCGCCCGAGGAGCTCCGGGGAGGCGAGCAGCCTCAGACTCTGGACGTTGAGTTGGAAGACGACCTGGCCGGAAGGATCTTTCCCGGGGACCGGGTGATCATCAATGGCATTCTCAAGTCCTACCAACGATCAACCCCTCAGGCTGGCAAAAGCACCTACTTCGACCTATTCCACAAAGGAAACTCCATTGAGCTGAAGGAGCAGGAGTTCGAGGAGGTGGATATCTCGCCCGAGGACGAGAAGATCATCAAGGACATGGCCAGGGACCCGGAGATCTACGAGAATATAAGAAAGTCGATCGCTCCTTCAATCTACGGCTACGAGGACGTAAAGGAGGCCCTGGCCCTTCAACTGGTCTCAGGATTCTCGAAGAGGCTACCTGATGGAGCAAGAATCCGGGGCGACATTCACATATTACTCGTTGGCGACCCTGGCATAGCCAAGAGCCAGCTTCTGAGGTACATGATCAAGATCTCGCCTCGCGGAATTTACACCTCAGGTAAGAGTTCCACATCAGCGGGCCTGACTGCAACGGCTGTCAAGGACGAGCTGGGCGACGGCCGCTGGACTATAGAGGCAGGGGCTCTGGTCCTTGCAGACAAGGGCATCGCCGCTGTGGACGAGATGGACAAGATGGACAACGAGGACAAGAGCGCGCTGCACGAGGCAATGGAGCAACAGACGATAAGCGTAGCAAAGGCCGGCGTCATGGCCACCCTAAAATCCAGGTGTTCCTTGCTGGCCGCTGCTAACCCAAAACTGGGAAGGTTCGACAAGTACGAGCCCATAGCTCCCCAGATCAACCTTACGCCAGCCCTCATGTCCCGGTTCGACCTGATCTTCGTTCTAACGGACGACCCTGACGCCAATAGAGACTCTCAGATAGCCCGCCACATCCTGAAGAGCAACTATGCCGGTGAGCTGTCCACCCAGGTTGAGTGGAACCCTAAGATTTTACAAAAGGACATCGATGCCGCCATGACGGTCATAATGCCGGAGATAGAGCCGGAGCAGCTCCGCAAATACGTGGCCTATGCCAGGAAGAAGATCTTTCCCACCCTCACAGAAGAGGCCCGAGAATATTTCGCCAACTACTATGTAAGTCTGAGAACCCAGGGCCACGATTCCAACAAGCCCGTTCCGGTCACCGCTAGAATGCTGGAAGCGCTTATCCGTTTGGGCGAGGCCAACGCCAGACTCAGGCTTTGCAGCACGGTCACCATCGAGGACGCTCAGAGGGTGACCAAGATTATGGAAGCATGTCTCCGAAAGGTGGGCGTGGACCCGGACACCGGCCTTTTGGATGTGGATATCATCGCCACCGGAGTTAGCAAGACCACCAGAGATAAGACTAAATTGATGCTGGACATAATAAGGGATGTGAGCAAAGAACAACAAGGCTCTGCGCCTCTTGAAATAGTCCTCGATAAGGCGGAGGAACAGGGAATAGAGCGAAGCAGAGCAGAAGAGATCATCACCCGGCTGAAGCGGGACGGCTCCATCATGGAGCCAAAGCATAAGATGCTGAGATTGGTGTGAGGTGGCCGTGGAAGAAAATGAACTGCAGGCGGATGATCAACAAATGAATGAGCCGCAGTTGTACCTGAAGTCCCACCGTTCTGGGAGAGAGGTTCTGATAGCCGTCTGCGACTGCGATCTCATGGGAAAGAAATTTGTCGAGGGTCATCTGCACGTCGAGATTCTGCCGGACTTTTTTGGAGAAGAAAAAGCTACGGCTCAAGATGTGGAGCAAGCTTTGGCCAGAGCGACAATGGCCAACCTGGTCGGAGAGCTGGCCGTTGGCCATGCCATAAGACTAGGGTATGTGGCCAGGGAGAACGTGCTGATAATAAAAGGCGTCCCCTGTGCCCAAATGGTGTTAATGTGAAGCAATCTATATGTCCAAAGTGCGGGCAACCTTCAACCGAGGGGCTCTGTCCCGCTTGTATCCTTAAATCTACCAAGATTCTAAGCAGTCCCGACCGCGTTGAGGTTACTGTGTGCCCTGTGTGTGGCGCCAAGCTTGTCAAAGGCAGGTGGCAGATCACCGAGAGGACAGCGGAGGAGCTGGCCTATGAGGCAACCAATGATTCTCTTCTTGTTCACGGCGATATTCAGGATGCTGATATCGACATTCAGTTATTGAAGCGGGGTGCCACCAGATACCTAGCTCGGGTCAGTATGAATGGATCTTTCAGGGGCATACCAGTCGAAGAGGCCGCTGATATCCCGGTTAAGATCATCCTCACTGCTTGCGACCGATGCAGCAGGATGGCCGGGAAGTACTTCGAGTCCACGATCCAGATAAGAGGAAGCTCCAGGCCCCCCACCAGAGCAGAGCTTGAAGCGTGTAGAGATATTGCACTCTCCATGACCGAAGCCTGCTATCGTAGCGGAGACCAGCTCGCCTTTATTCAGGACATCAAGGAGACGGAAGGAGGCTTGGACCTAGTCATCGGATCGACTCAGTTGGCACGTCAAATCGCACGAGCCATATTCGAGCGATATGGGGGCAGGACCCAGGAGTCGGCCAAGCTTGTGGGGAAGAAGGACGGAAATGACATTTATAGGACGACAATCCTCGTGCGGTTCCCCAATCTCAAGAAAGGGGATATAATATCAAGCAGAGGGACAATATTTGAGGTCACAGGGTTCGACTGTAGAAAGACGCTTTTGACCTCACTTGAGGGGGACCGCAGAACCTCCCTGAAGGAAGAAGATGTCGAGGGACTTCTGGTTCTGGGAAACAGGGCTGATGCCCAGAAGGCAGTGGTTGTGGCAAAAGATGAAAAGGTTCTGGAGATCCTTGACCCGGAAAGCTACAAAACTGCCGTCGCGTCTAGGCCAAGAGGCATGGCAGTGAAGGAAGGTGAGGAGGTAGTGGTGGTGAGAACTGGAGAGGGATTTATCGTATTAGGGTAATTTTTATATATCCCAGCTATGTCAGGCAGCAGCGGTCGCTACCACAAAGTTATTAAACTAGTTTTGAGCACATTTCTATGGTAGAAGCACGCATTTGAGCTTCGAATCTCATGATGATTAAGCCCCAGTGTTGTTGGGGCGATGAATGTGCAACATAAGATAGTTCAGTTTAGCGAAAGAAGAATGCTCATATGTGGGTAGTTCTATCAGATGATCCATGAAATTGATAGATGGACACTGAAATAGTTAGATAAATGTTGATTCATGCTCACTCACAGCTCACTTCAATCACCTGCAAGTTTGGGCAGGATTGCTTCGCGCCGCGGAGGGACGTTAGTAGACACCGAAGAGCGCCAGCGGAGATGTTAAGGGCGTGACTTTTATCTGACTATTTTAAAATTTAGAGGTGTCTTAATATGCAAAATGTTGATACAACCAAGTATGTAATTTATGCGGATATTGGCGCTGATGGAATAGTGGAAAGGCCTGATGTTGTTGGGGCTATTTTTGGCCAAACAGAAGGGCTCTTGGGCAGCGATCTGGATCTCAGGGACCTCCAGAAGACCGGCAGATTAGGGCGCATCGATGTCCAGATCACCTCCAGCGGTGGAAAGTCCAACGGCACCATCTCCATCCCCTCCAGCTTCGACAAAGTTGAAACGGCCATTCTGGCCGCAGCTCTTGAGACTATAGACAGAGTCGGCCCGTGCATTGCTCGAATAGGGGTAAAAAAAATAGAGGACGTTAGGGCGGCCAAGAGAAGGTACGTAATAGATAGAGCCAAGCGCATCCTCGTTGAGATGTTCGACGAGAACATCTTGGAGACCGAAGAGATAACCGAGGAGATCAAGCAGTCTGTACGTGTAGAGGAGATAACCCATCTAGGCAAAGACAACCTGCCTGCTGGCCCTAACGTCGTGGACTCAGATGCCATCCTGGTGGTCGAGGGAAGAGCGGATGTTCTCAACCTTCTCAAGTACGGAATTAAAAATGCCGTGGCCGTAGGTGGGACCAACGTACCTCCAAACATAGCCGAACTCTGCGCCAAAAAAGTTGTTACCGCCTTCACGGACGGGGATCGTGGTGGCGAGCTCATAATCAAAGAGCTCCTCCAGGTTGCAGATATCGATTTCGTCGCCAGGGCACCTGAAGGCAAGAGCGTTGAGGACCTCACTCAGAAGGAAATAGTGCGGGCTTTGAGACAAAAGATCCCGGTAGAGCAGGTGCTGGACCAGTACAAGATCAGGAACCAGCCGAAAAGAAGGAGAGAGATCTCTGCAAAGAGGAAGAGCCTGATTCGTGAGAGTCCGCTGTGTGTCAGGAACATGTCTGAGAAGGTGGCCGAGAGGGCAGAGGCTATAGCTCCGAGAAGGATCATGCCGCGGGAGGTTGGACCCCGTGAAGTCATTCCTGCTGAAGAGACGGTTGCAGTAGCTAATGAGGTCGCTCCAATCCTAGAACCCGAGCCCAAGACAGAGTGGTTCAAGCAGCACGTTGACGAGCTCAACGGCACCCTATCTGCCAGGCTGTTCGACAGGAACCAGAGCGTCCTGAAGGAGGTTGCAGTACGAGACCTGGCCAGAGAGCTGAAAGAAGCTAATGGTGGGGTTAACGGCGTTATCTTCGATGGAGTGGTTACCCAGCGCATCGTAGACATTGCTGCAGAGAAGGGCCTAGAGTATCTGATTGGAGCCAAAATGGGCAATATAGCCAAAAGCCCAGTCTGCGTGAAGGTCATGACCAAAGAGGCATGAGCCTCTTTTCTTCTTTTATCCAATATTCGTTAGTCTGGTTCTTTCGCTTGTTACTGTGGAGCAATCATAATGGAGTTTAAACAGTGTATTGTGATCAGGGACGATCTCAAGCTCTCTTGCGGTAAGCTGGCGGTCCAGGTGGCCCACGCAGCAGTCATGGCCTTTGAGAGGGCTGACAAGTCCACCGCCGGACAATGGCGGTCAGAGGGGCAGAAGAAGGTGGTCCTGAGGGTGGCCAATGTCCAGGCGCTTTTCAAGCTTAGAGAGGAGGCCGATCGTGCTGGTCTTCCTTGCGCCATAGTAGCAGATGCCGGCCTTACTGAAATTCCACCAGGCACCATAACGGCGCTAGGCATTGGGCCAGCTCCAAACAAGATGATGGACAAGGTCACGGGCAAGCTCAGCCTGCTCTGAGGCGAGATGTTAGCTGCTCCGGAACGAGACAGAAACCTGGGAATGGAGTTTTACGCTACAGATACAGCCGGTTGTGGTGGCATTCTGCGTTCAAACGCTGAGGACTTTCAGGTGGAGGAGGTCTATTTGGACTTCAACTACGAAGGCGGTAGATATCTGGTCCTCGATGTTGAGAAGAAAGACTGGGACACCCACCACCTGATAAGGGAGCTAGCCGGACAGCTTCGAATCAGCCAGAAGCGGTTCAGCTGGGCAGGGACCAAGGACAAGCGTGCCGTAACTCGGCAACGCATAAGCATAATGAACTTGGACGAATCCGAGCTGTCAAGGATTACTCTTCCCGACATCAAAATACGAATCCTTGGAAGGACAAACCGGAGCGTGGACCTTGGCGATCTGCTTGGGAACAGGTTCAAAATCAAGATTAAAGAGATGAACTGTCGGGACTTGTCTTCCAGACTGGCTAGAATTACAGAGGAGATCCGAAATCTGTGGGGCATACCCAACTATTTCGGCATTCAGCGGTTCGGAGAAACCCGGCCAGTCACCCACAAAGTAGGCGAAGCCCTTGTCCGCGGGAAGACGGAGGAGGCAGTCTTCACCTACCTGGCTATGCCTTTTTCAGACGAGCCGGAGATCACTCGCAACGCGAGACAGATCCTCTGGGATGAGAGAGATATCAGGAAAGCTCTAAAAACATATCCAAGCTATCTACGCTACGAGCTGGCCATGCTCAACTACCTGGTCGAGAGGCCTGGGGATTATGCCGGCTCTTTTAATGTGCTCTCGCCCAATCTGCGACACATGTTCGTTCATGCATATCAGTCCTACATCTTTAACCGCATCCTGAGCCGCAGGATGGCAGAAGGCCTGCCCCTTAACAAGGCAATCGACGGAGACGTAGTGTGCTTTGCTAAGGGAGACCTTCCAGACCTAGAAAAGACCCAGGTGGTCACCCAGGACAACCTGGACGCCGTAAACAGACTGGTCGATCGCGGAAGGGCCTGGGTTACCTTGCCTCTCTTCGGCTTTGAGTCCAGCCTTGCCTGTGGCGAGGAGGGCCGGATCGAGGAGAAGGTCCTGAGGGATGAGGGCGTCGACAAGGAGGACTTCAGGATACTCGTCAACTCCGACTTGGGTTCAAGGGGAACTAGGCGTACGGCACTGCTTCAGGTCGCTCCAAGCGTGATGGTCGACGAAAACTGTGTCGAGTTGGAGTTCTTCCTGCCGAAAGGGAGCTACGCCACGGTCGTCCTCAGAGAGTACATGAAAACCGGTAACCTTATGGAAGAGCAGTAGTCATCCATGATAGAAACGTCGACCTAAAACTCGAAAGCCGTTACGAGGAATGACTGTGCATAACCTGAGAGACCCCTACGTCGTGGTTTATAAGCAAATTCATGCCATAGCAGACCCTGACGGAGATCTGGTTGAGATCCTGGAGCGGTCCACCTGCTACGGTGGATCAGCATGGGCCAGGTACCATTACACCAAGGGACCATTGATTCAAAGCTCACGGGCTTTGGGCGAGTGGTTCCGCTACGTAGTCCGGCCAGGGACAGTGGATCTGGATCTTGTATCCTCCAAGAGGTCGGCGGGAATAGAATCTGTTCAGGTGAAGGGCGACGAGATAGAGATAACCTATGCCGGCTTAGGTGGAGGAGGCGTGGGAGCTACCCTTACACGGGCTAAGGCGGGAGATGTGCAACGCTATGAAGTGACTGAGAGCGGCGGTGGAAAGGTGGCCAGGGGCACCATAGTTGTTCCAAGAAGGGAGCGAGTTGTCATCGGCGTGGATGATACTGACAATAAGACCACCGGAGCCACATGGTGCCTGATCCACAATATAGCCTCCGAGGTGGACAGGCATGAGGCGAGGTATATCTCTCACTCGTTGGTCCAACTCTTCCCTGTGCCCACCAAGACCCAGAACTGCGTATCGACTGCAGTGGAGTTCGCCTGTCTACCCGGCAAGACCGAAGGCTTTCTGGAGGACTTCAAGGCGCTCCTCCAGGAGTACAGCGTATCTGAGAACACAGGCATGGCCGTTTATCGGGGCTTTGACCCCGCGATTCTAATGCCATATGCCCTCCGGTGCAAGCAGGAGCGATTGACATACGAGGATGCATTGTCCGCCGTCAAGGCGGCGGGCGCGGAGATCGCCATAGACGGTCGGGGCCTGATCGGAGCTGTAGCTGCTCTGCCTTACTTTTCCAGGTCTGATGAGTCAGTGATTCCAGGGGCCTGATGGAAGGATTTACCGGCCTCGATGCCGTCAGGCTTGCAGTGAGGGATGCCGAGGTTGAGGTCATCACTTATGTCCCAGGTTACCCCATAACCGAATTGGCAGATGCTTTGGGCGCCGAGATCGTCGTCAACGAGAAGGTTGCTCTGGAGATGGCCCTGGGAGCCTCGGCTACTGGCGCGCGCTCTTTGGTTGTGGTTAAACAAATGGGCATGAACGTTTTAGCGGACCCTCTGGTTATCTCAACCACTCACACAATTGGGTCGGGCCTAGTAGTAATCGTAGGAGACGACCTGGGCCCCAAAGGATCACAATCTGAGATGGACAGCCGGTTCTACGGCCCCCTGACAGGGTTGCCGGTCCTGGACCCTAAAGATCCTGCTGCGCTCTACGGTTCTATTCATGAGGCATATCGGCTATCGGAGAACCTGAGGATTCCCGTGATCGTCAGGATTACTCACCGCCTGATGTCTGCGAAAGGTCAAGCTCCACCACTAACACCCTTAAATGTAACAGGCCAGGTATTCGATAGGACGGCCTGGGATCTGACCGCTCGTGGGCGGCACCAGAAGCTCCACCTGGAAGTGCAACATCTGGCACAAGAAGCTTCTGAGGTCACGCATCTCAACCTTCTCCAGACATCCGGGGATGTTGGGATAATCGCCAGTGGGTTTCCTGCCGCTTTGGGCGAAGGTCTGGGAGTCTCTGTTTTATCTCTGGGGTATGCCCATCCTATGCCCTTGAAGTTGATCCGACGTTTTATCGATGGCCATCGTCTGGTCCTGGTAGCGGAGGAGTCCGATCCCTTCATTGAGTTCCAGTTGAAAATGAGCCCGAAAGTCAGAGGAAAGCTGACCGGTCATCTGCCATTCGGTTCCCTGAATAGATCCGACTTGGTCAAGGCGCTATCAGACCTTGAAAATAGGACAGAGGGCGAGCCTTCTGTTTATGAACACGTGGCGAACCGAGGCTACAAGGGGATCTGTGACGATTGTCCTTTTATTCCCCTATACAAGGCTCTGGGAAGATTGGAAGTGCCCGTTGCGGGTGATGCAGGCTGTGCCATCCGCGCGACTCGTGAGCCATACAGTTCTGTGGACGTTGTCTACGGCCTTGGGTCGTCCATCGGAGTGGCTTCTGGCTTCCGGAAAAAAGGAGTTGCCCTGATCGGCGATTTTGCCCTTGCTCACACCGGCCTAGCTGGCCTCGTGAACGCAGTCTGGCAGAGGAGAAGCGTTCTAGTGGTTTTGCTCAAGAACGGAGTAGCAGCTACCACCGGCGGCCAGGAAGCACCGGATCTAACCTGTCTTCTGGAGGCTCTGGTGCCCACCCGCTCGATCCGGCTCCCTCTTTCGGAAGATGAGATCCGGTGTATTCTGGAGGAGGAGCTGGCCAGGCCTGGGGCATCGGCCGTGTTGGCCACAGGCAGATGCGCTAGAACTGTGTGATATGAAACCTACAAAAACAATCATTTCTTGACGGGATGGCAATACATCGGGAAGTTAAAGATCTGTAAATGGCTAACCCTCACAGAGTGATATTTTGCCTGTTTTAACAGTTCGATTACCCCACTATGTTGAAATACTCAAATATAGACAAAAAATGGCAATGTTGCTCTAAAATATCAAGGTTAGCCATGAGGCACGCCTTGTTCCAACTCTTTATCTTTAAAGTGCCCATTGGGCTTGGTGATGAAGTAGGTGTAACCCTTCAGCGTCCTGTTGAGCTGTGCCTCGATCTGCTCCAGCTCCTTCTTGTCGATGCACTGCTTCTTCTCTACGCATCGGTCCATGATCTCCCAGATGTAGTCCTTGGTTTCATAGTTGAAGAAGTCCAGCAGCTTCCTGCAGGTGTCACCTTCCACTTTCTGGCAGATGTACCAGTTGTCCCCTTCTACCATAACGTGCACTTCGTGGGCACTTCCCAGCAGGTTGTGAAAGTCTCCCAGCGTATCCTGGTATGCACCCAGAAGGAAGATGCCCATGTAGTAATCCTCGCCCTCCATGAGCGTGTGCATCTCCAGGTACTCCAGGCCCTCGCTATCGCCAGCGTACCGCTTGACTTCGCCGTCCGAGTCGCACGTGATGTCCACTATCCGGCCGCGTTCGCTGGGCATCTCGTTGTGCCGGTGCAGAGGAATAGTGGGAAAGATCTGCTCCACGCCCCACATGTCGGGAACGGATTGGAATAGGGAGAAGTTGCCGATGTACTTCTGGCTCACCAGCTTCTTAAGCTCCTGGAATTCCTCAGAATCGTCCTCTGTCTGCTTGGCCAGTAAGGCTGCCTTCTTGCAGACCATCCAGAAGAGCGTTTCTCCTTTGGCCCTCTCCTCCAGGCCGATGTTGCCCAGAATGAATGAATCGTAAAGCTCATCCCTGTACTGCAGAGCGTCATGATAGTGCTCTTTGTAGTTATCGATGTCGATCTCCTTGAAGGCACAGCAGAGATCCTCGATCTGTATGGGGTCCTCGGTTTCCCGGGACTTCAGCAAAGAGTCCTTGGCGTTCTTCTTTCCTATTACTTTGAAGATGAGCATGGCGTGATAGGCAGCTATGGCTCTTCCACTCTCGGAGACAATAGTTGGGCAGGAAACCTCTTCTTCTTCGCAGATCTTCTGTATGGCATAAACAACGTCGTTGGCGTACTCCTGGAGAGAGTAATTGGCGCTCGAAGGCGTTGCAGTGTTGGAACCGTTGTAGTCTACGGAAAGACCGCCGCCGACGTTCAGGTACTCGATCTCAGCCATCTTGCGAGCTTTGGCGTAGATTCTGGCCGCCTCGTTCATAGCGTTCTTGATGGTCCTTATGTCAGTAATCTGCGAACCGATGTGGAAGTGGATCATCTTAAGACTATCCAAGAGCCCCTTCTCTCGCAGCATCTTCATCAGTTCCAAGGCCTCGCTTGTAGACAGACCGAACTTAGCCGACTCTCCTCCCGATTCAACCCAGCGACCCGAGCCCCTGGCAAAGAGCTTTACCCTCATGCCGATTCTGGGGGTTATGCCCATCTCCTCCGCGTACTTCAGGATGTCGTTGGCTTCCTCAAAGAGGTCTACAACTATTACAATATTATTGACGCTGTGGACGCTCAGGGCCAGGCGCAGATAATCCTCGTCCTTGTACCCGTTGCAGATAAGAAGGGCATCCTTCGGCAGGCCCAGGGACAGTGCTGCCAACAGCTCTGCCTTAGTGCCCACCTCAAGGCCGATTTTATACTGGGCTCCATACTTAATGATGTACTCGATGACCTCTTTCCTTTGGTTAACCTTCATGGGAAATATGGGCTGATAAGTGCCCTTGTAGGAAAACTCCTCAATAGCTCCCAAGAATGATCCCGTGATCTCGTCAATCCTGTCTTCCAGCATCTGTGGAAAGCGTAATAGAACGGGAAACTCCAGATCTTTGGATTTCTCAATCTCTTTGATGAGGTCCATCGCGTCTACGCTACGAGATCGGTCCTTGTTAGGAAGGATGATTATATTGCCTTTATCATTAACAGAAAAATAGCCGTTGCCCCAATTCTCAACTCCGTAGAGGTCGATGGAATCCTCAACCTTCCACATTGGTTCTGACCTCACAGCATAGCTTGGAAAAATCTTCGCCGTTTATATCCCCAGCACATGAGACGAATTCTTTGATATTGGACATACGAGCTATCATCTCCCTAGAAGTCCTGTCAATGATACCGAATCTGGATTTAGGGGCCCTTTTGGTATATAAATCCCATGTAAAGAGCTATCACCTCCGGTTTCTTGGAAAATCGGCGCTTTGTTGGGATGGATAATCTTTAAACGTATACAAGCTGTTTTCTGTCAGAGGACAGCTTTGCAGGAATCTGCAAGAACATCCTTCAGAGGGATAATATGGATCACGGTCATGGCTTCATATGCGACAACGAGAAGATAAGGACTACAATACCCGTGAAAGACCGGGACGTAGCCGATCTTGTTAACGACATGAGTTGCATGGGGTTTCAGGGTGGGCAGCTAGGGGCGTCACTGCGCGTATGGGAACGCATGCTTGACGAGGATGTGACAATCTTCCTCGGCCTAGCTGGGGCAATGGTGCCCGCTGGCTTGGGAGAGTTCATAGCCTACCTGATTAGAGAGCGCTTTGTAGACTGCCTTGTTAGCACTGGAGCAAACCTCTTTCACGACCTATGCGAGGGTCTGGGAATAGTCCACTACCATGGGAGCGCGTGCGCAGATGACGCCTACCTTAATGAGAGCAAGATCGACAGGATCTATGACGTCTTCGTATCTGAGATAGAGCTGCACAAGGCCGACAATTACATATCCGACTTCGTGAAGGCTCTGAGCAAAGAGCGTCGCTACTCTTCGCGTGAGCTCATGTACATGGTGGGCAAGGATCTGCCCGATACGACGATCCTTGGGGCCGCGCACAAAGCAAATGTGCCTATATTCGTTCCGGCTCTGGGAGACAGCTCCTGGGGAATAGGGATGGTCATAGCCTACCGTGAAGGCCAAAAAGTCATGGTAGATCAGATCAAGGACGTGGACGAGATCACGCAAATGGTGGAGAAATCCGCCAAAACGGGCGTGATCTACATCGGCGGAGGCGTTCCTAAGAACTTCATACAACAGACGGAAGTGATAGCAGAACTGATCGGCAACTACTCGGGTGGCCACAGCTATGCAATTCAGTACACTACAGATGCGCCGCACTGGGGTGGGCTTTCTGGCTGTACTTTTGAGGAGGCAGTCTCCTGGGGCAAGGTGGCCAAGGAGGCAAGCAAAGTGCAGGTCTTCTCCGATGCCACTATAACTGTGCCTGTGATAGTCCAGGCCTTAAAAGCCTCGGCCCATGTGCGAAAGAGCTGCCCGGTTTATGATTGGACTGAGTCGGGCCTGAAGCTCGAATACAAGAGAAGATGAGCGTATTCAAAACACTTATACGCTCTTTGCATAATTTTTCTACGCACTCAACTACATCACATATTATTCGAATTTTTAATCATGATAAGAGACCCTAAAGACATATCTTAAGATTCGTCCCAAGATCCAGATTGGAGATCGGATTCCCTTGTTCTATACCGATTAAGGGAAATGCTGGGATAAGAATAACGTCTATAGAATGTTTCTATACTATAAAAAGCAAGGTGGAATAAAAAATCTGGCGCTGTCCATGTATTCTCGAGACATTCTGGTTGCATGTCTAGAACCAGAGAAGCCATTGAACGCAATATGCGGTATGGAAAAGGGCAAAAGTTCGTGAGGTATGTTAGATAGGTGTTTTCGCGGCTTTTGCCCAAGCTCTTATATTGGCGTTTTAACGATTTGAAGATGTGGTACGGCCTTGATTAAATCGCGAGAATAAACGCTCATATGGCCTTCTATAGGTCTTCTTTCATTTGTATATACTGCTCTCTAGTCAACTCACCCTTGCATACCCTTCAGACAGAATGTCCTCTGCACTTCTGACAACTGACCTGCTCGATACGAGTATCTTTTCACTTTTGATCAGTTTGTATATGAGATACGCAACCGCTATTGTGAGCGTAAGCCACAATAGGCCCATTCCAATTCCCATAACTAGTATAACGATTCCAAAT